>CAZYMD010000021.1:27971-35277 GCA_964649005.1 uncultured Pirellulales bacterium
TTGAATAATCCTCATAGGGTTGTCTATAGCCACCTTTGTAGCCGAAGTTAATATTATTTACAAGAAACTTCGTTGTATTAGGTATAGAATGCTTAATATGAGTGGCTGCTTTTTCGAGGCACTCAGATGCTGTAAGCAGGGGTTGCGATACCTCTGTTTCATGTATGGAGTATGTCTGGATGCTAATCCTTGCTACTTTATCTCCATAGACTGTGACTCTAACATTGTCGTCCAAAACAGGGATTGCCCTGTGTTTTTTAACCAGATTGACCGAGTAAGCATATACAACATCCTGCTCAGTAGAAGATGATCGTGTTTCTGTGCCGATCCCCCCCACATTTCTACTGGAGAGTGTTGGGAAATGTTTTTGGATAAAGGAAAATACAAGTTCTACTGTTGCTTTCTTGTCCAATGTCATTGGTTTTTCAGGTACACTGGTGTTCCGAAAAGTGACGCCGTATTGGGATTCCCTCCTCTTGAATCCTGGAATGACGATGTGCGTCACGGACCTGTCTTCTTTCAGCTCAATGTTGGGAATTGGATCTATCCCTTCAGGTAGTTGTGGTAACGCCTGCTTTATCTCGAAGTCTGGAGTTGCTGCTACACATAGAGATGATATGATTATTACGAACAATCCAAGCTGGTTAAGGTTAGTCTTTTGCTTGCTCATTCCGCACCTACTATCTTCACATATTACAGTTTCCACACCGTCAGTTATATTGCCTTGAAGATAATGGTAAATATTTAATCAGACGTTTTTAGTCTTTACCAGCTAAATCTGGTGAGATATTTATCTAAGATTGTGTATCAGGTGGCGTAAGATATGCGCCTGCTACGGGCCAGCCATCTTTGTCCCATTGCAAATGGCGGATGGCGAGGCGAGAAGAACCCGCTCTTTCAGCATCGTAGAAATGGTAGCTCAGCCAGGTGACATTCCCATCCTGTAGAACCGCAGCATGGCCAGGGCCGATGAAGCGGTCCTCAGTGTGGAGGAACAGGTTGCCTCCTTCTTTGGCGAGGTCCTTGCCTTCTCGGTCGAGGTATGGGCCTGTAACGCTTTTACTTCGGCCGACGCGAATCTCGTACGTGCTGTTTGTCCTGCGGCAGCACAGGCCCCAATTCACGAAGAGATAATAATAACCTCCGTGGGCTATAATGCACGGTGCTTCGATCTCAGAATGATATGCCAGCGAATGGATGGGCGAATCGGGATTCAGCCGTTTGCCTGTGGACGGATTGAGTTCGACTAACTTTATGCCCGACCAGAACGAGCCAAACGATAGCCACAAGCGCCCATTGGGATCGAGATAAACGGCTGGATCGATTGCGTTGAAGTTGTTGGATGGTGATGACTGGATGGCAATACCCTGGTCGGTCCAGCCAAATCGTGGGTCGTTTGGATCGAGCGTTGGCGAACTGGCGAGGCCTATGGCTGATGTGTTCTTGCCCCAGGTCGAAACCGAGTAGTACAAAAGGTAGCGTCCGTCGAGATGGATGATATCCGGCGCCCAGAAGTAGCCCCGATTGCCTGGGATGGCCTGGCTCGTCCATGAAGGTGGTTTAGCCAAAGCTTGCGACCCTCTCTCCCAGTTGACGAGATCTTTAGATCTCCACGAGGTGACGCCCCAACCGGTCGAAAAGAACCAATATTCACTGCCGCACTTGACGATTGTGGATGGATCGTGCACCTTGGAGCGATCACGCCTCCGCTCTTGTGCTGGGAGGATACCTGCGCACAAGACGACAATTAGCAGAGGAAAGAACAATCGCTGAGCAGCGGTCGAATAGCTCATGTTCCACCATCCTTGACCTGATTGAGCTGGAACAAATCCGTCTGCATTTTCATAGCCGAACCTGTATCGTGTGTTTTGGATACTGCTCTAATTC
Organism: uncultured Pirellulales bacterium; assembly: GCA_964649005.1. Lineage (GTDB taxonomy): Bacteria > Planctomycetota > Phycisphaerae > Sedimentisphaerales > Anaerobacaceae > CAZGMJ01. The sequence continues at coordinate 29,859 of CAZYMD010000021.1, forward strand.
ATGATATCAACAGTGCTTTGTTACTCCGAGACGATTACTTCTCAGCCTTGATCGGACGAATCTTAATGTTGCGGAAAGAGACCTGCCCATGATCCCCCTGGAGGGCAATGTAACCAGTATTCGACTTTGCGAAGAGGCGCATTCTGCCAAACTTGCTTTTGGCCACTCTCTGCTTGAAGTTATCGCTGCCGAGAACGTAGTCGAAGTATTTCACTCCGTTTATTTCATGCTCGCACTTATCAGGCGATATGAGCAGACGAATGTGGTTCCACTGATCGACGGGCTTGGTAGCGTCGAGTATTTTGCCTGTCTTGGGATCTATGGGTGGCTGATATAGTGCATACAGCCATCCGCATCGGACAGGATCGCTGGCTTTCTTATTGTCTTCGAGTTGGAATTCGGGACCTGTTGCCCATGCGGCTCTGCCTTCATTAGTGACATGGTACAGAATGCCGCTATTGCCGCCCTCAGAGATGCTATAGTCGATTTGCAGCTCGAACCAATCGTACTGCTCATTCGTACACAGATCACCCGCGTTATGGGGATCCACACAAACCAGAGTCCCATCTATATCTATGACTTTCCAGCCGGACCTGATTTGCTCTTGTCGTCGGCCAAAATTGTGCCAACCATCGAGGCTACGACCGTTAAACAGCAACTTCCATCCGGCGGCTTTCTCCTCATCGGTCAGGATATTAAGCTTCGCCAATGCCTCAGCGTCGGCGGCGATCTTCTTCTCCATACTCGCCTTCCACTGCTCGCCAAGCTCCTGCATTGTGTGTCCGGTGGATTCCTTCCAGAGTTCTTCAGTATACTTACCCTCGCGAGCGGCCGCATTTAACTTTCGCAAAAGGTCCTTGTCGTACGTCTCTGTAACCCAGTTAAGGAAATTACCGCTGATGCGATAGCTATTGTCGTAACGGGCTCTTGAAATATTTCTACTGGTCATCTCGGCGCCGCGCGTTTCGGGCTCGTACAGGAACCAGCGGACATAGTCTGCCATTCCTTCAACCAGCCATCCGGGTGTCCGCGTAGGATTGGAATTAGTACGCCTCGCTCGACCAAAGTTCTGCACGACATGCACCAGTTCGTGTACGATTGCGCCCTTCGCTTCGCCATCCAGTTCCCGCCTGAACCAGCTCGCTGCGCATCGCACTTGCGATCCACCTGTAGCCGCCACGCCCTGCATGCTCGCACTAAATGTGATACTGAGCCTTTTTGGCGCCTCATATCCTTCGCTGGGCAGCATCTCGACGAGCTTCGGATACCATTCCTTCACGACAGGCACAAGCTCTTTCTGAACCCACTGGGTCAAGTCAGGCGTCTCGGTCGTATCGATAACAATTTGGTACTTTCCACCGCCTGCCTCGACGATTTCCCTTTGCACATCGCCGCTTGGTTGGTTTGCCGGTACGGCGGATACGACTTGCGATGTCGGATCGACAACATCGATTTCGTTATAAAACGTGTTGCCAAACGGGTCCCTGTTTTCGGTTTGAGAGATGTCGAACAGCAGATACTGATACTTGCCTATTATGCCTTCGGTGTCGGAAATTCCGACGCCGTACTGACCGCCGCCTGTGCCTCCGTCTGGCCGTGTATCAACTTCTGCGATCAGTTTCCATCCGCACGTTGCCGGATCGCTTCCCTTCTTCGGCTCTTTATTCAAGCCATCGGTCTTGCCATCGCTGCCATAGAGCTTATATACCTGCGGCCCACGCGTGTTTGCGTGCCAAGAGTAGGTATTGACCTGCTTGATATCGATGATTTTGCCAAGGTCGACGAGAATACGTCCGCCGTCGGAGCCAGCGGTGAAGAAGAAATTCTCGGCTGGCTGGTCTTCATCCGTTGGCATCTTCCCATCGTGGAGTTTATCGAGGTTACCTCCATTGCGGTCCCTCCTGCCGTCAACGAGGGTGAATGTGGCTTTTGTCCCAGCGTCGCTCTTGGAGGGCAAGGCAACGCTCTTGAACTTGAAAAGCGACATACCAGATCCTGCGCTATCATAATCGGCAACGACTTTGACCTCAGCTTGTGAGGCAAGCGCGATCATCAGGACTGCTAAGAAAACTACGATGATAAATTTGCTACGAGATTTCATCTTATTCTCCTGCTGGTTTTTGGCGGATACTATAATTTGGTGAATAATATAACATGTCCCAGTCTCTTAAGATAATAGAAAATCCGCCGCATTTCGGATGAGTCGAACGTTTCAGGGATTTCCTGAACGTTATGCAAGGTATTCAGGCAACACCCAGCACCTTCGGTTAGGCTCTCGTAGCGCCCGCACGGTTCATCAAGCCAAATATAAGGGCTACCGCGACCAGTGCTGCGGTGCCGACGGCGCCGATGATGATCTTGTCTATGTCGCATTGAGCCCAGAGCCATGAATCGGGCAGATCGCGAGCGAAGGTCCCCCAACTGATAACGACAATACTCGCTCCGATTGAGATAAGACCCTGCCACAATTTCAGCTTGATCCGTAGCAGCGAAAGTATGAACAATCCCAGTATGCCGCCACCGAAGATGCCTGAAATCTGCCACCACACATCCAGTGCGCTTCTTGCCCTAATCATCAGCAAGGCAAAGCCTGTCCCTAACAATCCCCAGACAACCGTTGCGAGCCTCAGAAAAAAGATCGCTCCCCGCTCATCGACATCCGGACGGAAATGCCGCTTGTAGAAATCCAGCATTAGCACTGTAGCCGAACAGTTCAGGGCCGAGTCGACCGTGCTCATGGCGGCAGCGACAATTGCTGCAATAATCAGCCCTTTGAGCCCCGCTGGTAACTGCGTCGCGATGAAGTAAGGAAAGACCTGGTCGCCTTTGGTGATGCCGGCCTTAGCCAGTTCGTCGCTACCTGAATAGAACGCAAAGAGGGCTGTTCCGATGTACAGGAATATCGCAGTCAGGGGAATGTATATCGCCATGGCCATCCATATCGTTTTCTTTGCCTGGCGCTCGGTTGGCACCGATGAATATTTCTGAACGTAGTTCTGGTCCGCCATCAGGTTCCGCAGGTTTTCCGTCACTCCATAAATAATCATCACCCAGACGGTTCTCGACGACAGCGACCAGTCCCAACTGCCAATGCTGAACTTGCTGTTTTCGATTGCGGTCCGAACAAGCGGTTCCGGCCCGGCAAAAATATCACGCGACAAAACCACCACGCAGAACAGCACGCCCGCAATCATAACCACCGACTGCATCACATCCGTCCAAACCACCGCCTCCATTCCACCAAGCAGCGTATAGACAATCGTAATTACCCCAATCGCTACGATCACCGCCGCCATAGTTTCTGTCTGCCATCCACTGCTCGTCGGCAGAAATGTAACCAGCAGCAGGCTTACCAGGTAGAGGATCACAGCCACCCGGCCCACCATATACAGCAGAAACGACAAAGCCGCATAGAATCGTCCCCAACTGCCAAGCCGCTCCTCAAGAAAACCGTACACGCTGATAAGTTGTGTCTTGCGGTAGTAGGGTACTACGTACTTGCAGACCAGCCATGCGACGGGGACAATGCAGATTGAGAAGATAATCGGGTGCCAGTTATTTTCGAATGCGGCGCCTGGTGTGGCGATATAAGAGATGCTGCTTGTATACGCGCTCATTACAGCCAGTCCCGCCGCCCAGGCAGGAATCGACCGACCGGCCACCATGAAATCGTTCGCTGTCCGGCAGCGTTTGCGAAAGTATACACCCATCCAGACCAGCACCGCGCAGTATCCGACCAGGATGGCGATGTCGATTATTTCGAGAGATCCCTGCATTGCGTGTTCCCGACGTGACTGCTATAGTTCGACGATTCGCAACTCCCTGAGGTGACTTTGGATTACGTTGCGCTGCTCTTCTCGAAACCGGTGAAACGGCTCGGCCATGAAATCATCGCATATACCCATACAGCAAAGCGCACACTTTAGACCCTTTAGATAGCTTGATGTGTACTTGCCGACTTTGTAGATAGCCGAATTTATCTCCATGATCTCTCGGTGCAGGTACCCAACGCACGAAAGGTCCTTCTCAATCGCCGCCCGATACAGGTCTACATAAAGACTCGGTGCGATATTGGCGCCGCCGCAGACGCCTCCGTGTCCCCCCATAAGTATCGTCTCGGCCAGAAGCTGCTCGGGACCTATCAGCAAAGAAAAGTCGGGCCTGTCTTTAAGTAGAGACTGCAACTGGTGGAAATAGATCATGTTGCCTGAACTGTCTTTGAGTCCAACTATTCCAGGAATGTCAGCCGCCGCTCGTACGGTATCAGGCTCGAACACAAGCTTGGTCATACTCGGCATATTGTAGAGAAATAGCGGCAATGGTAACTCTGTTGCTATGTGCCTGAGGTATTCGAGCAATTCCGGCTGGCCCGCCGGGAAGTAGTAGGGCGGCGCCAGAACCACGGCTTGCGCCCCGGCCGCCTTCGCACGGTAGGCGATATTTATCGACTCAACGAAAGACGTATCGGTGATTCCCACGAGAACCGGAATCCGTCCGTTAACCTGCATGCAGGTTCGCTCAATCAGCTCGCATCGCAGCCGATGGCTAAGACTCGGGGCCTCTCCGGTTGTGCCCAGAATGAAAAGTCCGTGCACGCCTCCGTGCAGAATGTGCTCCACTAAGCGCTCGAGTCCCGCGGTATCCAGTTGATCGCGCTCTTTGAGCGGTGTGACCATCGGCGGGATAATACCACACAACGGCCTTGGCATACTTCCCAAACCAGCGTCCATTGCCTATCGCCTTTCTGCTTATATGCTTGTTTTTGACAGGCAGCAGTCCCTTGCCACTTTATGGCAGGGTAGAGTCCACATGTTACAGCTTATAATACCACATGTGTGGCGTTAGTCCAGTCCGCTTGGTGTAATAACTTACCAAAGCAATAATCCGATGGATTGGCGTTCGATGAACCGACGTGATTGACCCTCGTCGATGCCGAGTCCTTTGAGGTGGCGGGCTATCACCATATCGTTGCTTAATTATGATTTTGCAGGCGATGTGGCGTTTGAGTCTTTTCAGCCCTGGTCCTTCTCTTTCTTGGGCGCCGGCATTGCTTCATGCGCGCTCTGATTCTCGTATTCGTGCGTGATATGAACAAATCGACAGTTGGTGTGGCCGCTCTATCTGCGAAACAGAGCCAGTTCAGAATCCGCGAAAACTCCGCTGCCTCCCGGAATTCTGGTGATGAACGCATGGCCTGTCCTTCCTGGCGTACGAGCGATCTGAGAAAGATGGGCGTATTTCCATTACGCAGCGCCTCAGCATAATCGGCCAACAATTCTTCGATTTTTCGATTCCGGTCGTACATCGCCGGTTGCTCCTTTCAATCAAACAAAGCATTGCAGTGCTTTGCCGCCATACTCATACATTAAGAGCACCTAACAAAATGACTCTGCATTCAAGCGGCTCCTTTTGCCTCTGG
>CAZYMD010000022.1:0-34676 GCA_964649005.1 uncultured Pirellulales bacterium
ATATCTCTCCTACGCCTCCACTAACAACAATATAGCACTACCTATTCTAACACGACGCTAAACCGCGCGGCGCAAATAAACGCTTCGCTGCGTCGCACTACTACACACTTCTCATTAAATATTAGATTACTCCTCTATGATTTATTGTCAATGCTATTTTTGCTTTTGCTGAAATAGCCTTATTAACTTTGAATGTAGCTACACATATCAACACATCTGGCAATCAAAGCGAAAACTCCCTCAGGAAATTCGTATCTGGTTAGAATAGAGCTTGATAGCCCTCCAACGGACCTGTACAATACCTGAAATTAGAAGGGTTAGAAGGGAACGAGAATGCTTGCACGACTCAATAGCGTTACGCTTGAAGGCATTGAAGGGATTGTTTGCGAAGTCGAGGTCGATATCGGTCGCGGCGGCTTCGAGAAATCCGTAATCGTCGGCCTGCCGGATGCAGCCGTAAAGGAGAGCATCGAACGCGTCAGAAGCGCCATAGTCAATAGTGGCTTCAAGCACCCTAAAACCCAGGCCGTAATAAACCTCGCCCCTGCCGACGTCAAAAAAGCCGGCCCCGCCTTCGATCTGCCCATAGCCCTTGGAATGTTAATCGGCCAGGGCGCCATCGTAGGCCAGGGTCTTGGCGACCTGATCATCGTGGGCGAGCTTGCCCTCGATGGTCGCGTAAGGCCGGTCAACGGCGTTCTGAGCATGGCGATGACCGCCGCCGCTCATGGCTTCAAGCGGATGATAGTGCCGATAGACAATTCCAAAGAAGCCGCAGTTGTCTCAGAAATCGACGTTTTCGCAGTCGGCTCGCTCGCGCAGGCCGTCGGCTACCTCACAGGCCAATTGCCTCTTGAAAGCACTGCCGTTGATCTTGACGAACTCTTCAACGTTGCCTCCGACTACGACGTCGATTTCTCCGATGTAAAAGGTCAGCACAGCGTCAAACGCGCTCTCACCGTCGCCGCAGCCGGAGGCCACAATATCATGATGATAGGTCCTCCAGGTGCTGGCAAAACAATGCTCGCCCAGAGAATGGCCACCATCCTGCCTCCCTTAACATTGCAGGAATCCCTCGAAACCACGCGTATCTACTCATCCGTGGGCCTGCTGGCCAAAGAACAGGCGCTTGTCGCCACGCGTCCCGTTCGCACACCCCACCACACCGCCAGCGGCCCCGCCCTCGTAGGCGGAGGCACAACACCAAGGCCAGGCGAGCTGTCTCTGGCTAATTTCGGAATATTGTTCCTCGATGAATTCGTCGAATTCCCGCGCCACGTCCTCGAAATGATACGCCAGCCGCTCGAAGACGGCTTCGTTATCGTCTCCCGCGCCAGGAAAACGATCAAGTTTCCCGCACATTTTATGCTCGTCGCGGCGATGAATCCGTGCCCCTGCGGCTACTTAGGAAGCGACTCCAGAAGATGCAGATGCAGCCCCGGCCAGATAGCCCGCTATATCTCGAAAGTATCCGGCCCACTGGTGGACAGGATCGATATCCACATCGACGTGCCGGCCACGAGTTTCAGGAAACTCCGCTCAAAATCGAGCCAATTGGATTCGGCGACGATAAAGACAGATGTGCTCAAAGCCAGAAAAACCCAGACCGCCAGATTTGGCGACGGTTCGGTAATGACCAACTCCAGGATGACCCATAAGCAGGTTGAAAAGTGCTGCCCTCTCGATCAGGCCAGCGAGCTTATGCTCAAGCAGGCTATGACGGAATTCGGACTTTCCGCCCGGGCCCACGATAAAATCTGTAAAGTAGCTCGAACTATTGCAGATCTCGCTTCCGCCCGCCATATCCTGCCCGAACATGTCGCCGAAGCCGTCAGTTACCGACAGTTGGATAGAAAGCTGTAGTCCGACTTGGATCCATGATATATTAACAGGTGATTCCAAGGGGCCTGTTCCATCCTTACTATTCCCTTGAGACACCTTTTATGGGGCCTTGACTAAGCTCTATGGACTCGGTATCTTTTTGTTTAACTTCGCTCTGACTGATGCCGATAAGATAACTGTTGATTGCTGAAAAAGTACTATGTGAATCTGACAATAAGGAGGTTTTCTATGGCAATTCAGAACTGGTCTGAGGACATTATTTTAGTGGACCTGCCTGCTGAGCCTGAGATGGCCGATGAGCTTGAAACAGTTACAGGGATGGTTAAGGATCGAGGCGATTGCGACGTCGTAATCGACTTCTCTCGCGTTGATATCGTGACCTCTTCCAGTATATCGAAACTGCTGAAGTTGCGCAAGCTACTCGGAGATTGCGGTCACCGTCTTGTATTCTGCAGTGTTGCCGCCGCAACCAAGGGTATTTTCACCGTCACCGGCCTCGATGGAATCTTTGAGCTTGCCGACGATAAATTCGTCGCTCTTGCAAGCCTTCAGATGGTCGGCTGAATGATCCCTGTATTCTTGACTTCACGAAAAAACACAACTGATAACAATTATTCAAATTGGTACGTGGAGCCGGCCACGAAGATCGCTGTGATGGAGCGATATTCGTAATCTGCTCGCGGGTGCCTTAACGGGACAGGATAAGAAGATGGATCAGGAGACTCTCCAGCGGGTCGAGCAGCTTCTGGGGTATACATTCCAAGACAGGACCATCCTCATCAGAGCTTTGACACATGCATCCTCTGTCGAGAACCGTCTTGACAGCAATGAACGGCTTGAATTCCTCGGAGACGCAATCCTATCGCTGGTCATATGCCAGAGCCTTTTCGAAAGGTTTGGCAAGTACCTCGAGGGAGATCTCACCAAAGTCAAGAGCATGCTTGTCTCGCGCGAGACGTGCGCGAAACTGTCGGGGAAGATAAAACTGCACAAGTTCCTCAGAGTTGGTAAAGGCATGCTTTCGAGCAGGGCGCTGTCAAGGTCTCTCGCCGCCGGGCTGCTCGAGGCAATCATCGCCGCACTCTACATCGACGGAGGTCTTGACGCCGCCCGGGAATTCATACTCAAACTGTTCGGCTCTATGATCGAACAGGCGGATGCCCAACAGACCCAGGGCAATTATAAATCGGTTCTACAGCACTATGTCCAGGACCGTTTCGGTGGCTCACCAAGCTATATGCTCCTGGATGAAAAGGGGCCCGACCACGACAAGGCCTTCGAACTGGCTGTTGTGATCGAGAATAGGCATTTCCCAAGCGCCTGGGGTAACAACAAGAAGGAAGCCGAACAGAAAGCAGCTTATAATGCCCTTGTCGAATTGGGGATTATAGAAGATCACTCCAAAGACTCAGACCAAAAAACCTGACGCCGGGAGGCGACAACGCTCACTCTGTAACAAACCGGGATAGGGTCCACAACGCCACCGCCGCAACCAGCATGAAGACGAGAATCGATCCGAACAAAACCGCCGAGTCTTTAATAAAACTGCCTGCTCGCACTTTAGGGACCTTGGTTGCCTTGTAAACCACGACGATGGCCGCGGCTAAAGGCAAAAGCCAAAGCATTGATTGTGGCGTTATGCTAATCTTTTCCGGTACTGTGAAAGTTGATATGATATAGGCGGCTGCCGGCGACATTTCATTCTCCAGATGGCGGAACCTTGCCAACGTGTGCCATATATACAGCATTTACAATGCACAGAAGGTTCAGCAGACCCGCGATGCTCGTGTATATTTGTCCGATCTCGTTTGGCTTGCCGAAAACGCTATAGCCCCGAACCTTCGTAAGATGCCCAAGCACCGCCACAAAGGGCGAGTTCATGATCTGTGCTACGTACCATGATTTGGCCGTAATTGGATTGATAATCCCCACCGAGCCAACATACAAACCGACCGTGAATGTTAGCGCGATAGTCACAAATATGATGGTCGCACGCCGCTTCTCGTTGATCGCAAGATGACCCGCCCCGGGGATAAGCCACCCCAAAAGCCCCACCAAAAGCAGAAAGGGCGCGTTGATTTGTCGACCGGACCCTTCCATTACATTTGCCCCTCAGCCCGTCCTGCTGCGTTACTGTCCATTGGCTCATTGTCTTGTGCATCTGCCTCTGGGACGCTTGTGTCGAATGCGCTGACATCGGCCATGTTAGCGTCGGGCGTGTTACTGTCGGAAGTATCTTCGTCCCTCTGAGCCCATTTGAATTTCATACGCTTCTCGATATTGCTCGGATTCAAATGAACTATGCTGAGACTCTGGGTCTGAATGGTGTCGAGGCTGTATGCCTGCAGAGGTCTGTTTATGTTGAAATTCTCCTTCCACAACCGATCGACCGAAAGGTCTTTGACGCAGAAGTAACACATGCTTGGTTTGAACTCGAATGGCTCTTCCAATTCGCTCACACTGCTGCTGTCGGTAGGTAAAAGATTGTACAGCTTATCCGCAAATATCCTCTCCAGCTCCGCCCGCTGTAACACGAGACTCACAGTCGGATAGCCACTGTTCTGTGCGGCCAGTGTCTGGATTTTCCACTCAGTGCTTCGTCGCAGGCCGGTGAGAGTCTCCATAGTAAAGGATGCCGCATTCGGATCCTTAATAATCTCATTTGCATCTATTGGATAAAGCTCATTGAATTTCTCGATAGCCTTATCCCAACCCTCCGCCTTCGTCAGCTTGATGAACTCCCCGGCCTTACTCTTCGTCGTTTCCATCATGCCAAGTTTCTTGACATCCTCCGCGACCAGCTTTCTGACCGAATATATATCTTCATCAGATTTATCGTTGGCGTCCATAACGAATGAGTGAGTCTTGAACGACTCATCTATGCTTTCAGGCGCCCGGCTCTTCTCTGCCTTGATTATACGCACTATTGCACATATCTGACGGGAAGGATCTTTCAGCTTACTCAAATACGGCGCCAATATATCTCGCGCAGGACCGATGTTCTCAAACATTCTTGGTTTCGCCGTATCAAATACACCCAGCTCACCCAACTTCAATTCGTCGATGGCGAACACCGCGTGAGCCAGCCGAACAGGGTAGTACCCATAACCCGCCAGAGTCATCGTTGCAAGGTATTTGTCTTGGTCCATGACTCCCGGTGAAAGCATCCCCGTCTTGCCTACATAGACTTTCAGATTGTAGTCCTGCCGAATTTGTTCGGCGATCTCGTTATAGTCACTGGCACACTTCTCGAACTGCTTTGATGTCATTGTCTCAGGTTCGAGCCCTTCTTCGAAAATCTTGATTTCGCTCAAAACCCGGGCTTGTTGCATAATCTCATCGGCCTTGGCGTAGATCAACTTATCCGTCAGCTCATCGGCTATAAGCTGTGCAACCTCTGCGAAACTCGTGACTTCCTCTTTCTCGGGCGAGTTGGGATCGTTGGGATCAGACGGCACCTTCCTTGTGAACCGAGCCTTACGCATTTGATAATACCCCTCGATCTCCTCCTGGGATGGTGGCCTGATAATCGATTTCGCATCTCCCAGCCTTATCGCAATATACTCGAGCTGAACTCGCGCGGGCAGCTTGTAGCCTAATCCGAACGGATTGTCATCTGTTATATCCTGTTGAACGTTCGTCTTGTACTTCTCGAACTGTTCCTGCAGTTCCTTTTCGTCTGGCTCAGGTGCATTCTTGGCGAAGACAACAGGATCGAATTTAACCAGATTGGAGTCAATCGGCTGGTTATCATAGGCTGACACTAATGCTATCTGAGAGCTTGTAACATCTTCGTTTGAACACATGAATCGGCAGTACTGCAAAACCGCCAATAGATTGCTGTAACTATCGAGCATCGCCTCTTCCGTAGTCCCCTTCTTCAATAAGTAACTCAGCAGTTGAGGGTATGTGGCGCCTTTGAACAACACCGGAATTGCCTGATTCACTAATTGTGCCGCCTCAGAGTTACCCACCTTCAATCCCGCAAGTTTGGCTTCGTTCTTGAGCAGTAACCAGTACATACTCGGTGGCATCGACCGCTGGTAAATGTCGGAAATCTGCATACTTCCGATCCTGTACTGCTTTCTCGTGATAATCTGCCTCGTGAACATCACCAGATCGCGATTGGTCTGCTTGCCCGTGAACAACAGTTCCGCCAGCATAATACCCTCTATATCCTGGGCCCGCAGCAATTCATCAGCACCTACCATCTTAAGGACCTCCAGCTCGTTTTGGGCTATATTGAGGTCGCTCTGAGTGATTTTGATATCGTCGAGGTAGTAGGCTATGGCCTGATTCAAAGGGGAGCTTTTCCGCCCAAGGTAACTAAGGTACGAACCACCCACAAAACCGAACATAATTACAATGACCACCACGGCCATCAATTTGCTGTTATTCTTACGCAACCATTTAACTAAGCTCATAGTATGCTCCAAATCTCCTTTGGCTATCGTCTATTGAAACCCAAAAGTATATATTCCTGCGCCAGCTTTGCAAGAAAAATAAGCCCCGCCACCAATTGTGCCGAGCTTGGTGTATTGACGGTATAGACCGCTTTCCTTGAATCAGATCGGGATTATTTCTTCCAGGAAATGGATTTAATCTTGATATAGTCACCCTTTTGACCGCTGGCGACTGGGTCCAGACGCAGGCCCATAATAGCTCCGCTATAGGTTTGACAAGACGCCAGATCGAGTTCGTAAAGATGATAATTTCCATCAGGTCGAAGGTTAAACTGAAGGCTCTTCTCACTGCTAAAGCTGGGCTTAGCGTGGGTTTTCCAAAATATTTCCGCCCGTCCCTGGCCCGTTCTACAGGCCGCATGGATGTAGAGCTTCGGGACATCTCCCGCTTGCCAAAAGCCCACGGGACCGACCAGTTGAGGGTCGTTTCTCTCAAGTGAGATATGCAACTCGCCCCGGATGGGCCAGCCAGCGTCGGTCGCGTTGCGATATACCCAGTGCTGTCGGTCTTTCTCGAAGCGATAATCAGGCAGGACCTTACGGGGGGAGTGTTCATAAACGTAGCCACGAATTCGCTCCAGAGTCCCAACAATAAGGGTGTACTCATACTCGTACTGGATGTTATGGTCGAGGACTTCCTGATGTATTGGGGAAATGTATCCGGTCGGAGCATCCTTGCTGCCTCCTTTGCCAGGAATTCCGAAAAAACCCCCCGTAAACGAATAAGCATCACTCTTAAATACGCCAATGCCCCAGTTGTCCTCATCGACAAGCGCCGCCCAATTCTCCGTGGCTTGCCAATGCTCCCAAGGCGAACCTTGAACCTCCTCAAAATTCGTCCAGGTCTTCGTGAAACGTGATAGCTCACCGCCAGTGAACGGCCGGTCCCCCGCGTAGCTCATAAGGCGATACCACGGACCATTCGCATAAACGGCAGGCAGCTCCTGACCTCGACCGGAATATTGAGTCGTATCCGACCGGTGATTGTTTATACGACTTCGAATGATCGCCGTATTGCCTTGCAGCCGTATCCAGCTCTCGAAACTGCACTCGCCCGGTTCATTATCCAGTGGCCATTGCATCGGAATACATTTCACGTAGAGCAGCTTCCCGTCGTTGCTATGTTCGACCACACGGGAGCGATTCCCGGCACAATCACCCGTCTGGATTGGGTTCCAGCCGAGGCCAGCCCACGTTTTGGATGGCTGCTTCCCGTTTGGCGTAAAAGGATTGGGACCCGAGTAGAACGACATCTGAATCTGCCGGCCCCAATCGTGGTTGTTTATGATATTGATCTTATCTTTCGCATCAGCCAGGTACGTAATCGAACCGCCCAGATCAAGGCTTATACCCAAACGAATAGTCCCGTTATCAAGATAGCTCACGTCCTTGGCGGCAGAACCATCGGAACTTTCCCATGCACACACGTGGCTCTGAATCATCACGACCACGATAAAAGCCAAAAGAGCAATTCGACGCCGATATCCACTCATAACGACTATCCTTACAGAATAAACCAGAAAATGCGATCCTAATCACCCACCAGCCTTTCGTCCACATCATAGGCCAGAATAGCCCATAGCCGCAAGCGCTGCTTCGAATTCGTTGGGAGTACCGTAACGCCCCATTATAAGGGCAAAACACAATACCAGAAGAGACCCCTATGAACCACAAAAGAAACGCTGCTTGCGCTTCAGTGCTTGAATCGTGAAAGAAGCCTGTTGATCCAAATCTCGATGGTATCTTCGAGTCTGGAGCTTAATGATATGCATGTTTTAACGCAGCGTTGCGAATAAAATCAGCCACACCCTGGAAGCCATATTTCTTCGCCGCCAACGCAATCGATTGTTTCTCATCCAGGCTCAGCCGCACATTAACCTGCGTAGTCCGTTTCGCCGCAGAAGCCGGCTGTGGTGGCTTTTGTCCGTTCTTGAGCATCATCGCAACAGTGACAGTCAACGCCTCTTGAATAGCTTCATAGCATTCTGCGTGCGTTTTGGCGTCTACGAAAACCGAAGGCATTTCCACCGAACTGCCGATGAAACCCAAACGTTCGTGCGATTCGATAGTCACCCGGTATTGGGAAACTAACTTCCTGGCCTTGCGCATAATATCGCTATCGAGAAGAAGGCTTTGCCCCGTCTTTTCCGTCCCCTTCGTCATGGAATCGCTTCCTCTCTTTGAAATATTGTTGGATCTTTTCGACATAATAAATATCCACCTTCCTGTTCTTCACAGGTATCGTAAAAGGCCACGCGCTCGGATCATCAGGATGTCGGAAAATTCTCTGCTCACTCCAGTCCACTTTCCATCCTTCAGGTTTGTAGTCGTCAGATACTACCGGATATAACTCATATCCCTCGGATTCGAACAACTTCAAGACCTCTTCGAACGACCACGATTCTCCTATGGGTTTAGGATTGTTTGCCATTCTTTTTTGACTCCTTTCGTCTATCTCTTAAAAATCCAATATCGGAGCGTCCCAACCCATATCTAATAACAGTATAGCCTATGCGCCCCATATGTTCAATATATTTTTCATTTTTTTCCTAAATCCTCACCCATCAACAGGACTTATCGAAAACAATCCACATCCTTCACAACTGTAAACTCAACTCATATAACATGTTGCGCACAGAACCACCTATACTGATTGGAGAGTATTAGCGCTACCAGGAACTTGCACACATGTTCCATCAGGTTTGCTGGGAATGATTCGACCTATGTGCCTGTGAAACCAGTATCAATGTTTCAGGGCTTAAAACGTGAGAGAAAACCGTTGATCCGCTGTCTAATCCGAGCTATGCGGATATCGCGATGAAGGCTCCTGATCTCCTTATCGTCGGCCCGAAGCTCAAGGGCTTTATTGACATAATCCGAAGCAGTCTCGAGCTTGCCCATCTGCATGTACACCGACGCAAGCTGCGACAAAGTAGGGGCATGATTTGCATTGTTATCCAGAGCGTGCATGAAAAACCGAATCGCATCGGTAAACATATTCTGTTCGGCACTGATGAGCCCGAGGTAGTAATTCGCATCGGCGTTCGCCCCGTCGATATCAATAGCCCGAAGCAGGCAATGGGTCGCGTAGTTGGGCTCATCTATCTGCAGGAACATTGACGCCATCGAAATAAGCGGCTCAGCCGATTCCGGCGAATGCTTCAACTCCGCTATCAGATTCGATTTGACCTGGTCCGTGTCGTTCTGGCTAAGCGCACATTGTGCAAGCCTGAAAGACGGGCCAAGCAACATGTCATCTTGTTCCAGGGCACTGTTAAAAAGTTCGACCGCCTCCTCCTGACGACCGTCATCGAGAGCGATTTCTCCCAGGTAGAACAACGCCGCAGGAAAGTCAGGGCTCAATTCGAGGATTCTGTTGAACTTCTCTTTCGCCGACTCGATCTGTCCCATCTCAAGCAGAAACAGGCCAAAATCCAGAATAACATCTACATCGCCCGGGTTCGTCCGGAGTTCGACCAGGAAATGCTCCCGGCTGCGATCCATATCGCCGTCAGACCAGTAAGCCTGGGCAATTCGATAATTGATCTGGGGATGGTTCGGTTCAAGTTCGGCTGTACGAAGCCAGCAGCTAATGGCCCTCTTGTACTGCTCCCGAGCGAACAGGCTGTTGCCTATGTTATAGTAGCACAATGCGCAATCGGGCTTGATCTGCTGAGCAAGGTAGAACATCTGCTCGGCATGATCGTGCAGACCCATCTCCGTATATGTGATTATCCGATTGCAGTAGGAAGGCTCGAATTCCGGGTCGCACTGTTCGATGTGCTCGAAAGTCTCAATCGCCCGGTCGTACTGCCCCGTGCGAGTATAGTCGACCGCCAGCGAGTTCAGAATCTCCGTATCATCAGGGCTAAGCTGCAACGCCGCCTCGTATTCACCTATCGCCTCGTCGAATCTGCTTATCGAATCGAGCGTCAGAGCCTTGTTGAAGTGCCAGGAGCTATTAGCGGGATTCACTTCGATAGCGGCTTCGAGTTCGTCGAGCGCCTGCCTGAGTTTCCCATCCTCATAGAGTTCATAGGCCTTGCGAGCCCTGTTTTCAGCCCGGTCGTAGCTGCCAAATTCCATATCGTCAAAAAGCATCGATACACCCTGAAAAATCTGTCCGCAAAGCAAGCGTACGTATAAATGCGTTATCGCCCACCCAGAGGCCCGACCTTAGCAGTTTCGCACACCCCGACAGCCTTTTTGTCTAAGCCCCGATTCTGCTGGATATTTCCCCTATAACCTTCTATAATCCTTGCAGTTAGACAGACTGCAACCGACCGCACAGCGGATTGACGCAAACCGGATCGGTGTTTTTCTGGAAGCAGATAGGCTTTGGTCTTATAATGTAGGTTGAACGGCTGGACGCAAAATAACGTAGATCGTCAGCCCCTTGGGCGATGGCGACCGACTGTTTTGGAGAGATCGAAAGATGGTCAGAGAGATAAAAGGGCAGATTAGTGCGGGCAAGGGCACATACGCTATTGTCATCAGCAGGTTCAACGAATTCATCACGTCCAAGCTGCTCGGTGGCGCGATAGATTGTCTCAGCCGTCATGGAGCATCTGAAGAACAGATATGCGTTGTCTGGGTCCCAGGCGCCTGTGAGATCACGCAGGCCGCAAAGAAACTGGCCAAGAGCGGCAAGTACGCTGCCGTAATCTGCCTCGGAGCCGTTGTAAAAGGCCAGACCGATCACTACGATGCCGTATGCCAGCAGGTTGTACGAGGCATCGGTCAGATAAATTATGATGCCTCTGTTCCAACCGTTTTCGGAGTCCTGACCTGTGAAACGCTCGAGCAGGCGGTCGAACGCGCCGGAACCAAGAGGGGCAATGCCGGTGCCGACGCAGCAGTCACGGCCATGGAAATGGCCAACGTGATGGAACAGATTTGATTCAGTCGTTCTTTGGTAGTGGAATAATAGTTGCATTCTCTTTTCTGAGGCCCGAACGTGGACAGTAGAACGAGAGCCAGAGAGCTGGCAATGCAAGCGCTCTATCAGCTTGATGTCCAGGGCGCTGTTGTGCTGGACACGTTGAATTGCTTCCTGGCCGAGAATGAGCAGGATGATTCCATCTGCAAGCATGCTTTCGACTGGACTATGGGAACATGGGAGCACATGGCCCGATGCGACGAACTCATCATGAGTGCAACAATAAAGTGGCAGTTTTCGAGGCTCTCACCCGTTGACAAGAGCACGTTGCGTTTGTCCGTTTATCAGTTACAGTGGTGCCCGGACATTCCACCAAAGGTCGTGATAAACGAAGCTATCGAAATTGCCAAGAAATACAGTACCGACAAGTCGCCCGCGTTCGTCAACGGTGTGCTCGACTCGGTTCTTAAAAAGCTGAATATAACTACTACGGACCACGGAAGGTGATAGATTGAGGACAATTGCTGTACTAAATCAAAAAGGAGGGGTCGGAAAGACCACAACCGTTGTCAACACCGCCGCCGCTCTTGCAGCTATGGGCAAACGAGTCGTGGCCGTCGATCTGGACCCCCAGGCGCATCTAACGATTCATCTTGGTATCGAGCCGGAGACTATCAGCGCCGGCGCATATCGCGTGTTGACACAGTCCGGCCGGTTTGAGCAGGAAATTATGATGACGCGTCTGAATCTCTGGATTCTCCCGTCAAACATCGATCTCGTAGGAGCCGAGACCGAGCTGGTCAGTGTCGTGGGAAGAGAGACGATCCTCCGCGAGGCTTTGAGCCGTGTCGAGGATAAATTCGACTATTGCCTCATTGACTGCCCCCCATCACTGGGACTGCTTACCCTCAACGCTCTGGCCGCCGCACAGGAGGTCTTAATTCCGCTCCAGGCCCATTTCCTCGCACTCCAGGGCTTTGGCAAACTCCTCAAGACAGTCGATCTGGTTAACAAGAGGATCAATCCCGGCCTCAAGGTTAAAGGAATCGTGCTCTGCATGTACGACAGCAGGCCCTCCCTCTCGAACGAGGTCAGGACGGACATCGAGCAGTTCCTCCAAAACGCTCGCGGCACGAACTGTGCCTGGGCCGAAGCCGAGATCCTACCGACCTGCATTCGCAGAAATATCAAGCTCGCCGAAGCCCCCAGCTACGGCAAAACAATCTTTGAATACGAACAGAACTGCCATGGCGCCGAAGATTACCTCCGAGTGGCATGCTATATTCACGGCATCGAGGTCTCAGATGAGCCGGGTTTCCAACGATTCAACGAGGACGAAACCGAGCAGGACGCCGATGTTCAAAGCGATGTCGCAACCGAAGTTGCGCCCGCCCCAGAACCCCAGGCACAGGACAATCCCCCTGACACCGCCGATGCACCTGATCGCAGTGAAACACCCTCCGAACCAATTCACAAGACCTACCCTATCCCCCCCATGTCTTCGGATATCGACACCAAACCTGCAATCCAATCTGATCCCAGACCGGTCCCCCCATATCAAATCAGGCCGATCCCCAACACCAGACCCTATCCCCGCCCACTCCGCGAAAAATTAGCCGACAGCCAATCCGAACAAACCTCTGACCAACAGGATTAAGTCACCTTCGACTTATCTTCACCCAGTCGTAAGATGCCCGCCCAACTTGCCAATCCTGGAAAACCGCTTCCAGATGCTCCCCAAAAAAATTCCTGCAAATCTATCAAATTAAAAAAGAACGTTTCCTGTAGTCGAATTTTACGGTCGGGGTCGCATCGGTAGAAAGGTATACGAATTGCCGGCGCATTGTGCTAAAGTTATGGCCGGGCCTGGTGGTTGAATCGAGCAATCAGGGGATATAACCGACTCTTAAGCTGATGGGCGGATTGACGATGAAGAATCTATGTTTGGGCATAGCGGTTTTTTTGTTTCTGGTTCATGCTTCGATGGCTTTTTCCGAGCAGAGAGAGGCTCGGGTTTGGCATGTCTCGTCGAAGCAATTGCCTGCGATTGACGCGCAGCGACAGGTGGGTTCGATTGCTGAGGCTCTCGCTCGTGTCGGGCCAGGGGACACGATCATTATCCACGGGGGGATATATCGGGAAGAAATCGTTGTAGACAAGAGCGGTTCCGCGGCCAGGCCTATTACAATCCGCGCCGCTGTCGGCGAGCACGTTGTGGCGACGGGCGCGGAGCGATTGCAGGATTGGAAAAAGGAAGAGGCTGAGGGCAATATATTCAGTACGGACTGGGCGCACAAGTTTGTTACCTGGACCAAACACGGTACGCATCCAGATGATGATTATCATCGGATGATAGGTCGTTGCGAGCAGGTTTTCGTGAATGGATATCCTCTGCATCAGGTTCTGGAGCGCAAGAGGCTTAGTCGGGGGGCGTTTTATGTCGATCTCGACGCGGGCAGGCTCTATGCCTGGAGCGCGGACAACCAGGACCTGAGTAACGGGAAAATGATGGTCGAGGCGTCAAGGCTGCCTCGTATTTGCCTGGTCAAGGGCAGTTACGTAATCATTAAAGGGATCTGTTTTCGCTATGCGGCCAACTGGGCACAGCACGGCGCTGTGGAGGTGGCGGGCGATGACAATACTATTGAGAATTGTGTCTTCGAATACACCAACTCTTCCGGGGCCACCTTCAGGGGTGAAAGGATTACTGTGCGTGATTGCGTTTTTCAGTATAACGGCCAGCTTGGTTTCGGAGCAAGCCGGGCCCACAAGTTGCTCATGACCGGCTGTCTGGTGCAAAGCAATAATATCAAGGGATTCGATCGCGGGTGGGAGGCCGGCGGTAATAAAATCGCATTTACAAGAGAGGCGGTTATCGAGAGCAGTATCTTCAGGGAAAATCGCGGCGATGGCATATGGTTTGACATTGGGAATGAAGATTGCGAGGTTAAAAACTGTCTGATAGTCGGCAATGAAAACGCGGGGATATTCTACGAGATATCCTACGGCCTACACGCTCATGACAACGTGATCCTGGGCAATGGATTTGCGTTTACCTCCGGGGCCTGGGGTGCGGCGGCGGGGATTAGCCTTTCCAGCTCGCCCGGTTGCGTGATCGAGCGAAATCTGTTGTTAGGTAATAAAGAGGGCTTCAACCTTCGAGAGCAGAAACGTTCGACGCCAAAAATCGACGGCGGCTCCGAGCCGGTCTGGAATCACGATCATATTTTTCGCAACAATGTCGTGGCCTACAACCGCGATGCTCAGGTTTGGGGATGGTTTGACATCTCAGATGAACGTCACTGGCCTAAAGCTATGCAGACAAATCAAGGGGGAGAAGTTGATGGAGACCTGGACGATTCGGATAAGCAGGCTTCGAGCGGGCTGTCGCTTGAGAGGCTGAATCTTAGCTTCGAACGCAATCTTTATTGGGCGGGGCCAGGCCAGGGGCTGTTCAACTGGGGGGTAACATGGAAGAGGCACAAAAAGTACGGCAGTCTCGATGATGTTTTTCGGGAGCTTGGTCTTGAGAAAGGCAGTGCATCGATCGAGTTCGAGGTTAAGGATTTTTCCGGTTTGGATTTGCGTATCGGGCCAAACAGTCCGGCTGTAAAGATGGGCTGCTATCCACGCGGAGAGGTTCCGGGGGTGAGGCTTGGGATATATAGTCAATAAGCATTCAGGCGCGCCTTAATGGTTTGAGGCTATCCTACACTCAATAGCCGGGTTTTTGGCCTGGTTCGGCGATTTATCTTTAGGATGTCAAATGGCTACTTGCGTGGCAGGATAAACAATCGGCCTTCTCCTGAATCCAGCGAAATCTGTAAACCTTCCATTGCAGGGCTGTCGTCGGCCACCGGGATCCCCTTGCCCGTTTCCTTGCACACTTCTCTGACTTGTTCGGTCGGTGCGTCGAATTCGAGAGTGGGCCAAGCGGTGTATGCGTAGCTATAATTGTTGAGCAGGACTGCTCGGCGGCCATCTTTGTGCTTGAAGACGCCGACTAAATAATCTCCTTTTGTTATGCCCTTGATGGGGGTATCCGCCAGCGCTTTACTCGGATCATCGTCCGGCTTAACGCGGCAGATTCTGGTGCTGGTCAGGTTCATTAGAGTTGGGCCGAGGTTTTTGATGTTGTGGTTGATTCGTTTGGCCTGCTCGTAGTGACGTGTTTTTCGACCTTCTGCTGTTATGATTGCGCCGCCTTTCGGGAATTCTCCGCCGCGAGGGGTCCAGTAGCAGAAGTAGAGCACGCCTTTGGCGCCGTATGCGATGGAGGTGTAGATTTGCCATCTTAGCTGGGCTTCGGTCGGGTCGAAGTGCGGGCCGAAAGGCATTGTGTTGAAGAAGTTCCAGAAGGGGATGCCCGCCTTCTGCGAGTATTTCCGCATCACTTTCAGGTTGTCGCAGTACTTAGTGCGGCTGTCTTTGTCGGGCGTCATCATCGGGTAGTGGTCCATGCTCAGGACGTCGACGTTGACTATGTCGATGAATTTGCCGACGTGCTGGTCGTAGGTTTTGGTTCCGAGCTGCCGCTCGTTTGCGTAGTTGGGGAAGAGATTTATATAAGCGAGTTTACCCGGCCTTGTCTGGCGTATCGCATCGACTGTTTCCCGCAAGCCCGGGAAGTCCTTGAGGCTGGGCTCGTCCTGGATCGTATAGCCCCATACGGTTTTGCCTTCGGGCAGATCGGCGGGAGGCAGACCGGCTCTGGCGACTAATACTTTCAGGTCGTATTTCTCGCAAAGGGCTATCTGTTTTTTTATCGTTTCGGGTGTTCTTGCGCCGAAGCCTCCGATGACTAATGTGAAATTGGCGGCGGCGATGTCTGCGTAGTGGCGGTCCATGTTGGCGTCGGCGGGCGGGCCGACCCAGAAGCCGATGGCGAAGGTGTCCTGGGTGAATCTTTTCGGTTCCGTTGATGCGCCGTAGCTTATATTTACCAGAGCTATAATTGCTAATAGTGTCACTAAAGCTTTAGTTTTATCGTTGGTCATTTTTTGCCTCACTAAATAAAGCAATATGCGTAAGTCCGGTTAAGACATATCGACTATTAACTATCAGACTATAGTAATACCGGGGGATGGGTATGCTCAAGGTTAATTGTTTTGGGCGGTCAGAAGCGGGTTGACTTGTGGTGGTGAAGCAAGTATTCTCACTCGCTATTGAATTTAGTGTTGATGCAATTGGAAAATCGCAACCAGTATAAAGGTATTGGAGACAATATGAAAAGATCGCATGTGTTTTTCGTGGTATTAATCGCACTGGCGCTTTTTGCAACTTCGTGCTGCAGTTGCAAGTCCGGCGGGGCCAAACGAGTTGCTTTGTTCGATGGGAAGACTCTGGACGGCTGGACTGTTTTGAAATGCGAGGCCGAAGTGAACGGTGGAGACATTCTGATCGTGGGGGGCAACGGGCTGATTCAGACCGAGAAGAAATACGGCGACTTTATACTGGAATTCGACTGGAAGGCCCTGCGAGAAGATAAGTGGGACAGTGGTGTATATTTCCGTTACAACTCTGTGCCTGAAGGGCGGCCGTGGCCGAATCGTTATCAGGTCAATCTCAGATATGATATGGCAGGCAACGTGGGCGGGCTCGAAGGCGCCAAAAGCGAGGGGCTGACGAAGGTGGGCGAGTGGAATACGTACAAGCTGACCGTTCAGGGGACGAAGGCGAGCCTTGAGATTAACGGGAAAGCCGCATGGGAGGCTGACGGGCTTGAGGAGCCGACGGGGTATATCGCGCTGCAGGCGGAAGTGCCGGGCGGCGGGCAGTATCGCTTCAGGAATATCTATCTGACGGAACTGGAATAGAAGCGGTTCGGCTTTGTCGAAATTGGTTCGGTAAGTGTTGTCGTAATACGCAAAAGCAAGGAGAAGCTAATACCCTTGCAGGGGGGCGACTGCGCTGGTAGTAATGATGGTCTGCGGGTTCGGGATGTAATCGGGTAGCGGCGATTTTTCATTCAGACTTCTTTGGCGGTAATAATAACAAATCTGTGTGCTCGAAAATCAACTGTTGTGGAAAAAGGTGATTTTCTTTAGGCTAAAACGGTAGTTGTCTGTGTCGTATTAGTGACGATCATGCGTGTGGCAGTCGATAGGATGGATGCGAATGCTGGAAGACAGGCTACTGGTTTGGAAGTGCGGTCGTGGCAGTTCTGCAGCGCTGGAGAGCATTTATAAGAAGTACAAGGACGACATGCTGAGGTTCGGTTTTGTGCTTTCCAACGACGAGGCTGTTGCACAGGATGCGGTGCACGATGTTTTTGTCGCTTTTGCAGGGCACGCGAGGAAGCTGCGTTTGAGAAGCAGCTTAAAGGGATATTTGCTGAGTTGTGTTGCGAATAGGCTTCGCAATCTTGCCAGGCAGGGGGCGCTTCGGTTCGTGAGGATCGATGGGGCAGAGGATTTCGGCTCGAATCAAAGCGGGCCCGACAGGCTGGCGATGGTGGCCGAAGAGGCGGATCGAATCGAATGGGCGATTCAGCAGCTTCCCTGCGAGCAGCGGGAAGTGGTTGTTCTGCACATTCACAGTGGGATGAAATTTCGGGAAATCGCCCAGGTGAGCGGAGTTTCGCTCAGCACGATTCAGAGCCGCTACGCTTATGGATTGGACAAGCTGCGCTCTGCGCTTGACGGTGAGGTGGAAAGATGACGCACCGGGATAATATAGAAGATTCGATTAAGCAATATTGTGATGAAAAAACATCAGGGCTGGAGACTGATGTCCAGCTTGATAAGCGGACGATTCAGGATGCCCGGGCGGCTCAAAGCGAATCGATTAGGGAGGGTGATCGAAGAAAGAAAGTACATAAGAGAATTGCAGAGCTGGCTGCCGCGGCTGTTTTGGTAATAGGTGTTTTACTGGGGTTGCACTTTTTTTCAGGGCCGATCGAAATCACAACGCCTGCTTTTGCGGATGTCATGAAGAATATGCTGTCCCAGAAGTGGGTCTACATGTTCGGCGAGGACCGCAAGAGTGGGCAGATTAATTGGGAGTGCTGGTACAATCCGTCCCAGCAAAAGGCGTATACCAGAAACCATCTAAATGATAACTCTGTTAACATACAGGAAATTACCAACAGTCAAATACGCGAGTATAAAGACAATACAGTCACTATTAGTGATACTGAAGATTACAGAGATGTGATGGATTGGCTCGAACAGTGTGTGCCTTTAGGCGATTGGCTCAGCCGCTACGAGCAGGAAGGCGCCGATATTGTTCAACGAGAGGCAACGTACAACTCGAAGCCTGCGCTATTATATGAGATTGAACTGTCACTACCTGGCAGATCATTTTTTCCACCAGGCATCCAAACCGATCTTCCAGGCGTTCTGGAAACCGAGAAGTACTCCTGGCTGGTTGACAAAAAGACGCATCTTCCGATTATCTGCATTTCCCTGCGCATACATGAGATGCTGCGCGAAGGTAAATATCAATCCGGTGTAATAAGTAGCAGGCGATACGCATTCGATTATTGTGACAGCGGCCCGGCAGACATATACGATCTGGGCGTGCCCCACGATGCGAATGTAGTCGATACAAGGCCCGATCCTGAGATTCAAAAGCTAATCGACCGAATCGAACAAATCAAGAGAACGAAGTACAATTCGTTTGCGGTAGTGATGGTGGAAAGAGGACTGCCCAGTCGGGTGATTATCAGGGATGGTTTGAGAATTCGTAACGAGCATATCGAACTTAAAGTTAACTACTCTGATTTCGAACAACAGAAGGAAAAGTACCTACAACAAATGGGTGATAGCTTCGACAGTATATATCGATGGATGGGTGAAACGGATATTTTCAGGAAAAACAGCATCGCCATTTCCAATGGGCGATTTCGGTATGAGACGGGAAGTGGAGCGATAGACGCCAATACACCTGTGAATATATCACGATGGAGGGGGGCTAATGAAGATTTTACTTTTAATTACTGCTGGCGGACTCCATGCGGGCAGGTTGTAAAAACTGCTTATGCTGCTCAGCATGGTTTGATTTGTACGCATAGTGGCGAGAGGTATTATTACTACGATCCTGTAAAGGATTACATGTGCGTGCGTATAGAGGGTGAGGATGGACGTTTGCATCATGAGATAGCTAAATTTGGGCGAACGAGCGGTGGGATGTTGTATCCAACGCTAATCCAAAGAGGAAACTATACTGAAAAAGATGGATTCCTTAAGCTTGTTGGATTATTACAAACTTATATATACGCCAGGGATTTGGACGACGAGCTAAGGGAAAAGCTCGATTCAACAAGCTTGCCTAATTACGTTGATCCACGCGAGATAATGCGCAAGGTTAGAGAATTTAAGGGACAGGCCAAACAGGACAACGGCTTTGTCGAGTACACAGGCTTCACACCCCTGCACATGGCGATATACCGGCAGGATATGGAGAAGGTAAAGAAGCTCTTAGAGCATGACGCCGAGGTTGAGCCTGCATACGACAGCGGGGCTACGCCAATGGAGCTTGCGATAGCTTCGGGGAATATCGAGATGGTCAGGCTGCTGTACGAGCATGGGGCCGACTTCGTCAGCAACGATGACGAGCATCGGGATGCATTGGGTCTGGCGGTTAAGGAAGGATACTATGAAATCGCCCAGTATATGCTCAGTCACGGCTCGGATGTTAACGTCGTATACAAAGATCAATATTGTCCCCTCCATTACGCAGCGGGAAATGGCGATCTTGTAATGACCAAACTGTTGCTTGCCAACGGCGCCCAAATCAATCCCAAAGACAAAGACGGACGAAGTCCCCTCTATAAAGCCATCAATAACCTGGCGGGCAGGCTGATGGACAAGACCGTTGAGGAGACTGTCGTCAAAGGCTATGAGGATGTGATCGTATTCCTGCTGGATCAAGGGGCGGACATCAATGAACACATTGTCCATCAAGGCTCAGAGGAAACCGCGTTGTCGAGGGTGTTGAACGCGTTCTCTGTTTTTTCAAGTGCGCGAAATAATGCAGAACAGCAGATCGAATTCATCAAGTTTCTGCTGGAGATGGGGGCCGATCCGAATGGTATCACTGCTGGTGGAGCAAATGCGTCTCTCTATAGGGTGCTTGATAAAGGGCGATATGATATTGCGAAGGTATTGCTTGATGCGGGGGCTGATCCATGGTTGGTAGGCGACGCAGATTTCTGGCCTGTCCGACAGCATAATCTGTTGTACGTCGCACGTAGAAAGAATGATGATAAACTGCACGATATGCTGTATCCATATATGAAAGAGCGATTCGAGCGAACGAACAAAGAGATTCTCGATCTTGCTATAAAAGTGCTTAATGCATGCATGCAGGAAGATGATGCTACGATAAGCAAATTGTGTGCGGACAATCCTCATCTTTACAATTCATGGGAGAATTGGCCTAAAAAGATTAGAGAATCTTACAGCGGGCATGAAGATTTGTTTGGAAAGATCGTCCCGGGATGGTTTACGCTCGATGGCTTGGCTGAGGTGTACGTTCCACTGCCTGAAGGGGATGCGAAAAAAAGCACGTTGTTAGGATTCATCCAATACCCTGACGGCCAATGGAAGTGCATCTCTTATAGGAAACTAAGTCATATACAGCCGTATCCTGGGACATTTATTAGTAACGGCTTTAGTCTGCGGGAATTCAGGAACTATCTGTATGACCAAGCGGGGATGTTCGATCATATCTGGACGATCGCGGAGGCTAATTCAGTGGCTGATGGCAGATTAGGCGGGAGGATGGTTTTAACTGCGCAGGCTGATAGCCTGAGGATTGACTATGATGAGAAGAACTGGGGAAAGCGGTATATGTTGCTTACCCCGCCTCAAGTCAAATGTTATCAGGGTAATGAGCTTTCTGTTTATACGAAAAAGTATACCTTTAGCCAAAAAGACTATCCCGAACGCCTGGTCTTTAAACATCAAACTTTTATTGTCGAAAATGGCGATTCAGGGTATGTCTTCACGTTGTCCGATGGTCAGGTGCTTATGAGCAATCAGGGGCAAAAGATCAAGGCGGATCGCTTTGTTTTTGACCTCGAAACATACAAAGTCATCTCCACAGAATAACAGAAATGTCATATAAAACACGGTTCTCGATATAACAAGACGCAAGACACGAACCGAGTCTATTGCTGGATGATACTACACCTGATATCCGCAATATGAACTGCCCGACCGAGACCAGCGGTTGCGGCATCCTACATCAAGATCCTTGATTTCAATTGGCGGTTGATTATCGGGCTGTTTTGGCTTATAGTGGGCGGTCGATTGCAGAAGGATCAGATGGGGCAGTTCAATTCAAGGATTCAGAGATGAACGTATTGCTGATAGGCAATGGTGGACGCGAGCACGCTCTTGCATGGAAGTTAGCTCAATCAAAGGAATTAGAGAAGCTTTATATCGCGCCGGGCAATCCAGGTACGGCAAAATGCGGCGAGAATGTAGAGATTGACGTGTGCGATACGAAGGGCCTGCTGGACTTTGCAAAGGTGAAGAGCGTCGGGCTTGTTGTGGTGGGGCCTGAAGATCCGCTGGCGGGAGGGATAGTGGATACGTTCGAGTCGGCGGGGATAAAGGCTTTCGGGCCTTCGCGGGAGGCAGCGAAGTTGGAAGCGGACAAGGCTTTCGCCAAGCAGCTTATGCGATCGAGTTCGATTTCCAACGCCGAGGGGCGCATCTTCGACAGGTTCGAGGATGCAAAGGCGTATATTGCGACCCGGGATGAGCCTGTGGTCGTGAAAGCGGCGGGGCTGGCGAAGGGCAAGGGTGTTTTCGTTTGCGACGAGCCTTCGGATGGGATTCTGGCGGCGGAGAAGATCATGTGCGACAAGATCTTCGGGGATGCGGGCAGTACGATCATCGTGGAGGACAAGCTGTTAGGCGAGGAGGCCTCTATTCTGGCTTTTGTCGATGGGCGTAGCATTTACGTGATGGAAACATCGCAGGATCATAAGCCAATAGGCGATGGCGATACAGGCCCCAATACGGGGGGGATGGGGGCTTATAGCCCTGCTCCGGTGGTGACCGACAAACTGATGGAACAAATTACGCGTGAGATTCTCGTGCCGGTTGTGGATGGGATGAACCGCCATGGATCGCCTTACAGGGGGATTTTGTATGCGGGGATTATGATTACGGCGGGTGGGCCGCGGGTGTTAGAGTTCAATGTTCGCTTCGGTGATCCGGAGACACAGCCAATTTTAATGCGTCTTAAAAGCGATCTATTAAAGGTATGCCTGGCAGTGTGCGACGGAACGCTGGATAGTATTACGCTGGAATGGGATCCGCGTCCTGCGGTGTGTGTTGTGATGTCTTCCGGGGGTTATCCGGACTCATACGAGAAGGGCCAAAAGATTATAGGACTTGAAGAGGCCGAACAAGTCGAAGATGTGATCGTATTTCATGCAGGCACCAAGAGCCAGGGGGGTGATATTGTAACCAATGGCGGCAGGGTGCTCGGCGTAACGGCCCTTGGAAAAAACGTAACGGAAGCGAAAGCAAGGGCCTATAAAGCTGTAGATATGATAGGATTTGAGGGTGCGTACTGCCGTCGCGACATCGCAGACAAGGCAATTCGGAAGATATAGACAAAATCATGGCTCGCAACCGCCCTTTTGTAGACGTGAGGTAGTTTTGCGGATTTTGTTTTTTCGAAGATAGTATTTTGCCATTTGCCCCGGCAGTTCGTATTCTTTAATTGAGGCAATGTCGATTGAAAAAAAGCAATCTGTTCTGGTCAGATGGATCAGGGGCCTGGTGCTCTGGGTTTGTGCCCTTTGCGTGGTGGCTGGGGCGCTGTGGTTCGCCTATATCTACGGGGGCAATGCGCTTTGTCATATCGCAATCGGGCAGATAGCAGAGATCACCAATACCAGGATAGAAACGGGCTCTGTGGAGTTCCATCGGGATGGGTCGGTGACGATCAAGAAGCTTGTGATCAGCCCGTTCAAGAGACAGGATCCGAACGACAGGATTCTGCGGGCTGAGGAGGTCTACGGTCGGTTCGATATAGCAAGCCTTCTTAAACTCAAACCACGGCTCAAACGAATCGATGTGAACGATTTTGTGTTCAATGCCCGGTACGATTTGGATAGCGACAAGTGGAATCTGTCTTCTCTGAAGATACCGGCGCCGAAGAGTGGTGCGGACAAGCTGCCCTTAATCAACCTGAACGCCGGCAAGCTCCAATACTGCAAGAGTTCCGAAGGCGAGACCAAGATTGCGGCGACAATGCCTTTTAACGCTACGTTCGAGCTTGATGAGCCGACCGAACAGGGATACGCCTTTGGCATGACTACGGCTGTGCTGTCGAGCGGTTTTGGCGAGAGCCGGCTTAGGGGATTCTGGAAACCAGGGATTGTGACAATTGCGGGTGGTATTTCGTCGGCGGACGTGCCTGAATTGGAGATGGCCTGGACGATAGACGTGCTTGCGGCGGAGCTTGAGTACAGTGAGAACGATAATTACCAGCTCAAGCTTCGGGTCAAGGATTTGCACTCGAAACTGAGCCCTGCACTCGATCGATTTGCGCAGGTGGGGCCCGGGTTCGTAGGCGATTCGGCCTGCTTTGGCGTGCTTCAGAGATTCTTCACCCGGTTCCAGCCTCGCGGTACGGCGGACATTAGTGTCGATATGGCGGGAAACTTCGGGCAACTGGCCCGGAGCACTTTGACCGGAAAAGTCGACTGCAAGGATGTTGGCATTAGATACTACAAGTTCGATTACCCTGTCGACGAGCTTGCCGGGACGATAGATTTCACGCAGAACGGCGTTAACCTTAACAATCTTCGGGGACGACACAACGATGTCGATCTGTATTTCAACGGTTGGAGCCGGGGATTCGGGCTGGACTGGAAATATGATATCAGCGTGACAAGCGGCGACATGGCCCTGGATAATGATTTATTCGAGGCGCTTAGCGATGGACAGAAAAAGATGTGGTCGCTCGTGTCACCGAGCGGGATGATAGGGCTGAACTATCACATAACGCGCGCGAGTCCCGACGATAAAAGTAAGGTGATTAGCCTCGAACTGGATGGGGTGGAGGCAACGTATCGCAATTTTCCGTATCCTCTTGAAGGATTAACGGGCAAGGTGACATTTGCACGAGGCGCGGCGCAGTTTTCAGACGTTGTATCACAGACCGACGATCGCAGAATAGTAATCAATGGCGAAGTGGGCGAATTAGGCGGCGACCGGCCCGACTATTGCGTACAGGTCGACGTTGAGAATGTTCCGCTGGATTCGACTTTGCAGGAAAGCCTTCCCGAAAAACAGCGGCAATTGTATGAACAGTTCCATCCTGATGGGCTGGCCGACGGCACGATACTGGTCTCAAGGTCGAATAAAGAGGGACAGTTCACATACACTGCCGATATGAAACTGAAGAATGCATTGCTGGACTGCAATGATTTGCCTTTCCCTTTGTCGGATGTATCGGCGCATATCGTTTTCAGCCCCAACCAGGCCGATATACAGGAGTTGGAGGGACAACACGACGAGACGTCACTTTCGCTCAAAGGGCTCGTTAAGCACAACGGAAGTGCGAACCAGAAAGAGTATAGTCTCTCGCTGGCATTCTCTGATGCCGAAATCAACGGTGATTTGCTGGACCTTGTGCCTGAGGGCACGCGCAAAGCCGTTGCAGGCCTGAATCCCGAAGGGAAGGTCAACCTCACTGTCGAACTCGAAAATACAGACGGAAATAAACCGACGGACTATAGTGTAACCGTTGAGTGCCTGGGCAACAGTTTTACACTGCCTCAGTTTCCATATCCGTTGAAGGATGTCTACGGGACTCTGAAGGTGTCGCCCGGTACGGTTGTGATCGAGGAGCTTGCGGCGGCCCCGGGCCATGGGGTTTGGGCGAGAGCGGAGGACTCGGCTATTTGGCTAAACGGGCTGGTGACTATGACCGATGGAACGTTCGACAATGCAGTCCTCGGTGTCCGTGGGCGAAACATCTTTTTCGAGAGCGGTCTGGCGGAATCGCTGCCTTCTGCGATGCGGGTATTCCATGACAGGCTGCGTCCTTCGGGCCTTTTCGATATGGACATGAAGGAAGTCCGAATCACGCGAGGCGACAATGGCAAAAGCGACGTTGAATTCGACGGCGAGATCATGCTGAAGAGGTGCCGGTTCGGGATATCCGGCGCTATAACAAACATACGTGACGCTCTGCTGGCCACCGAGGGCGTTTACAAGGCGGATGCTGGTTTTAGCAACTGCACGATCGGTGTTGATGCGAACAACGTCAGGATTCAGGGAAAGGCCCTGACGGACTTGAAGGCGCATCTGGCCTACGACCCCAACCTGCACAAATGGTCCACCAACGACATCATCGCCGACTGCTACGGCGGCAAGCTGCTCGGCAGCTTCGATTTCAATCAGCCCCAAGAAGGCCCGTTCGACTATCTGCTGCAGGCCGTCTTTGACGATATGGATTTGGGGCGGTTTCTCGCCGACACGAGGCTCAAGGACGGTTCGGGCAACGGACACTCGTCGGGCAGTATGAAAGGTACGTTGTCTCTGAGCGCCAAGACCGGCGACAGCTCCTCACGGATAGGCAAGTGTACGCTGTCCATAAAGGACATGCAGGTCGGCAGGCTTTCGCCGCTGGTCAATATGTTTCAGGTGCTCAAGCTCTCAGTGCCGACCGAGTTCGCCTTCGACAGAATGTACCTCGATTCGTACATCAAGAAGAGCGACCTGATCGTGAAGAAGCTGGATCTGGCGGGTGAGAGTCTGGCATTCTACGGTTCGGGTTTGATGGACCTTGAGACGCGCAATGTCGATCTGAAGCTGACGGGCCGGGGTAAACGCCTGGCGACCTCGGACCCATCTCTTATAGCATCTCTAACTGAAGGGATAGGCCGGGCGATGGTCCGGATTGATGTCACCGGGAGCTTCTACGATCCCGTAGTCGAGACCAAACCTCTGCCGATTATTACCGGAACTTTGGATATTTTCGGTAAGGTCGTCGGTTCGGGGAACAGACATTTATCCCAGTAAGCTGCAAGAGTCACCATCCCTTGGACGAATTCCAAAAATTTCTCATGTCACGCGGATGCTCTGAAGCCCAATCCCGGCGGATATCGGGATCGGCCGGGCCGTTCTGCGTTCCCGGCGGCAGGCGAAAAAAGAGACGGTCGAAGCAATCTTATTCTCGCGGTTAGAGATTGCCACGCCATAACGTCGGGGGGGCAGCAGTTGCCTGCTATTTTCGCTTTAATTGTTCAAGGACTGTGCGCGCGACGCGCTTGACGTAGTCGTCGGGGTCTTTCAGAACGGCCTCGATCTGCTTGGTGGCCGGGCGGGCCTTCTCGCCCATTTGCTCCAGCGCGTGCATTGCGTAAAGTCTTGCCTTGGCCTGCTTGCATTCGAGGACGCCGATCAGAGTCGGTAGAGTCTGCTGTTGATGTCCCCAGTCGTACAGGGTTTCGGCTGCTGCAGCACGCACAAGCGGCGCCGGATCGTTGAGCACTTTCATTAGCGCCAGGATCAGGGCGTTTCGCTTAGTGGCGGATTTAACGCTCGTGTGCAATCCGACAACAGCCCAATAGCGGACTGATGCGTACTTGTCACTTAGAGCACGCATGTAATCGGCGACGGCTTTTTCTCCCTGGCCATCGAATTGCTTGATCGCTCGCAGACGTTCGAGGATATCGGTTTTTTCAATGCGGTCGCGCCAATGTGTCACCGGCTCGGAATTGGATTCGGCTCCTTCGACGTCAACTTGAAAACTGTTTGTCGTTAGAGTCAGACGGGCCTGGTTACTGTCGCGATAGCCTATACGACACACCTTTACAGAGAGTGACTGCCCAACATTTAGCTTCACAGGATCTGTATATAGCATCCACGAGCCTTTGTTTGAGATTCTGTATGTAATTGACGCGCCGGCGGTGGCCGAGTTGATGGAGATATAGCCGGCGGTTCGATCGTTGTTGTGCTTTACATCGAACTTCGGCGTAGCGGTTTTTTGCCATTGGCCATTCGGGCGTTTAAGCTCGTCGAACTCAGGCTCAGGAATCAGGCCGATGTCTCCGGTTTCTTTAACCCATTGCACGTGGACTTTGCGCATCCGTTCGAGGGCATTTTTATACTTCGGGTCGGTCGCCAGATTCTCTACCTCGTGGGGATCTTTGACTATGTCGTAAAGCTCTTCGACGGGTTTAGTCGGCTCGAAGTACTGCATTTGCGGTCCCTTGAGCTTGCCTTCGGCGAAAAGGCGGCGCATCTCCTGCATCGTGGGCATCTGGTTCATGTATGATATGTCCTGCCCACGCGAGAGATGCCACATGTAGTTGCGTATGTATTTGTAGCGCTTGTCGCGCACGGCGCGAATCAGATCGATAGCCTCGTCCATTCGGTCGCGTGCGGCGTAGATATAGTCGCGCGGGGACGCTTTACGGCCGCCCAGGAACGCCTTACCCTGAATGTGTTTTGGAATCTCGATTCCTGCGAGGGACAACATGGTCGGGGCGAAATCGATAAACGCGATCAAATCATCGTTTACCGTGCCTGGTTTTACGGCATCAGCGTTAGTGGGCATTGCAGTTTTTCGCCACTTTTCGGGCACGCGGATTATTAACGGGACACGAAGGCCTGAGTCGTAAATCCATCGCTTGGCTCGCGGCAGGCCCCTGCCGTGGTCGCCCCAGAACCAGACGATTGTATCCTCAGCGAGTCCATCCTTTTGGAGCTGATCGAGAAGGTCAGCAACCTGCTTGTCCATCAGTGTGATGATGTCGTAATATTGCGCCCAGTCTTGGCGCACCAGAGGTGTATCGGGATAATAAGGCGGCAGTTTCGCCTTTGCAGGATCGTGCTTTTCGTGGGATTCGAGGCTCGCGAGTCTATCGAGCATGGCCTTGCTGCGATTGCGGATTTGGCTTTCGTGTGTGGTCGTGAAATTGAAGATGGCAAAGAACGGCTGCCCCTGCTGTCGGTTGCGCCAGTGAGCCTTGCGGCTGCACTCGTCCCACGCGGTCGGCGGTGGATCGAACTGGTAATCCGTTTTGACATTGTTGGTGCAGTAGTAACCGGCCTTTCGCAAATACTCGCTGAAGCACTTCACCTGCGCCGATGGAACACCCTTGCAACGCATGTGGTGTGTCCCATTGGTGGTCGGGTAAATCCCCGTAATGATCCCGGAACGCGTCGGTGCACAGACGCCCGAATGTGAAAAAACGTTCTCATAACGTACAGACTCGGTGGCCAGCTTGTCGATGTTTGGCGTTACTGCGTAATCGTCGCCATAACAACCCAAATCTGGACTGATATCCTCTGTGCTAATCCAGAGGATATTGGGCTTTTTGCCATTGGAGGCAGCGGCCTCAGTAGTGACATTACACAGATACAGACCTGCTACAGAGCCTGATATCACCTTAAGGAATTCGCGTCTGCCCATCTTTTTCGTTTGATACGACATAACTTAAACCTCCAGAGCTATGGACCGGCGTATATTCGCCGGATTGTCTCGGGCCATAAATGCTTCGAGTATTATAGCCTGTGATTGTCAGTATTGACAGGGATTGCCCTGAATTGCGATCTTAGCGTGATAGTTCGTAAAATTGGGTTGACTGATTCCTGACAGGTCCATATCATTCACTATTGTTATTTGTGGGACAATGGCTGGTGGTTTAGTATGGAGACTAACATGGACAGACGATCATTCCTCGCATTTGGCGCCGGCACGATAGGCGGTCTCTGCATTACCGGTTGCAGCATGCCCAGGATTCTCAAAGCCAGGGAGCCGTTTAAGATATCGCTGGCCCAGTGGTCGTTAAACAAGAGGCTATTCGGAAGGGAAGAACCTCTTCTCGATAACCTCGACTTCGCCAAGACGGCCCGTGAGTACGGCATTGAAGGCGTTGAATACGTCAACCAGTTCTTCATGGACAAGGCCGAAGATAAGAGCTATCTGGCCGAGATGAAAAAACGCGCTGCTGACAACGGCGTCAAATCGGTTCTTATCATGTGCGACAATGAAGGTCGCATAGGCGATCCCGATCCTGCCAAACGCAAACAGACGGTAGAGAACCACTACAAATGGGTAAACGCCGCGAAGTATCTCGGTTGCCACTCGATCAGGGTAAATGCCTATTCCGAGGGAACTTACGAGGAACAGATGAAGCTTGTCGCCGATGGGCTGCACGATCTGAGCGTTTTTGCGGGCAAGTCGAAGATCAACGTCATCGTAGAGAATCACGGTGGGCTATCCTCAAACGCCAAATGGCTTACAGCAGTCATAAAGCAGGTAGACCATAAAAATTGCGGAACGCTACCTGACTTTGGCAACTTCCCGCAGGAAGTTGATCGCTACGAAGCGGTGAAAATGATGATGCCCTATGCGAAAGCGGTCAGCGCCAAAAGCAGCAATTTCGACGATAAGGGCAATGAGACCAACACCGATTATCACAAAATGATGAAGATAGTGCTCGATGCGGGCTATCACGGGTACGTTGGGATCGAGTATGAGGGCGCGAAGATCAGCGAAGGTGCGGGAATACTCGCGACGAAACGCCTGCTGGAAGAGATCAAAGCCGAGTATGCAGGTGGGTGATACGGTTTTGAGCGGCGACGACGGTCGCTTCGGGAAAATCAGGAAGTGAAGGCGTAGCTGGGCATGCGGGTCGGTGTGATGACAGTTCAATTGTCGCTTTCGGGTGTTACCTCGCTCAAACAGAAGCGGAGCATCGTCAAGAGCGTCATCGGAAGGCTCAAGAGCAGGTTCAACATTTCCATTTCGGAAGTCGAGCATCAGGACAGTAAAATGATCGCGGTTGTCGGCATTGCGACTGTGAGCAATGATTCGCACTTTATCGACCAGCAGTTCGATTCAATTTTGAATTTCATGCGCAACGACGGCAGATTCTACCTTGGCCAGGTAGAGCGCGAGATATTCTCATAGGAAAGGATCTGACTGTGGATTCTTTCGACGGATTATTGCGTAGTACGCTGGATTATAGCCACAAAATCTGTTGCATCGATCTCGGCAAGACTATTAACAACAAGGTCGGCCTCGGCCAGCTCTTCGCGTTTTCTCGTGTTGGCTACGGCGACAACAGCCATTGAGGCCGCTTTACCCGCCTGGACGCCCTGAACGGCATCTTCAACAACGACACATCGTTGGGGTGGCAGTGATAATTGTGCGCCGGCCGTGGCAAATGTCTCTGGGTCGGGCTTGCCTTTGGTTACGTTTTCACTACTGATAAGCACGTCGAAATTGTCTATCAGCTTTGCGGCGGTGAGCATTAGCTCTACGTTGGCCCGCGGCGCCGATGAGCCGACTGCCAGACGAAAGCCTGTCTCTTTCAAGCCTTCGATCAGTTGAGCTACTCCCTCGGCCGGAACGAGGCGGTCGGCAGCGATCTCGCGGTAGCGCTGCTCCTTCCAGTCCGCCAGGCGATCGATCCGCTCGATAGGCACATCAGTTCCGAGAAGATCGGGCAGAATCTGGTAGTTTTGCATGCCGAAGGTTTTGTAAAAAAACTCATCCGACATATCAAAGCCTTCCCTTTCAGCAAGGTCTTTCCAGGCCAGTAAATGAGCCCATGCGGTGTCCACCAGGACTCCGTCGAGGTCGAAGATCACTCCCATTTTGTTGTTTATCACCATATTCTGTCAATCACCTTTGAAGTTTGCACAATGCTTTTACGTCACGTCCAGGCGGGAACGTGTCAGGGTGGGTGTTATCCCACGAATTCCTCTGAAAGATTTATCCAACGATCGGACGAGCACATCATAGGTTTTTTCCCGCCGGGGTCAAGGTCCGACTATGGCGTAGGTTTTGAGAAACGAACATTTAGGAAAATTCCGTGCTCAGGTTCGACCTGTTTGGCCGATATCAATTACATGAGTTACTTCCCTTTTCACTGGGGAAACATCGGCAAGATCATTTGCGAAGGATCGGCTATGGCGAATCTCAAGGACTGCTCGACGATACGTAAATTCACATCGGAACCTCCCTGATTTATCCGCTATTGAGAACGCACCTTACGCAAGCATAAGACATCGTACATGGTCTAAGGAGTGCCATAATGAGTATAGAGCACTGGTCCGACAACGTCATACTCGTTAATCTTGCCAAACAGCCGGAAACGGCTGACGAACTCATCGACGTGGCCGAACTGGCTTGCACCAGGGGCAACTGCGATGTAGTGATCGACTGCTCGAAGGTCGAAGTCATGACTGCTTTAAGCCGGTCGAAGCTAATCTCTCTTCGCAAATCCCTCGCTTGCCTCGGACACCGGCTGGTTTTGTGCAACCCATCCGAGAATGCCAGAGAGATGATCAACTCCTCCGGCCTGGCCGATACACTTAGATTTGCTGACGACAAGTGTGCCGCATTGACCTGTGTTCAACTGCCTGTCTAAAAATCTCCAATGAAAAAGGCTGCGAGCCAACGACTCGCAGCCATATCAACACCTCCATCCATAGAGAGTGTTTTTAACCTTCTTCTCTTAGGTCAACAATACGGGCGATAGCCTGCACGGGCAGAAGGCGACCGGCCGTTTGTTAAAATGGGAATATCTGAAATGTCCTCATTCCAATATTTATCCCATTTGCTTGCAGACATAAACCGCATATCCAAGCTCCTATACCAGCATAAATCCATATAGGTAAACCGAAAGCATCTTTTGAATTTGAGGAGAATTGCACATTCTTGCTCCCCAGCGTTCACTCCGTGGTCACAGTATACACATCCTAAGATGTATTAATTCTATGCTATTCTAAGGTTCAAGTCAACTTCAAGTCCGGTAAAAATGCGTTTATTTCGTTTAATTGGTTAATTCTTTTTATCCCTCGGAGTAGTACTACAGAGAAACGATGGGGCATAGCCACGATTTTCATCCCTGAAACAGGCGGATGGGCCGAGGCGCTATGTAACAGACTTTTAGAAGCCAACCTGTTAACCTGGTGAGCCAGGATTGCATTGCTATGCTGATGTTATATACGAAACCTGCATGGGGCGCACATCGGCTGTGTTAGTAGTGGAAATGCGGAAAAACCGAAACAGACTTGGTTGCAATTACTCTCGAAAATGGTCTGGGTTTGGACTGTAAATCTCTTTTAGAAAAGAACCTATGGAGATATTGTCGCGGGCCCTCCTCCGATTTGCTGGGTCCATCTTCTGCCTCGACGCTCGAATACGACGCAGTCCTTTTGGATTCCGATCACTTTTGCGCCTGCAATCTCGTCGCCTGTTCGTACAATTTCGCTGCCAACAATGGCGGATGGTTCAGTTCGGCTGCTGATAATTCCTCTGACGGTCAGCCGCTCGGCGTTCGCAGGCTCAGATCGGCCGTTATTAGCACCGAACCATGAAGAAACGCCTTGCAGTCTTGTCTTGCAGAAGGCTCCAGTATCAGATATAAGGGCACCGTGAGGATTTTTGAGCAGGTAAAGCAGGACGGCCGAGAGGAGCACGGCGAGAATAATCATTATGGTCTGTCTGAGAACGGCCACGTCCGTGCATGCAAAACGATTCTGCAACGGCTTAATGCCTCTGCCGTCTGCTCCATCACCGAGAAAACGCCTCAGTTCAGGACGCAGCGGCGCCGACTGGGTATCGCGTGGTCGGCGAATGCCGTCGAAGTCAAGAAGCCGGGATACCGCTTTCGGACCGACGCACGTTTGTTGTTCATCGTTTGTCATTACTCACCGTTGCCGTGATATTTCATCGCTCGGCCTCAATATCGCCCGATATTATAGGTCGGTCTATATGGATTGAGCACGTGAACGCCAGGCGAAGCATTCTGTGCCTACAATCAAAAAGCACGACCAAAATACATAGAGTAAAAAGGCTCGGAAGGAAGAGAATGCGAGACTTTTCACCACCCCATTGTCAACTGATTATACTCGATTTCATTCTCTGTGTCAAGTAATTATCCCCGATTTTGGCCCTTTGCGCGTGTTTTGGCGGTATGGGCGGGTAGGGTCGATCTGTATGGTTTGATGGCTAGGTGAATTGTTTGCTTTGATAGACGCCAGGTGTTACTATATCGGATCGATTAGATGATCGTGATATTATCCGTGTGAACTCGGGTGTTTATTTCGAACAGGAGGCTTAATAATGGCCAAGATAGCAATGATTGGCGCCGGCAGTCTTATCTTTTGCAAAACTCTCGTTACCGATATCTTCGCAACGGAGGCGCTGCGGGACAGCGAAATATGCTTAATGGATCTCGAGCAGTCCAAGCTCGAGAAGATGGAGGAGTTTATCAAGGAGATGATCAAGCAGAACAAACTGCCTGCGAAGGTCACATCCACCACCAATAGAGCCAAAGCGCTGGAAGGTGCGAAGTATGTTGTGATTATGATACAGGTTGGCGGCGTAGATGCTTTCAAGGTCGATTACGAGATACCGCTGAAGTATGGTGTCGATCAGTGTATCGGCGATTCGCTGGGGCCGGGCGGCATCTTCAGGGCTTTGCGTACGATTCCGGTGCTGGCGGATATTACCAACGATATGAACAGGATATGCCCCGATGCCATCATGCTCAATTACGCCAATCCGATGGGCGCGAACTGCTCGGCCCTGGCGCAGGTTTCCAAGGTGCAGTTCATCGGGCTCTGTCACGGCGTTCAGACGACGCTGGACTTGATAAGCAGGTATGTGGATGTCCCCAAGGAAGAGGTCCAGTTCATATGTGCAGGTATCAATCATATGGCGTGGTTCCTTTCGCTCAAGGACAAGCGGGATGGGCGGGATTTGTATCCGCTTCTCAGGGAGAGGATCGAGAAGCCTGAGTACTACGTGACCGAAAAAGTCCGGGGCGAGGTGA
Organism: uncultured Pirellulales bacterium; assembly: GCA_964649005.1. Classification (GTDB taxonomy): domain Bacteria; phylum Planctomycetota; class Phycisphaerae; order Sedimentisphaerales; family Anaerobacaceae; genus CAZGMJ01. Next base: position 33,962 of record CAZYMD010000022.1, read on the forward strand.
TGCGGCACTTCGGATATTTTATGACCGAGAGCACGGGGCATTTGTCGGAGTATTTGCCCTGGTTCCGCAGCAGCCAGAAAGCGCTGGAGCTTTATTGCGACCAGCCCGGCTTCGGCGGGGCTTCGGGGGCGTACTACAACTACTGCGCGATGCTTGCGGATAAGTACAAGAACATCGATTACCTGAACCTCGAGTCGGCTAAGATTTCGCGTCGAAGCGTCGAGTATTGTTCGTACATTCTCGAGGCGGTCGAGACGGACAACGTTTTCCGACTGAATGGGAACGTTCGCAACGATGGCTACATTACGAACCTGCCGCATGGGTGTTGCGTCGAAGTGCCTGTTTATGTGGATGCCGAGGGGCTGCATCCGGCTTTCGTGGGCGATTTGCCGTCGCAGTGTGCGGCCATGAACCAGAGCAATGTCACGGTTCAGCAGCTTACCGTCAAGGCGGCTTTGACGAACGATCCTGATCTGGCGATGGCGGCGGTGGCAATGGACCCGCTGACCTCGGCGTGCTGCACGTTGAAAGAGGCGCGGGATATGACGCGGGAGATGCTCGAGGCCGAGAAGAAGTGGCTGCCGGGATTGAAGGGCAAAGAGCTCAAGGCCAGGCCGATCATTGATATTCCCAAGGATGTCAAGCCCGTCGATGTCCCGGTCGATCCCGCTTTGGCTATCGCAAACAGGTTCCAGAAGCTCGCGGAGCAGGATAC
>CAZYMD010000023.1:0-34218 GCA_964649005.1 uncultured Pirellulales bacterium
TTACGACGACCTATCCAGGCGTTGTCAAGGCATGGCACTATCACAAGAAGCAGACCGACCATTTCTACGTGCTCAAAGGGACGATCAAGGTCGCCCTGTATGATGAGCGGGAAGAATCACCAACACACAAAGTAGTCAACGAGGTATACCTTGGCGAACATTGTCCCGGTATGGTCAGAATCCCTTCCGGTGTTTGCCATGGCTGGATGTGTGTCGGCCAGACCGAGGCGTACATAGTCAACATGGTCTCGGAAATGTACAACCGAGCCGAGCCGGATGAGTTCCGTACCGACCCCCACGACAATCACATCCCTTACAACTGGGCGCGTAAAGATGGTTGATCGCAAAGTGCTCATACTTGGCGGCAGGGGAATGCTCGGAACCGATCTCACTTCTTTGTGCAGGCAGCGAGGTTACGATGTGCGCTCGCTCGACTTGCCAGAATTCGACATCACCGACGAAGACCAACTGAGAGAAGTTATAGACGGTGCCTCGGCAATCGTCAATTGTGCCGCTTATACAAACGTCGACGGTGCTGAAAGCGAGCGAGAGCTTGCACACGAAGTCAACGCTCGCGCAGTAGGGCGGCTGGGCTCACTTGCCAGAGATGCCAACGCCTGGGTATTACACATCAGCACGGATTTCGTCTTCGATGGCGTTTCGGATGAACCCTACAATGAAACTGATACGCCAAATCCAATTAACGAGTATGGGCGATCGAAGCTCGCAGGCGAGGTTTTGCTCGGCCAGAGTGGTTCTCGGCACTGTATAATGCGCATAGAGTGGAGCTATGGCGCCGCTGGTAACAACTTTCCCAGAAAGCTTGTTGTCAAAGCAAAGACTGACAACGAATTGAATGTCGTTGATGACCAGGTCGGCTCACCAACCGCTACAACCGAAATTGCTGCAACAATCTGCGAATTGTTGTCCAGAAGGCCTGAGGGAATCTTCCACTTTGCCAACGATGGATACGTGAGCCGCTATGACATGGCGAGGTTCATCGTGGATACTCTCGGTTTGAACGTCGATTTGCGTTCCTGCAGGACGGGTGATTATGTCTGCCCGGCTGCAAGGCCCTTGAACAGCCGATTCGACTGTAGTAAGATCAAATGTTTGCTGCAACAACCTATCCAAAGTTGGGAAGGCGCGTTGGAGCGGTTCTTGAGGCAACTATGAGAAGAATTCTGGTTACAGGCGGTGCGGGATTCATCGGGAGCAATTTTGTTCGGATGGTTCTCTCGGAACACCCGGACTGCCTCGTGGTGAACCTGGACAAGCTCACGTATGCAGGCAACCTGGAGAATCTCGCCGAGTTCGTTAATCATCCCAACCATAAGTTTGTCAAAGGCGATATATGCGATGGGAAGCTGATTGACAAGATAATCGATGAACATGGCATCGACACCATAATTAATTTCGCCGCAGAGAGTCATGTTGACCGCTCGATTTCCGAGCCCAAGATTTTCATAGATACGAATGTTACAGGGACCCTGACTCTGCTCGAAGCTGCTCGTGACAAGTCGATAGAGCGATTCATCCAGGTCTCCACCGACGAAGTTTACGGCGCCCTTGGTCCTGAAGGCATGTTCACGGAGCAGACTTCCCTTAGCCCCAACTCGCCTTATTCAGCAAGCAAGGCGTCCGCCGACCTGCTCGTCAGGGCCTTTGGCCACACTTGGGGCTTGAAGTATAACATCACCCGGTGCTCGAACAACTATGGCCAATACCAGTTCCCCGAGAAGCTGATACCGCTGATGATCAATAATGCTCTGAACGACCAGGAACTGCCCGTGTACGGCGATGGCATGCAGGTCCGCGATTGGCTCTACGTCTACGACCACTGCACAGCTATATGGCGCGTCCTGGAGAAGGCGCCTCCAGGCGAAATATATAACATAGGCGGCTGCAACGAGAAACCGAATCTTGAAGTCATAAGCCTTATCCTGCAATGCCTGGATAAACCCAAATCGCTAATCAGACACGTTACCGACAGGCTCGGCCACGACCGACGGTATGCTATAGATGCAAGTAAAATAATCGATCAGCTTGGCTGGCGGCCTTCGGTCGATTTCGAGCAGGGGATAAAGAGGACTATCGACTGGTATCTTCACAACAGCGACTGGCTCAAGAACGTTGTTTCGGGTGACTATCAGAAATACTATGAGTCGATGTATTCGAACCGGTAGGCTGGGGCAGAAGCCGCCGTTGACGTGGATTTTATGATCGTGTATTCTACCAAGCACAGATTAATGTGCCATGGCGCAGGTTTCAGTTTGGATCGCCATGCAAACAAGATTCGGATAAGGGAGGCCTGTAATGAACTATGTAAGACTGTTGTCACTACTAATCGTAGTATCGATTATAGCCGGTTGTACAGAAGAGACCGCAATGACCGCAAATGGCACTTTTGGCGACGATATTAAATTCCTTCGCAAGCACACCGATGTAGTAGTTCTCTCTGACAAATCGGGGCAAAATTGCGTCGCCGTCGTGCCACAGATGCAGGGACGAATCATGACCAGCACGGCCAAGGGTGAAACAGGCTTGAGCTTCGGCTGGATCAATCGTGAACTCGTTGCGTCAGGTGAATTTGTAAAACATATCAACGTCTTTGGAGGTGAGGACCGATTCTGGCTGGGCCCGGAAGGGGGCCAGTTCTCCATATTCTTCGAAAAAGGCGTACCCTTTGACCTGGAGCATTGGTTCACTCCCGCACAAATCGACACCGAACCTTTTGATCTCGTTCGCAAGACCTCCAACTCGGCAACATTCGGTAAAAATATTGAGCTAACCAACTACTCCGGAACAACATTCAAGCTGCGTGTCGATCGAGAAGTCAAAATCCTTGAGAAGGATAAGGCCGCTGTGGCTCTTGGATTTACACCGCCTAAAACAGTCAGCTTCTCTGCCTTCGAGTCGGACAACAGAGTCACGAATACCGGTGACGCGGCCTGGCAAAAGCAGACTGGATTGCTCTCCATCTGGATTCTTGGAATGTTTAATCCTTCGGCCGCAACCACCATTGTAATTCCCTTCAATCCCGGGCCGGAAAGCACGCTTGGCCACATCGTCAACGATTCATATTTTGGCAAGGTCCCCGCAGATCGGCTGATTGTCAAGGATAACGTGATGTTCTTCAGCGGAGACGGTCAGTATCGTAGCAAGATAGGCCTGACACCTAAGAGGGCAAAAGGTATTCTTGGCAGCTATGATGCCGTCAACAAAGTCCTAACGATCGTGCAGTACAACAAGCCTCAGGCGGCCTCCGATTACGTCAATTCGATGTGGGAGCTGCAGGACGAACCATTCAAAGGCGACGTTGTGAATTCGTATAATGACGGCCCCCCTGAGCCCGGCGCAAAGCCTATGGGCCCGTTCTACGAGCTTGAATCATCCTCACCAGCCGCAGCGCTTGAGCCGGGAAAGACAATCAGGCACATACACAGAACGTTCCACATGCAGGGCAACGAAGCAGATCTCAGTCGCATCGCCTCAGAGCTGCTTGGAGTAACTCTCAACGAGATCAAATCTGCGTTCTCGAAGTGACATCTTATCGTGCCTGGTTGTGTGCCGAACCTGTGCCCGATTTCCATAGTGCCGGAGACCATTTGCATATGTGTTCTCTCTGCGCTTATAATGCCCACCAACTATCGGTCAATCTATCCTTGGAGAAACTAGGCGGATGAAGAAACAGATTGTCTGTGCCGTTCTTGTAGCGTGCATCTTCATAGGTGGATGCAAGAGGGATGAACGCCGCTTTGTGACTATAGGTACAGGCGGAGTAACAGGCATCTACTATCCGACCGGCGTCTCAATCTGCCGAATGCTGAACAGGAAATCCTCCGATTATGGCATTAAGGCGACAGTCGAATCTACAAGCGGATCTGTTTTCAACGTCAATGCAGTGCTAAACGGAGATCTCGTATTCGGCGTCGTACAGTCCGACAGGCAGTTTCAGGCATACAACGGATTGGCCGAATGGGCCACAATGGGCAGGCAGACAGATCTCAGATCTGTATTCTCAATCCACCCTGAATCAATCACACTGATCGTCTCTGAAAAAAGCGGCATCGAGGGCATTGCCGATCTAAAGGGCAAACGCGTAAATCTTGGCAATCGCGGCTCAGGGCAATTGCAGAATTCAAGAGACGTCCTGGCTGCGGCGGGTTTATCTGAAAGTGACATTTCCGCTGAATACGTTAAGTCTGTAGAGGCGCCTGGCTTACTCCAGGATGGCAGAATAGACGCATTCTTCTACACCGTGGGGCACCCCAACAGCAATATCAAGGAAGCAACGTCCGGGAGGATCAAGGTCCGCATCGTCCCTATCACGGGTGCTGCCGCGAGCCGGATGTTGGAGCAATACCCGTACTATGCCAGAGCTGTAATTCCACACTCTTTCTACCGCTATGCTACAAACACTCATGACGTTGAAACAATTGGCGTAAAAGCGACCTTTGTCACTTCACAACGGGTAGCGAACGACATTGTCTATGCCGTGACGAGGGAAGTATTCGAGAATATCGCTGACTTCAAAGCTCTGCACCCGGCGTACCAGGTACTGACACAACAGGATATGCTCACAGGACTATCGGCCCCGATCCACCCAGGCGCTATGCGATATTACAGGGAGGCCGGATTGGACAAGTACATAGAGTCGAGGCTCATAATAGACTAAATGTCAACGGATACCAGGATAACAACAAGCAATACTATCATCGCCATCGTCTCGATGGCCTGGGCTTTGTTCCAGCTTGCCTTGCCCCGCCTGATAATCCTCGACAGCGCAACCATCCGGACCGTCCACCTGGCCTTCGCAATGACACTCGCATTCCTCACCAGTCCGGCACGTCGACGCACTCGCGCTGGGCAGCCGGATTCACCCGATGTCAGCATTTCGATTTTCAACTACATCCTGGCCGCAATTGCCTGCCTGTCTGTCGTATATTTCGTGGTCGACTGGGTTGGTATATCGATGAGGGCCGCAAATCCGTTGCCACGCGACATCATTGCCAGTGTAGTCCTGGTCGTCTTGCTTTTTGAAGCTTCCAGGCGGGTAGTAGGCCCGGCCCTGGCTATAGTTGCCGGACTCTTCACGGTCTACGCATTCTTTGGCCCCTACATGCCGTCAGCAATTGCTTTTCGCGGAGTATCGATCCGAAGGTACCTCAGCCAGGTTGTAATGTCGACGGAAGGCATCTATGGCATCCCCCTCCGTGTTTCTGCAAGCACTGTATTTCTGTTCGTGTTATTCGGTTCGATGCTCGAAAAAGTCGGAGCAGGGCACTTCTTCAACGATCTTGCAATATGTCTTTTTGGCCGATTCAAAGGCGGCGCGGCAAAAGCTGCTATTGCGTCAAGCGGTTTGACAGGTCTGGTTTCAGGCTCCAGCATTGCAAACGTGGTTACGACTGGTACTTTCACGATCCCCCTGATGAAGAAAGTCGGGTATCCCGCCACTATCGCAGCCGCAACCGAAGTAGCAGCAAGCACCAATGGCCAGTTGATGCCGCCTATCATGGGTGCAGCCGCATTTATCATCGCAGAGTATCTGGGCATAGACTACTTCGCGGTTGTCAAGGCCGCAATTATTCCCGCTTTTGTATCATACTGTGCATTGTTCTACATCGCTCACCTGGAAGCATCAAGGCTCGGAATGAGGGGCTTGCCAAAGCAGGATATCCCCAGAATTCGCTCAGTCCTCAAAAAAGGATACCACTATCTCATACCTCTGTTCGTTCTGATTTACGAACTTATTATAGTGCGCCGCAGCCCCAATATGGCGGCATTCTACGCAATAGTAGTGCTGGTCCTCGTGGTTCTCGCCAGAAATGTGATTCGAGCGGGTAAAAGCAACATATCTATCACCAGGGGGATGACCGATGGCCTCAAGGCCATCTCTAACGGCCTGATCGCAGGCTCCCGGAACATGATCACGGTGGCGATGGCGACAGCCACAGCGGGTATCATTGTAGGCATAGTCTTCATGGGATTCAGCGGCATGATCGTCGAGATCGTGGCAAGTCTCTCACTGGGTCATATCTTCCCGCTGCTGCTCATAGCAGCATTTGCCAGTCTCGTTCTTGGAATGGGCCTGCCCACGACAGCAACCTATATCGTCATGGCTTCAATCACTGTCCCAATCATAGTTGAGATCGATGTTGTAAGCTCAAATCCTATCCCACTGATTGCAGCACACTTGTTTTGTTTCTATTTTGGCATCCTCGCAGACGACACTCCGCCTGTCGGTCTGGCCGCCTACACTGCCGCTGCAATAGCCAAGTCCGACCCCATCCGCACCGGAATCCAGGGCTTCATATACGACCTCAGAACCGCCGTTATCCCCTTCATGTTCGTGTTCAATTCCGAGCTTTTGCTGCATGGAGTCACCAGCATACCCCAGGGGCTGCTGGTCTTCGCGATGGCCGTATTGGGCGCCTTCGCCTTTGCCAACGCTGTACAAGGATGGTTCCTGACGAAGAACAGATGGTACGAAATGCCTCTCTTCCTCGCCGCATCAATCGTACTCTTCTATCCTGCTGTTCTAACACATATCTTCTCGCTTGACTATTCCATGCGTTATTTCATGTACATCATCGGGCTTGCCCTATACGCTGTAGCGTTTGCAATTCAGAAATGCAGACTTCGGGGCTCCTTGCCTTCTCAGGCAACTTTATATCAAGACAATCCTTAAAAAACGTCGAAATATATGCTATGTTGTTGCCCACAGAAGCAAATACGCCTGTAAAGGCATAACTTTCTGTAACTGTGACAGTGGTACTCTAAGCAAAATCCAGAGGAAAACACACAGGTATGAAAATAAGTGTAGACAAACTCTATATCGCATTAATCCTGATCTTAAGCTTCAGCATTTGCGCGCAGGCGGATTTGGCCGAGCGCATCGACAAAATTGTCGGATCACAAAAAACCGCTAACTACTCCATTCATATCGTGAAAGCCGATTCAGGGCGAACTATTTACGACCATCAGGCAAAAGATATGATGATCCCTGCTTCTAACATGAAAGCTGTCACGACGGCTGCCGCCTTGAGGTATCTCGGCGCTGATTTCGAGTATAAAACGAAAGTAGTGCTCTATAGAGATACTCTCGTTGTGCTCGGCAGCGGTGATCCGTTACTGGGGGACCGCAAGACCGATGAGAAGTACGGCCGACAATCTGACTGGATATTTAAGGACATCGCGGCTGCCCTCAAACGCAACCGAATCAAGACTGTAAAAGACATCGTCGTCGATACGAGTGTGTTCGACGACCAGCGAGTTCATCCGCGTTGGCCCCGAGAGCAACTAAACAGATGGTACGCATGCGAGATCAGTGGCCTTAACTACAATAACAACTGTGTGGATATCATCGCTAAAAACGTGCAGGGTATAGCGCTCGCATCCACCAATCCGCCTACCAGGTTTATTACCCTGATTAATAACATAGAATCCGCACCGGATGGCGAAGATGCGATAGGTTCTTATCGAAACGCACATCCAAACAAGCTCACACTGACGGGCAATTGCAATACTAAAGCAGTGCTTTATGACGTAGCAATTGAGAGGCCCGCCGGATTCTTCGGATTCCTTCTGGCCGAGGCTCTGGCGTCTGAGGGAATCAAGGCAACTGGCCAGCTAATAGAGAAGCCTGTTGAAACAATTAATGGCTTCAAGCTGCTTGCTGTATACACTACTCGAATAGAAGACTGCATAATCAGATGCAACAAGAACAGCCTTGGTATGGCCGCCGAGTCATTATTGAAAACAATCGCTGCAAAAAGCAATCCCGACAACAAGAATGGCAGTTGGGAAAAAGGCTGCGAATTGATAGGCAAGTACCTCTCCGAGCTTGGCCTCGATGATAGTCAGTTCTATATCGATGATGGCAGCGGCCTCAGCAGACAAAACGAACTCAGTGCTAACGCAATCACAACAGTGCTGCAGAAACAGTATCGTAGCAGAAATTGGCCCCTTTATAGGGATTCTCTGGCGGTAGGGGGGATAGACGGGACCCTTGAGAAGCACTTCAAAAACGAGAGGTACAAGGGCAAAATCCTGGGAAAGACAGGCTACATCGCCGGGGTAAAATCACTCTCAGGCATCTGCATTACAGATAAAGGCGACTATATATTCTCCATCCTTGGCAATAACGGCCCATCACGCGACGCAATCAACCGCATTGCCCAGGCTATCATTGACGAGTCCCTGGGCGATACCAGCATTGGCCCGGAACCAAACCAGACTGATATCGAAGAGGAAACGCCGGGCAGTTAAGGCTTGTAGTACAGGGTAAGACCGTTTTCGTAAGTCTCAGTCTCCCAGTCAATCCCGACCACAGCTCGAAAGGGCTCCTCAAGGAACGAGAAATTTCGAGGCTCAACCCCAACTATTACTGCCGAGGCTGGCGTTTTAACGACCATATCCTTGATCCCATCGGGCCCAACTATGTGTGTGATACGCCGAGCCTTTTCTGACAGCAGATTCCCGATCCTATAGGGAAAAACTCCCGCAGAGAACTCGGGATATATCTCGCAGCCTCCTTCAATGGCAAACAACGGAGCCGCTGTCAGTATCAGCTTGGGTTTTTTCACCTTCTCAGCAATATCCCTGGAAATGAGATGGACTTGAATGGGCGTCCAGCTACCCGTATTACCGAGCACACGAATTCGTTCCAAAACACTTGGCCCGAAAAGCACAGCAACAAACGTTGCCAGCGATACTGCTATAGCACCCAATATGAAGTTGAGTTTGGATTTGTGCGTCTCGACTGCTTCTCTTAGAAATGCCAAAGGATACGCGAATGAAATGATAAGAAACGTCGCAGGCGGCGCCAGGTATTGCCTCCATATCGTTGGTAAACTAAATGCCATGACAAAGGACACTACAGCAAGAATAACACCCAGCAGAGCGTTTCTCCCTCTGGGCATTCGCATTTTTCGGGCGACCACCGCCAGCGCAAAGACCAGAAAGATAGCAACTACGAAAAGCATGAAATATCCTGGCAGGGTAAGCAATGCAATGGCAAGTTGTGATTTTGAGAAGACCATTCCAATCTGCTTCAGCCATTCGCTGTTAAGCATATGTATGCGAAACGCATTGATCTTAAACGCTTGTAGAGACTGCAAAACAATCCAGACAGGCAAAATGGAAACCACCATCGCCACCCCCAGAAAGGGCAGGATCATCCTAACTCTACCCTTGATATTCTCGGCAGGCAAAGCTAATAGCATTATGAAGAAGATCGCTTCAAAAAGGACCGTGGTCATACGCATGAAAGTTGCCACAGTCAGGAGCAATCCTATTCCCGCCGAGCACCAATACCGAGATTTTCTTTGGGGCTCAATTCTCGTATACAACAGAAACGACAGCACTATGCAGAAGACAACCACATCATTGTTCCAGGCATACCCGTTCGCATAATCCACAACTGGGTTGTATACGTACAGCAGGGCGCTGCATAGTCCAAAGAGCATACCGCATATCTTATATTGGCCGAAAGCCCGCCGAAATACAGCCACTATGCACAACATAACCAGAACATCACAAATCGCCGACAGCAATCTGCCCACGAGCAGGTAGTGGCTCGTGCTGAACAGTTTGTACAGCCCCGCTAAAAGCAGGGGATGGTAGGGCAGTTGGGCTACATATGAGAAATCCCGATAAATCATCTTTCCCTGTGCGAGCATGGCGCCCGCGGTGCAGTACATGTGCTCATCACGCCCCAAAGGCTTGTTCATCGCATTGGCAAGAATTCCAAGCGACAGCGCAACAAGCACAACCACCAGCAAAACCTTTACAGGTTGCATCAGGTTGCTTTGCTTGTTCTGTATCTGGTTTTGCTTTCTCTTGCTTACCATTGAGACAATTCGCCAAGAAGCTCTTCCGCCAGGTCCTTCATGGTCAGTATCCCCACGGATTTTTCATGCCCAGTCCGACTGGATCGCGTCACCAGAATGATCCGCAGGTTCTCACGCTGCATAATCTCTATCGCATCGGTGATGCCTATTCCGGCGTCGAGTTTCCGGATCGGTTGCACAAATCGATGCAGGTCACCGAACTCTTCGGATGAACCAAGCACATCGTATATATTGATATAGCCGATTATATTACCGCTCAGTTCATCGACCACCGGCCACCGTGTGAAATCATATTCTCTCAGACTTTCCAGCACAGCTGTACGATCGTTTGAAGCGTCAACCGTCCGCACTCTGCTAATCGGCACCATTACCGACGATATATGAATACCTGGAATGCTCAATATCCGGCCTATCATATCCGTCTGCACGGAACTGAATATCCCTTCCTCACGTGTATCATGCAGTATGCCTGTGAAATGTCGGCTTTGTGCCGAGCTGATTGCTGTCTTTGCCGAATGCTTCAGTCCCACTAACCTGCTGAATGCACCGGATATGAGCTTGAGAAGAGGAACAAGTCCGCAGAATCTGAATGATTTGTCGAAGGCGTATAGCACCGGTGCGATATAAGGCATCAGGTAATCCGCTCGATAGAAGAAAACGTTCTTGGGGATCATTTCTGAAAACACGAACAACGACGGCGCAGTGACAGCAGTGGCCAGAACCGCCGCCGTGTGCTCGGAATCCACCGTACTCAGGAACATGTAGGTGATAATACTTGTGGCGAAGTAGTTTGAAAGGTTGGTTCCGACCAGCATCGAAAGCAGCAGACCTGGGCTGTCGGACAGGCATCTACCAAGCAGACGATAGGACCATTTCTTCTTCTCAACTCCCAGTCGCAGACGCAACCGGCTAAGCTGGTACATACCCGTCTCCGACCCTGCGAACAATCCCGCAAGTACAACGAAAACGGCAAATACCAAGATATTAGTTGCAATGCTATTCACTAACTCCTCGCGGTTGGAGATTGAGAATCAAGGTCTCTATTCTATGCCTCCGAACTTTCTCAACTGTAAATTTAAGATTATCTATATATGCCACATCGCCGCTCTTGGGAACCTTCCCAAGCAGCTCCGTGATCAGCCCCCCCAACGTGGATACTCGCATTTCGCCAATGTCCACACCGAAGGCCTGCGTCCAGTCATGAACAGCCAGGCTGCCGGGCAGGCGGTACTCGAACGGGCCCGTCTGCTCGATTCTTTCAAGTTCGTTTGCGTGCCTGACAGGCCCCAATAGCTCCTCTGCAATATCTTCCAGCTGAACTGAGCCTACGATACCACCATGCTCATCCACTACCACAGCAATATCGCTCTCCGTTTGACGGAAGAATTCGAGCAAGGATACAACTGTTTTTTGCTCAGGCACAAAATGAATCGGATGCACACACTTGTCCAGCGGCATCTCAGGTTCCAACAGCATCTGCCGGAGATGCACCACCCCAATAATATCGTCTATCACCTGCGAATAGACAGGTATCTTCGTTAGATGATTTTTGATCATCACATCGCGAGCCTCTTGCGGGCTGCCGGTTATATCATAGGCAACCATATCCACTCTTGGCCGAACGACGTGGCGAACCTTCAGTAGCCCAAGATCGACCACTTCGCCCAGGAGATTCTTCTCGTCTGCCGTGATCAATCCCTGTTTTCTGCTTGCATAGATCAGGGATCGAAATTCCTGCACCCCGATAGCTTTAAGCGATCGTTTCGGACCGAGAAACAAACGCAGAACGGGTTCAAGAATAAGGACTTTAATAAGTATCTGAAGCGGAGTAAAAGCCTTGAGCAATAAATAGGCAGGCAGGGCGGCAATTTTACTGAAGGCAAGTGAATTGGTATAAGCAAGAGATTTTGGCAATATCTCCCCAAACAGGACAAGCAGGATAAAACTCAAAAATGCAACAAACACTGCTGCTATGCTACTGTGCTCTTTCAGCTTGATTATGAAAACACTCGATACTGCGAAGTACAAGACGTTGACAATCATATTGCCGAAAAGCAGGCAGTTGAGTAATTGACCGCGCCTGCTCAGAAGGTTAACAACCAAATGCTGAATTTTGTGCGAAGAGTCTTTGAGCTGCTTAATCTGTCTGCGTGATAAGTTGAAGAATGCTGTTTCAGATCCGGAGAAAAAAGCCGAGCATGCCGCCAGAAACAGCATAGGTATGATTTGGAAAAGGTCTCCGTAAGCCAGAGCAAGCATCAGGCATCACCCGACTTTGGCCCGGGCAGGCATATTTTGAATGTGGTCCCTTGCCCGGGTTCTGATTCCACCGTCATCAAGCCATCGTGCGCATCCACGACGCTTCGGCAGAACGCTAGTCCCATGCCCGTCCCTGTGCGCTCACAGGAGCCACCGTCGCCGTTTTTCGTCGTGAAAAAAGTGTCGAAAATGCGCTTCAAGTCTTTCGGTTCTATCCCATCGCCAGTATCGGCTACTTCTATCTGCACTGTATCGCCTGTTTTACTTGCCCTTATTTTCAATATTCCGCTACGTCCCGATATCGCATCGTGAGCGTTCAGAATCAGGTTCATCAGAACCTGCTGAATCTGAACAGGCACACACCATACCTTAAGATTTTCAGGAATCTGAATATCAACCACGATTCCATCTTTCTCAAAATCGCGACAAAGGCAAGTGAAAACACCGTTAACTAATTCTTTAAGCTCAGAATAGTCCTTTTCCTGATTCTCCCCACTGGCCAGTGCAAGCATGCTTTCCATAACCGCTGATGCACGTTGGCTGTTTTGTACCGCCTTTTGCAACGCCTTCTCCACCAAAGGTTTGTCTTCAATATTCTTCAAAGCAAGCGTTCCATAGCTTTTCACTGACGTCAGCAGGTTATTGATTTCATGCGCAATCATGTGGCTAACCGTGCCGATGTTGGCAAGATGTTGAAGCTGGGTAAGCTGGGTCCTCATCTGTGATATCTCACCCCGTTGTTTATCGACACATTTGTGCAAAGATGCCCGTTTTTCGATAAGACTTGCCAATTGCCTGCTCCTGATATAAAATCTGACATTCAGTCGGATGTATGTGTGCCGCAACTTATTGGCTCACAAGTATATATATCGACATGCAACACGTTTTTTCTTGAACGGCGGCATCGCCTGACGCAAATACGGAAAATGAACGATCAGAGCATTTTGGAAGATCTGTTGGCTATCCTTGAGACTAATGGAGTCACAGTCCGTAACGAGCAGCTCGGCGGTAGCGGTGGGGGACTATGCACTGTTAAGGGGCAGCAAGTGTTCTTCGTTGATACACAAGCTCCTTCAGCAGACACTGCTGCGATGTGCGTAGAGGCCGTAATCAAAGTCGTCGACATTGAACAGCTCTATCTCAAGCCTCAGGTCAGGCAGTTCATTGAGAACCGATGTGGGGAGACTACTTGACGACCATGACTAATGCACGCCAACTGTCCATGATTGTCTTTGCCGTCTGGTTGACTTTCGGTTTTGCCGGCGCATCCATTGCCTCAGAGCGAGCCTCAGCCGCTCCACGGAAACGGTTTGTGAACTCTGTCGGTATGGAGTTAGTTCTTGTTAAGCCTGGCTCTTTCATTATGGGACAACAGCAGGGGGGGGATTGGGACGAGCGTCCAGAACATAAAGTCACCATCACCGGACGTTTCTACATGGGTGTTACCGAGGTGACAAATGCACAATACGAGCAGTTTGACCTGGAACACCGCAAGCTGCGCGGCAAGCACGGATTCTCGAAAAGCGACAACGAAGCGGTTGTCTTTGTCAGTTGGCGCCAGGCTATGGATTTCTGCAAGTGGCTTTCCGAAAAGGAAGGCAAATCATATCGCCTGCCAACCGAAGCTCAGTGGGAATATGCCTGTAGAGCCGGCACAACTTCACGCTACAATACAGGCAATAGTTTTCCAAAGGCCTATCACAAGAAACAGAAGGAGATTTGGGAGCTTGAACCCGTTTCACTGGTTGTTGGAGTCACTGCATCAAATGCCTGGGGCATATTCGACATGCATGGCAACGTAGAGGAGTGGTGCCACGATTGGTATGGTCCTTACGAGAAGGGCGATCAAATCGATCCTGTCGGCCGAGCCCAGGGCAGCTTCAGAGTGACCCGAGGAGGCAGTCACAGCACCGATATTGCGTTTCTTCGTTCTGCCAATCGCCTTGGAACGCTGCCTGATGATACAAGCTGCCTTATAGGTTTTCGCATTGTCGAAGGCGAACTTCCCCAAACCAGGCCGCTGTCTGCTATCGAAACCACGCTAAATCAGCGCAATGTCGCCAGTGGTCCTCCAGTCGATCTAAGAGAAGGTCCCGACCAGAATGAGCCTTTCTTCAAAGGCCCCATCCAATATGTTCACGTTCCGCCGGGCTCGGAGGGTCCGATTTACTCTGAGCACAATCACGATCCAGCCCTCGTGGATTGCCCGAATGGAGACTTGTTGGCGATCTGGTACTCTTGTCGGGATGAATCCGGACGTGAGTTATGTGTGGTTGCAAGTCGTCTCAGATATGGCACCGAACAGTGGGAGCCGGCCTCGATCTTTTGGGACGCTCCCGACAGGAACGATCACGCCCCGGCGATGTGGTATGATGGGCAGGAAACGATCTACCATTTCAACGGGCTTTCGATAGGAGCCACCTGGGGCAATATGGCTCTAATTATGAGGACTTCAACGGACAGCGGCGCAACCTGGTCCGAAGCACGCCTTATCAATCCGGAACATGGCCTGCGTCACCAGCCTGTTGAGTCCGTATTTCGAACCAGTGAAGGCTATCTCGTTCTTCCATGTGACGCAGTGACCGGTGGAACAGGCGGAACCGCTATACATATCAGCCGTGATGCAGGCAAGTCATGGACCGATCCGGGCATGGGGCGACCGGCTCCAACATTCTCTCCCACAAAGCTGGGCCACTGGATAGCGGGAATTCACGCCGGAGTAGTGCAGTTAGGCGATGGAAGTCTCATGGCTTTAGGCAGGGGAGACAACATTGATGGCCAAATGACGATGAGCATCTCAAAAGACATGGGGCAAAACTGGACTTATTCCGCCAGCGGATTTACTCCATTGGGCAGTGGCCAGCGGCTAATTTTGCGACGTCTAAGCCAGGGCCCCATTCTGTTCGTGAGCTTTACCGATCGAAGGAAAGGGCTTTTGGTGCGTGATGCAAAGGGGGGGACACCGCGCGTTTTCGGAATGTTTGCGGCCCTATCTTATGACGATGGCAAATCATGGCCATACAAACGCCTCATCACGGCGGGGGGGCTGGCCAGAAAAATCGATGGAGGAGGCAACACGGGACAATTCACAATGGATGACACACACGCTGAGCCCAGAGGGTACCTCGCCGCAACGCAGACCCCCAACGGCCTTGTTCATCTTATAACCAGTAAACAATACTATTCGTTCAATCTTGCATGGATTAAACAAAATATGGCCGTGGAGAAAGAGTAATCTGCTTCCGGCCGGCCGAGGACTTATTCGACAGGTCCGGATGAAGTATCAGGAGTGTTCATCCTATGAAGAAAACAGAAAACAAGGAACATTATAAAAAGATACCGACGATACTTGTCGTTGATGACAATACTCAGAACCTTGAGTTGTTGCAGGCCTACCTCGAAGATGTTGACTGCAAGACTGTGCCGGCACATGATGGGCTCGAAGCTCTTGATGTTGTCGCCAAACAGCCTGTCGATCTTGTACTTCTCGACATTATGATGCCGAGAATGAGCGGATTCGAGGTCTGCCGAAAAATCAAGGGCGATCCCAAAACTACTGATATTCCAATAATAATGGTGACAGCCCTCAACGAGTTTGGTGACATCGAACGTGCTATCGACTCGGGTACGGATGATTTCATCAGCAAGCCGGTCAATAAACTGGAGCTTTTAACCAGAGTCAAAACTCTGCTGAAACTCAAACACCTAACCGATAAGCTCGAACGCACCCTTGCATACCTGAGCGAGATAGAGAAACAGACACAGTCGAAATCAAGTGGCTGATAGCCTTATCTTGCTACAATCAGGTAAACAATTCATATCAGCAGACATCTAAGGCTGACTTACCGGTCGATCCCGTTATATCGTTTGGTTTAGCCATCTCTTTAATAAAAGAGGATTTTGTGCCGATAAGTGCCTGTCCATACAATCCATCTGACTCCTCAGAAACCTGACAACCGGTAAATCACACACAATCCCCACGCAATTGGCGTTAATTCACGCTCTATCGCGTCATTCGCAAAATCCCAAATTAACGCCCCTCTGCATCTTGCCGATACCCTTTAACAGATGTTCTTATCTTGAATTCGTTGACACTCAGTTGTCAAGCAACTGTAATATAAAGAAGGGTGTATGAGCAGACTACTGGAAATTCTCGGCAGGGCGATTGCAATCGATACCGCCGATTTGATATGGCATTGGCTGCACGCAGTGCCCCCCCAAAACAGCGAGACGCAATCCACCCACATACAGCAGCTCGATAAGGTTATAGAGCTGATCGGCAACATGAAATTTGAATCCGCCGAGCAGCAGGTAAGGTTCTATCTCTTCGAGAATCCGGGTTGTGTTCGAGGTCGTATGGCTGCTGCCGCAATATGTTTTCACAACAACAAACTGGAAGCAGCAATAGAAGAGCTCAATTCCGTTTATTTCCGCCAACCCAACAATACCATGGCCCTTTATGCTCTGGGCTATTGTCATGAGCGTCTCGGCCGGGAGCAGGAGGCTATCGAGTTCTACCAAGACTGTCTGAAGTTCAAAAACTACCTCCAACTTCCCGCAGAACGGTTGGCTGCTATTTACTTCAAGAATGGACGCTTTGAAAAGGCAATACAGCAATATGAACTGTTGAAGACCGAATATCCTGAAGACCTGTCCGCAAGGGTAATGCTGGGGCATATGTATATAGCCGCTGGCAGGTACGATGATGCATCACAAACCTTCGACATGGCCATTCTGATGCATCCGGACAACTTTGCAGATCAAGAAGATGATATCGAATTGCTACTCCAGCAGGGCCAGGCCGACGATGCACTCGAGCGATGCGAGGAGCTTGTTCAGACCCAACCACACCGAACCGATCTTCTCTTGAAGCGGGCCGACATCCTTACAATGCTCGGGGCAACATCTGAAGCTGTAGCCCAATACGAGGATATAGTACGCTTCTGTCCGGATTTCCTGGAGGCGACTATCAAACTGGGCACGCTCTATCTCCAGCTTGAACAGGATCAGCTTGCCGCCCACCAGTTTAACAGAGCTGTCGAGGTAAATGACAGCATAGTTGACGCATACATTGGCCTCGCCACATCGCAGAAAATGGCCGGTCACCGCTCGCAGGCTCTCGCTACGCTGTCATTAGCAGGTGCAATTCAGCCAAATACGTGTCTTCTCTTTGCGGAAATGGCGACCCTGCACTTTAGGGCGGCCCTTTCCAGGGGTCATTCGAACACCCTTGATGATCGTTCGGCCCTAATCGCTGCGGCAATAAATGCTCACCGTCTCCAAATCGCTCAAAAGCCCTGTAATCCCGATATCCACTATAGACTCGGTATACTCCTTGCCGCAACAGGCCAGCTTTCCCCGGCAACAGCTTCCTTTAAGAATGCTCTCGATATTAATCCGCTCTTTGCAAGGGCTCAATCCAAACTGGCCATTTGCCACTACGAAGCGGGCAATCACGACGATGCCTTGGCTAATCTCATTCCCGCGACTAATTTGGACCAGGACACACTGAACATTCACTATAAAACAGCCATGCTCTATTGCGATAAAGTCAAGTTTGCCTCATCGATGCTAAATCTTGAGCGTAATCTCGAAAAGAGCTTCGCCGCCTCGGACCCAACGGTCAACATTTCGCTTGCATTGCAAAATCTTGGCTTAATCGACCGCGCCATTGCAACTTGGGAGAGCGTAGCGGAAACCGCCGCCCAGGCCGGTGATTACGGTAGAGCCGATTTATAGGTGCAGAAGTCCAAATAGAACAACCAGAGCCCATTAGAACAGCCAGAACCCAAAAAGCCTTAGCAAACCCCCTCAATACCTGAATGAAACATAACATATATTATGGGACGTTATAGGTAGGGCGTTTCAATGTCATACAGAACCAGCAGATAAGAACCTCCGGAAGACTTGCTCGCTCTGATCAATTATGTATGCAACCCTAAATGCTCCGAAGAATCACGAAGCGCGATGCATGGACCAAGTATCTCATAGTGAATGATAGCTTGCTGGAGAACCGTTGGATCGGTGAAATCAAGGGAATTTTGGGCGAGTCGCCATGAATGTGGTTTGGATACAGTCTTGGATGCAGTCTTGGCCTTGGGAGCAGTGTTGTGTCTTGATTCAGATGCAACAGGTCGATGAATTTCCAGAGGCGTACTTTGGGAGATTGTTGCGATTGGCATTGAGGCTGACGGGCTGTTAGCGTCGATTCGGTCCATCGGATGTGTCTGCATAGGCATGGGAATAGACGATGATTGCTGATAGCTGGACGATACCGGCAAACGATGCATGGACATGTCTGGTGAACGTGGCGGTACAGGGACGACCTCATCATCATCGGTCACGGCACGTTTACGCTTCCGAGCCCTGGCGAGACCGGACAGAGCATAAAGCACCGCTACGATTACAAAGATGAGCAGTTGGAACCATCCACCTTCATCGCTCTGACTTTGAGAAAGGAAATGCTTGTCAGAAATAGCAGTAAAAAATAAATTGTACATGGTCAGTAAAAAAACGCTCCATTAGCCTACGTTTGTTGCTTCGGATTCTTATCGGCTATAGATTCACGCATGCCCGTATCCGCGTTTATATTCTTCATCCGATAGTAGTCCATGATGCCAAGGTTACCCTTCTTGAATGCCTCCGCCATAGCCAGTGGCACTTTTGACTCGTTCTCTACCACCAGAGCCCGCATCTCCTGCTCCCGCGCTACAGCCATGGCTCGACGCTTTTCGGCCTCGGCTTTCGCACGGCGCATGTCTGCTTCGGCCTGAGCTGCCTGAAGTTGCGCACCTATGTTCTCGCCCACGTCCACATCGGCAATATCAATCGAAAGAATCTCATAAGCTGTTCCGGCATCCAGCCCTTTTGCAAGAACCGCCTTGGATATCTTGTCGGGATTCTCCAACACCTGTTTGTAGCTCAGTGCACTGCCGATCGTCGTAACTATGCCTTCGCCAACGCGAGCGATGATCGTTTCCTGTGTCGCCCCGCCGATAAGCCGCCCGATATTCGCACGAACCGTCACACGTGCTTTGGCTTTAACCTGTATTCCATCTTGCGCAACGGCATCAACCGTCCCGCGACCTTTTTCCGGATCCGGGCAGTCAATCACCTTTGGATTAACGCTGGTCTGGACGGCTTCAAGGATATCCCGGCCCGCAAGGTCTATGGCTGTAGCTGTCTGGAGAGAAAGCTCGATGCTTGCGCGGTTGGCTGCAATAAGCGCACGCACGACATTCGGAACTCGCCCCCCCGCCAGATAGTGACTCTCAAGATCCTTCGTCGTAAGCCTTAATCCAGCCTGTACAGCAGTGATCTTGCTCAGAACAATCGTCCGCGTATCGACTCTCCGCAACCACATCCCGATAAGCTCTGAAAATTTTACATCCGCCTCGGAAAGTCTCGCCTGTAGCCAGAGCCTGAAAAACTTGGCGAACAGCAGGAATATTACCAGGACAATAAGCCCCAGAACAACGCCAAGACCAATCATTACCACCTTCTGGTAATCTGCTATCGCCAACATCATTGTCATTAGACTACGCATTTCAAATCCTTTCACTAATTATCCTCCGTTATCCGAACGGTCACCTGCGTGCTATCCACGGCAATAACCTTAACCATTGCTTCCTTGTCAACATACCCGCTTTCGGCAACACATTCAACTCTTCGTCCGGAAAAATCGCACATTCCGACAGGCCGCAAGGGTGTAAGGACTACGCCCTTCACTCCCATTAGCCCTTTCAACTCATCGGAGTCCGGCACAGCATCGCCCTGCCGGCGGTCCGGCGGCCTGAGTGTAACACTTCTGCCAAATCGCGTATGCGGAAAGAGCTTGTAGGCAACCACCAAAACAACGGGCACCATTATCAGAGCCGTAATCACTCCAATCACTCCGAATATCGTACTCTGCTGAAAGAATAGATAGCCTCCGCTTACAACACATGCAATGGCACATACAGTCAGAAGCCCGCCGCTGGGTATGAATACTTCTGCAATAAGAAGAATCGCACAAGCCATATACAAAAAAACCGCAAAAGCAAGCCACCAACCCATACCTGAATTCCTTCCCTGTTAGCCCGTTAGGACTGTGATACTCTGACCTCGACATCCTGCCAAGAGCTTGTACACCTATTTAGCCATCTACAGACCGTACTACTACTCGGTTGCCGTGCATCTCGATTATCTTGACTTTGGCTCCTTTGGCCAGAAAATCACCCAGAGCTACAACATCAACGATAGCCTCACCAAAACTTGCCTTTCCCGACGGTCTCAGGGATGAAACGACTACTCCGACATCCCCAATCGACAGACCCGGCTTATCCCCACCGCTACCGCCCGGTCTGGTCATGCTAACCAACCGAAGAGCCATCTCATCAGCCGGCTTTGGCATAAGCACCAGCCCGCTGAAAAGTCTCGTTTTAGGCACATACTTCGTGAACGCCCACGCCAGCACAACAAATCCAGCGAAACCGGCAGCCATCCCGATAAATCCTTGTTGAAGCAATGCCCAATCAAGTGTCGTACGAGGCCAAGGCGCCTGGTTAGGCGGATTCTTGATCAGCATCCCGAAGATGCCGCCAAACACACAAACGATCCCTAATACGCCCGCGATTCCGAATCCGGGCAATACGAATATCTCAATTAGAAGTAGTAAAACACCTATCACGAATACCAGAATCTCTACCCAGTTAGCCATCCCAATCAGGTACTTGCTGCCTATTATCGTCGCAATACTCAGCACTGCTACAAGGCCGGGCAATCCAATGCCTGGCGAACTAAGCTCGATATAAACACCCAACAAAGCAAGCATGACCAGAACGCTTAACACAGCCGGTGAGCCTAACCAACGAACAAGCTCCTCAGACCAATTCGTATCGAAGACGGTCGCAGAGCCTTCAAATCTAACACCATCCCGCTGAGCCAGGAAACCCAACGCCTCATCCAGATCATCCACAACCGCCCTGGCGACCCCATAATCAAGCGCCTGGTCGGCTGTCAAAGTAAGCAGCTCATCATCCGGTACGATCAGTTGTTTATTCTCAAGGTCGTATTTGTTCGGATCGTTAGGCAACATATCATCCTCGAAGAACTTGAACTCACCTGTAGCCAGATCCTTCAAACGATACACCTTCGTCTGCATTGTAACCATTGCCTTCAACAGGGCTGGCGGATAGCCGTTCGCCTCTGCCGCCCGCCTAAACGCGACCCGCGTGAAGCTTTCTGCCTTCTCGCGTTCAACACCTTCAAGCGTGCCGCCCATCACAATAGGCGCGCAATCGCCAATGGTCGTGCTTTTGCGCATGATTATATCCTGGCAGGAAACGCTGATCATCGCCCCGGCGGAAATAGCCTCTGTCGTTACATAAGCGACTGTATGAGCCCTCTTGGCGACATTCTGAATAAGATACTTGGATATATCGTCCGCTGATTTAAGCAATCCGCCATAGGTGCTTATCTCATATATCAGGTAGTTGCAGCCGTTTTCCAGAGCGTGATCGGTTCGTCGTTTGATCGATTCGAACAGCCCATCGTCGATCATGTCCTTACAAACGATCACAGCCGCCTTGGCTACAGGCTTAGCTTCGTCAGGCTCATTGGGCTCCAAGGCCCTGCTCAGCCCCCCTGCCAGCAAGAGTACGAGCACGAACAGCATAAATAACCGACGATAATAATTTGTCATACCGCAATTCTATCTCCCTCCACCTTTTTACGCAATATAACTTCAAGCAGAATCTGTTTTCCGCCAATAACGTGAGCCTGTGCAACCTTTCCAGACCAAGAATTAGGATTCATTACATCTGACTTTCAAAAGTGCCACTGCAACGGTAGCATCAACAGTAACGCAAGTGAATTCAATGAGTCAACAGAGACAACGGTTGGCTTGGTAATTCGTAGCTGTTAATCTGATTTGAGAACTCGGATATATAACACCCCTTTTTGGGGTATTATACAGCTATACAAATACTGTAGAATCCCAAATTTGCCCTGTCAAGTATAACTTTGCAGGGGTATTATTCGAAAAACATAATAATAACTTGTTGGCTCCATGAGGAAATACGATGCGTTGGATAAAGGACGGAGACATGTAAGTATGAAGGTGAAGAAGTGTTGTTGGTGTCTGTGTATTCTTCTGACGGCCGCTATTCCGGTATCCGCTGAAATATGTACATACGATCTTCCGGGCGGTGAGGAGTATTCCTCGCCTGATTACAATGTGACGGTCGAATTTGGCGGCAAAGCCCACAAATCCTTTGTGCATTACAGTCATGGGCTGAAGCAATACGACCTTTATGATTGGAATGGAAAGCATAAAGAGACTCGGAAGTACAAAGACCGGGGAGTCACCTCACACTCCGCAGCGATCTTTTCCTTCAACGGCAAGGTTACAGTTCGCGTTGAGGTCAAGAAGAATGTAGATCACATCACACTACCTCTCAAGAGCGCAAAGATCCTTCCCTCTTCCTACAACATTCCTTGCACCATAGAAGACGGCAATACAATCGTTTTCACGCTCGATAGGCCGGAGAAGGTCGTCGTCCTCCTCAACTACGATCAGGCGTGGGATGTCTTCGTGAAACGGGGTACGGGCCATGTGCCCGCGCAAAGCTGGAAAGATACTTACAGCGAACTGTTAAAACAGAAGTCCTGGCACGGCCGGCGCCTGATAGGCTCCCTTTCGGAAGGCTACAGGAATCCGCTCATCATTCTCGCTCATCCACTGGAAAGGAACATTCCCGACAAGAATACATCCGGCACACTCCTAATTGAGCCGGGGGATATGGTTACACAGGCCGAGATGGACAAATACAAGACTATCTGGTTTGCCCCGTGGCGTTCACGATCTCGCAGGAACCCTGGCATCATACCCTTGTCAGGAAGGGGCAGACAATCTATCTCGAAGGCGGCTCTTATGTCATGGCGCGTTTCAAGAGTAACGATGAACCGGATAACGCACCGGCCTCAATCCTGGGCCGGGGCGTCATCTCCGGAATCAGGCACAAGTAGGTGCTTAGTTTTGAGAAAGCCAGCCAGGTCATCAATATCGACAATCTGTCCGGCGTTACAATCACTGACAGGGCGTCTTTCGGGATCTATGGCGGGCATAACATCAACGACATCGCAATGCTTGGCGCCTGGCACGGTAACACCGATGGTCCCGATTACATTGACGACTGCGTCATTCAGAACAGCTTCCTGATGGCCCACGACGACAATCTGAAACTCAATAACAATACTTACGCAAAGCACATCGTTATTTGGCAACTGGCCAACGCCCACGCCATCATGGTGAAAGAAATGCAGGATCACGTCACATTTGCCAATAGCGTCGTCGAGGACGTGGATATACTCGCCTACTATAAGTGCCCGACAAATTGGAATTACCCCTGGGGACGACTCGGTCCGGGCGATATTTCCATCATCACCGGCACTGATTTGCAGATCAAGAACTTCACCTTTCGGGACATCCGTATCGAGGCGCCCTATCTCATTCGCGTATTCAGTCTCTATAACCTGGATACAAGCAGGGAGTATACGCCGAAGTGGTTCAGGAGCTTTTCCCCGACATCTGAGTTAAGGCACACTCGAATCAACGGGATCACCTTTCAGAACATTACCGTCAACTGCCCCCTCTACGCCTACCGATCCTTGCTCGGTTCGGCCTACGACAATTCACTGAACAATGTCCGGTTCACCAATTTGAAGATCAACGGCGCTACTGTCCTCGAAAAAAATAAGGACAAATTCTTCGAGATTGAGTATGATAAGGTTAAAGGATTGTCCTTTTCAGAGTAGAGAATTCAATAATCTCCTTCAAACGACGTCCTAAAGACCGCATCTGAGCAGTAAAGTCAGGTGACGCTAAGAAATAGATAAAAACTGTATAGCATCAAGGAAAGATAATGAGCAATCATATAAAACGTGTTACATTGTTACACGAGAAGTATCCAACAGGAGATCACTACCCTTTCACCTTGCCAATTTTCAAACAAACAAGGCATTTAGATTTTGACAATCCTGTGACCATCTTCGTCGGGGATAACGGCACGGGAAAATCCACTTTGCTGGAGGCTTTAGCGCGAAGGTGCCGTATTCACATCTGGAGTAGACCCGAGGGCGCGCGTTATCAAATCAACAGGTATGAAAAACAATTACACAAGTACCTATCCCTGGAATGGTCGAATGGAATAGTGCCGGGAGCTTATTTTGGGTCAGAAATATTCAAAGATTTCAAAAATACACTTGAAGGATGGGCGGCATCAGACCCTGGCCAGTTGAAGTACTTTGGTGGTAAATCCCTGGTTACCCAATCACATGGTCAATCAATGATGTCTTATTTCCGTTCCCGCTATCAGATAAAGGGTATATATATGCTTGATGAACCTGAGACAGCACTCTCCCCGCGAAGCCAATTAGAGTTGCTTGATATTATTGGAGAGAATAGTCAGGCAGGACATGCGCAGTTTATAATAGCAACACATTCTCCGATACTATTGGCCTGTAAAGGGGCTAAGATTTATAGTTTCGATCATGTGCCGGTGCGCGTAATCGAATACGAAGAAACGGAACACTACCAGATATACAAGAATTTTCTTATAGATCGAACAAGCTATCAATAAGGTCATGATGGTCAGCCCAACACCAATTGCAGAAAAAACAGGGGGCCGACACATAGTTTTTTCGGTGTGCCGGGATGGTACTCGTACTCGTTCCAGGATTCTGTTCTGACCAGATCATTCGAGTACGAGGGAGAATTAAAGTTCTACGGCGCCTTTTTGGAAGAATAGGCATATATTCCATTGAATATCCACAAAAACTTGACACGATAGACGTATCCATTTCAATACGTATTTGCCCTCCTTGATCCACAGGTCGAGTCAGCAGATGCTCGACCTCGTCGTAAAGAATCTGATTACCTTTTCGGCGAATGACATAGAAATATCCCTCTGCTTAAAGATAGCGATACATTTGGAGATCAGCACTATGAACGTTGCCATCGCGAAGGAGAACTCGCTCTGGCGTGCCCCCCTTACTATCAAAATCCTGTCTATTTGTCACGCACTACTTGGGAAATCCGGTTCAAGAATCCTGACGAATCTTCGGCTTGACTCCTTCCCAGTGCAGGCCACCTATGATCGCCTGTGCGATGTTAGTCAGATGATCGCCGATCTTCTCGACATTGTCCACAAGATCAATAAATATCAAGCCCGTCATAGGTGTGCACTGGGCGTCTGTCATGCGTTGCACGTGGCTACGGCGAAACTCGACCTGCATGCTGTTGAGATTTTCCTCGTGAGGCAATGCTGTTCTTGCTATCGCTGAATCATTCTTCTCGAGAGCCGCGACGACACAATCAAACATCGCATCTATCTCTTCCTTGAGTTGCTCGGCCTCAGCCTGCGCTGACTCGCTGAATGATAGCTTCTGCTCGATCTTGCGCTCTGCTACTTCAACAATGTTCACTGCATGGTCGCCTATACGTTCTATATCGTTGACCGTGTGTAACAAGACAGGCAATTGTACAGACACTTCATCGTCCAATTGCCTGGCCGATAGCGCCGTCAGATACGATGTTATTTCAAGCTGAAACGAATCGACATAGTCTTCCAGCTCTCTGGCCGATTCAAGAGGCTGTCTGGTACTGCTCATTATTCCATCAATTGACTTATTCAGCGCTTTCTTGGCTGCATGAGCCATGCGCACAATCTCACGCCTCGCTTGCTCCAGAGCCAATACCGGTGTTTCAAGAAGGTGTTCCTCGAGGACTACAGGCTCCGCAACCAGATCGCCAGGCCTGTCGGGAACCAGCTTGACCACAAGTTTCCCCAACAAACCAGCCATCGGCAGACAGATGCCGGAATTAACCACGTTGAATATCGTATGTGCTATAGCTATAGAACCCGCAATCGTTGTGGGACCAAGTTGCCACGGAGAGATTTTGTAAACCAGTATTCCAAACAGGCCAAAATGGATAAATGGATAAGCAACCAAAGTACCCATGACATTGAATATGGTATGAGCCCACGCTGTGCGCTTTGCGTTTCTGTTGGCTTGCAGCGCCGCGAGCTGCGCCGTGATCGTTGTACCGATATTACTGCCCAGAACAAACGGTATCGCAACGTTCAAGACTACTTCCCAGTTGTTCCCAAAAGCCCCTCGCATTGCCAGCAACTGCACAATGGCGACAGCAGCAGAACTGCTTTGAAGCAGCATCGTAACAAAAGCTCCCGCCAGAATAGCCAGAATTGGTTTGTTGCCCAGACTTATGAAAAGTTCCTGTACCCTCGCACTGCTCTCAAGGGGCTCGAAGGCGTCTTTCATAAAGTTGATACCAACGAACAATATCCCGAAGCCCAGAAGTATCTCTCCGATACTCTTGGTCTTGCGCGTCCTGCCCAGTGTATGAAGAAGGAAACCTATGCCCACAGCCGGCAGCGCATAGATTGTAATCTTCAGTGCGCCTATTCCGGATATAGAAACCAGCCAGGCCGTTGCCGTTGTGCCGACATTCGTTCCGATGATCACGCATATCGCCTGGTCGAGGGTTAGCAGCGCTGCGTTCACAAAACCGATAACCATTACCGTTGTGGCGGAACTGGACTGGACCATCGCCGTTACACCAGCACCTACAAAAAACGCGATGATAGGCTTCTTGGTGAGTGATTCAACAATCTTTCTGAGCTTCTGGCCCGCAGCTTTCTTCAGACCGTCCGACATTAGGCCCATGCCGAACAAAAACAGGCCAAGGCCCCCAACGGTCCCGGTTATCGCGCGGAAGATTATATCCGTGGTCATGCATAATCCTCAAAAAAGCTATTCACCCCTTGATGCGTAGTGTGTCAGTATCCATACGCTCATATTGATGTGCAATGATTAACTTCGAGGCATCCTTTTATCACCCTTGCCTTCAATAGTCAAGCAAACTCCCGATATTCTGGCGCCATTACTCAGCAGGGTATCACTCGTCTGGTGGCTTCATCGGGCGGGACTTAGCCTCTATTCCATCCCACTGCAGGCCCCCGATTACGGCTTGGGCGACGTTAGCCAGGTGATCACCGATTTTCTCCACATTATCAACAAGATCAATGAATATCAGGCCCGACTCCGGCGAGCACCTGACCTCACTCATACGCATAACGTGGCTGCGGCGTAGCTTCACCTGCATCGTGTTCAGTTTGTCCTCGTTGACCAGAGCCGATCTGGCCGCATCCAGATCATTATTGGCTAAAGCGGCAATAATGTAGTCGCACATCTGTCCTACCTCAGCCGCGAGATCAGCCGTCTCAGCCAAGGCTTCATCGCTAAACAGAATCTTCTGATCGATCTTTCGCTCAGCGATCTCGACAATATTCACCGCATGATCGCCGATTCGCTCCAGGTCATTAATCGTGTGCATCAACACAGGCAACTCTTCCGACATCTCTGCCGAAAGTTCGTTGGTCGCCATCGCAGCAAGATACGAGGTGATTTCATATTGGAGGCTGTCTGTCACATCTTCGGCCGTACGCGCCATCTGAAGCTTTCTGCGGTCATTCTCAACAAGACCTTCGATACTCTTGTCCACACCACGCTTCGCGACCCTCGCCATGCGAACGATCTCGTGACGTACCTGCTCAACAGCCAATTCAGGTGTAGCCAGCAGGTTCTTTTCTAAAACTGTTGGCGTGATGACTAAGTCGCCCGGTTTTTCATGTACTAACTTCACCACAAGCTTCTCAAGCACTCCCGTCAACGGCAGGAAGAACAGAGCTTCGAACAATTTTATACTGGTATGAGCAACCGCAATCGACGCCGCAATAGTCGTCTGTTTGAGTTCCCACGGGGCGATCTTAAGAACAACAATGCCTATCCAACGAATGAACCAGATGCAAATGAATGCTCCTATCAAGTTGAACATCGTGTGCGCCCACGCAGCCCGCCGAGCGTTCAGATTCCCTCCCAAAGCCGCAAGCTGAGCTGTTATGGTTGTGCCGATGTTACTACCAAGGATGAACGGTATGGACGCTCCAAGTGCAGCTTCCCAGTTGGCGCCGAATGCACCGCTCATGGCAAGCAACTGAATACTGGCAACTGCTGCCGAACTGCTCTGGATGAGCATGGTCAGAATCACGCCGGCTAAGAGGGCCAGAAGGGGATTGTCCGCCGCCTTTACGAGGACTTCCTGTGTACGGGAGCTTTCCTCCAATCCATTGAAGCCGCCTTTCATGAAATCTATTCCGATGAAAAGGATCCCGAAGCCCAGCAGTATCTCCCCCATATTCTTGACCATGCGTGTCCTGCCAAACATCTGCATGGCAAGCCCGATGGCAATCGCAGGTAGTGCATAGGAAGTGATCTTGAACTCGAAGCCTGATATGGAAACCAGCCAGGCCGTGGCCGTCGTTCCGATGTTTGTCCCGATGATTACGGATATAGACTGCTTCAGAGTAAGAAGCCCGGCGTTCACAAAGCCAACGACCATAACCGTTGCAGCCGAACTTGACTGTATCAAAGCCGTGATCCCAGCGCCAACCAGGCACCCGACAACACGCCTTTTTGTCATTGACTCAAGTATACCTCTGAGTCTTTTGCCTGCCGCCTTCTTCAATCCGTCTGACATTTGCATCATGCCAAACAGGAACAGGCCCAGCCCCCCTACCACGCCGAAAATCATATCCTGGATGTTCATTGCCACCCTAAAAAAAAACGATGGAAGATTACCCCGATAGACCGTAGTTCTGTCAAAGAAACCACAATCCACTATCACAATCGTGACAGTTCTATCTGTTTAATCATATAATGTCAAGCAAAAGAGCCAGTCTTGTTGATACTGCAATCATCCCATCCTGTTACTCAGAAGCCGTCACATGCCCTCTATCGGACTAATAGGGTATGTCTGCACCGCCTTTGATTGCGTTCAGTTTCTTCGATCGTTCTTAAAGTACCCGACGCCTTGCTCACAGCAGTTATGCAGCTCACGAATCTGGGACGGCAACACAAGTTTAGTCATTAACCGGCATCTTCGGCTTGATCCCCTTCCACTGCAATCCCCCAATGATGGCATGTGCGATGTTCGTCAGATGGTCGCCTATCTTCTCAATGTTATCCACGAGATCGATGAAAACAAGCCCCACCTGGGCGGAGCAACTTCCTTCGCTCATGCGCCCGACATGGCTGCGTCTGAACTCGATTTGCATATTGTTCAGATGGCTCTCATGTATCAAAGCTTCCTTGGCGGACTCAACACTGTCATGCTCCAGAGCGTCGATAACATTGTCGAACATCTCGGTGACCTCTTTCCTGAGAGTCTCCGCCTCGGCCATAGCCGCTTCACTAAACGAATATTTCTGACTGATCTTGCGCTCCGCAACTTCGACTATGTTCACAGCGTGATCGCCGACTCGCTCGAGGTCATTGACTGTATGAAGGAGCACCGGAAGCTTGATAGAGACAACATCCGACAGGTTTCTGCGAGATAGATCAGTCAGATAGGACGTAATGTCCAATTGCATCAGATCAATGAAATCCTCCAACTCACGTACTGTAACCGATGCCTTGGTATTGTCCTCCGTGATACTCTTGATCGCAAGTTCCAGGGCGGTTTTGGCCGTCCGGCTCATGCGTATGATTTCAGTCTTCGTCTGCTCCATAGCCAGTTCAGGCGTATCGAGCAGATGTTCTTCCAAAACGATCGGTTTGCGCGCCAGCTCTCCTTGCGTAACGGGCAAAACCTTCATTACCATAGCTTCAAGCAAGCCTATCAGTGGCAGAAACATGAGCGTATTGAATACATTGAACGTGCTGTGTGCGACAGCAATATGAACCATGATGGTAGTCTTGGAAAGCTGGAACGGCGTTATCCATTCCACGATGTCCGCGAACCACCCTACCCAAACCAGCGGCAGAATGTAAAGCACGCCGACGACATTGAACATCGTGTGCCCCATCGCCACACGTTTAGCTGCGCGGGATGTCCGTAGGGCCGCCAATTGGGCCGTAATGGTCGTTCCTATGTTGTCACCGAGCACAAACGGGATGGTCACTCGCAAAACCAGGTCCCAGTCGCCCCCGAACGCACCCTGAAACGCCAGCGTCTGAATCATCATGATCGATGCTGAACTGCTCTGCAATATCATGGTAATTGCTGTTCCCGCCAGTATGGCCAGTAGCGGATTCCCGCCCAGCCAGATCAGTGCATCGTGAACACCTTCGCTGCCCTGCAGAGGAGAAGAGGCCTCTTTCATAAAATGAATACCGAGAAACAGCAGGCCAAAGCCCAGTATAACTTCGCCCAGACTCTTGGTCTTCTGTTTCCTGGTGAGAACCGTGATCAGGAAGCCGGCGCAGATCATAGGCATTGCGTAGTTGGTTATCTTGAAAACCGCCAACGCCGAAACCAGCCACGCAGTAAAGGTCGTACCGATATTCGAGCCAAGCACAACGCATAAAGACTGCCTGAGCGTCAACAGGCCGGCATTAACCAGTCCGACTGTCATGACAGTAATCGCGCTGCTCGATTGAACGAGAGCTGTAGCGCCGGCACCAACCAGAATTGCTATCACACGATGTTTGGTTAATGCTTGTAGAAGGCTCTTGAGCTTCTGGCCGGCAGCCTTTTTCAGGCCGTCCGACATCAAACCCATGCCGAACAGGAACAGCCCCAGGCCGCCCAGCGTGTTGAAAATCATTTCCTTGATATCCACAAATATTCCTCTAAATCATTCTCAATAGAAATAATCCGCTGATTGTTAAACCACTGCAATTACCGTTACTATTTGATACTGCAGTGGCTTCGACGGCTGTATTAGTCCTTGTCAGCCTATGATATGAAGAACCGTCCGGCTATGCGAGGTTGCACAGCACATCTATGCCCTTCTTAATCTTCTCATCACTTGTAGCGTAGCTGATCCTGAAATGTGTGTCCTTCTCACTAAAGACATTACCGGGAATAATAAGGACGTTATTCTTGATGGCCTTTTCAACAAATTGGCTGGCTGTTGCACTATTAGGCGCCTTAACGAACGCATAGAATGCGCCTCCAGGTTTCACTAATTCGAACGTGCCGCTTAGTCCCTCATACACCATGTCCCGCTTGACCCGGTATGCATCAACATACTTACTGACATCGAAATCCAGCGCCCCTGCCGCCGCTTTCTGAAAAGGCGATGGAGCACATACGAATGTGTACTGCTGTATCTTTGTCATCGCTTCTACAACGTCACTCAGGCACTGGTGAGCCGCCACATACGCCAGTCGCCAGCCCGTCATCGCGTATGACTTGCTGAAGCCTCGCATCACAAGACTCTTTTCGTAGTACTTCGCAATGCTCGTACAGGGCGCATCGTAACAGAACTTCTCGTATATCTCGTCGGTCATGACGAGAATATCGCGCTCTGCCGCAACTTTGGCAAGTGCCTCCAACTGCGCTGCTGGATAGACTACTCCCGTCGGATTACACGGCGAATTCAGCACGATCATCTTCGTTCTGTCGGTAATCGCCGCGGCAATGCCCTCGACGGGTAGTTCGAAATCCGGGTAGCTGTCAACAAACACACATTTGCCACCGAGCATATTTATGACGTGCTTGTAGATCACAAAATACGGATCAGGAATGATCACCTCGTCTCCCGGGTTAACCAACGCCAGAAACGCCAGTAGAAGCCCCCCGCTCACACCGCTGGCTACAAGCACCTGTGGCTTTTCCCATCCGAATTCAGCCCGAACATCCCCTGCTATTCTTTCTATGAGGGCTTTATCTCCCGCCGTCTGCGAATACTTGTTCTGCCCCTGGCGAATAGCTTCAATCGCCAGATCCTTCAATTCTTCCGGCACATCGAAATCCGGCTGGCCAATCGATAAGTTCACAGGGTCCTTCAGTTCCGCCGCAAGTGCGAAGACCTTCCTGATCCCGCTGGCATCGATCTTATCTGTTCTGTCTGCTATTCTCTTGTTCATGTCCACTATCATAGCCCTGAAAGCCAAATAATCAAACATAATCCGATCTTTCGGCTTATCATACCTTTAGGATGGGTTGTGGTCATACAACTACAAATGTGCCTTAATCGCCAGACGAACTGACTACGCCTTCGGAATGGGTATTCATATGTATTCGGATTAATTCTGGCGAGATGCCTACATTTGGCCTTACAGATTGAACAGAAGCGTCCCGGTCTGATACAGTTTTAGGCTTGCGTGCTTGCGATGGTGCAAGTCCTAATTTGCTGACGCGCGCATAGCAAAACCGCCTTGCTGACAATACGACAAGGCGGCGAGATAAACGTTTGGCGTGAGATGCTACTCGGTTCCGGTGGTTTCGATGACGCTTGCAACTTCGGGCTTTTCCTCTTCTTCGCTCTTGCGGCCCGCGTGGCTCTTGCGATGAGCGACCTTAGGCAGACCCAAAACGGAATCCCCTTCCGACCACCGCTCTTCTTCTTTAAGGACATCGAGACGTTCGGCACGCGAGATTACATTCCGGTGCCTGCTCAATGCTCCTTTAACTTTCAACGAACGATCAATAGACATCAAAAATTCTCCTGCAACTATTCTTTTACTTTCATGGGGTAAGCATCGGAAAAATAACGCGGTGCGAATGTTGTTTTACTGCCTTCCGGCGCTTCATCCTTATATTTTACACCAACTTCTTTTATTTTCGTCAGGGTTTCAGAACAGGCGGCGCTTGGAACTTTGAATCTTTGGGTTGTTTGAAGAAAATACCGTCCCGGCCTGCCGACTATATCAGTTGAAATCCCATACTTTTTAAAATGCTTCTGAACGTTTTCAAGGTCAGGTTTTTTATCGTGTTCAACCAATATGATCGTATGGTCCCCAACCGAAACGGTCGGCACCGTCGGTTTTGGCTTGGTTGTCTGATTCTGAGCCTGATCATTGTTTGTCTTGACAGGTGTAGTTTCATCCTGGTTCAGTTCGTACCTTGCTCTTACATTACTATCGTCGCCGGAGACGAGCGGATTCGGTTCGGCCTCAACGCCCTGCTCTATCGGATTGCCAGCCGGATTAGTCGGCTCGGCTCTTGTCGCAGCCATGTAATATCTTTGACCAAGCTGAAACGCCACCAATACAACCAGAACAAGGCCCAGAACCAGTGCAATCACGAGTTGATAAGGCATTGAAAACTCGATCCTGCCCGCATTCATCTGGACTACGCGCGGCTTTCGCCACCACTGCACACCTGTCTGCGGAATTGCATCGCCAGAATCGTCCTTTATCGGCACACATTCAACCGTTTGTTCTTTAATCGGCTCAGCAACAGGTTCAACTGCTACTTCCGGCTTATGTTCGGCTTCGGCCTCCTTGATCATTCCTTCATCTGTTTCTTCGACTTTCGAATCGGAGCTATGCTTCTCGTGCATTTTATCGAGCGTCCGGCGGTATCCCGGCTTCTCACGAGCCTTGCTCATGACCTCATATAAAGCCATTTTGCCTCGTTTGTTCCTCGCCATAGCTAAAACCATCCAGTCGTCGAAGAAATCTTCAAAATGCTATTATACCGACATGAATCCCAATAACAAGCCGATACCGGCCATAAATCGCATTGGATAGTACAGGAACCGCACGGAGATTTCAAGGATAAACTTGCAAATCGGCACCAATCACTAATGTGTCTGTGCGGATTTTGGTATTATGGCGTGCTGGGTGGATCAATACGTGGATGGGGAATGGCTCCACCGGTGGGAGCCGGGAATGGGGGATTGCTGGTTGAATGCAGATCGCAGGAGTCAGGATACAGTGGCGACTTGGTCGCTTCTTGCCCCTGGGGAGTCTGTTGTCTTCTCTATATTTAGTATATTGCCCAGTTTGAACTTTGCGGGTTGGATTTCCGCCCCACCATGGGGCGTCTGTGACTCCGACTGACTTTCGGGATTGGGTTTCCCGCCCCTGAGGGGCAAGCTGGATTGGGACAAGTTGTGTTCTGGGCCGCTTTCGCGGGGTATATCGTTGTAATCCTTTGTGGGTGCTTTGGTTGTGTCGATTTCATGTTCGCAGGATTGGGTTTGTTTTACAAGATTTTGTTCTTCTGAATCCCCGCCTACAGTTCCCGTATCTGGGTACGGGATAAACTCAGATGACAGCCGAAGGCTATTGGGTTTGTTTTGCGGAT
>CAZYMD010000024.1:0-33921 GCA_964649005.1 uncultured Pirellulales bacterium
ACGCCAATAAGATGAATACGGACGGCCTCATAGCGGTTCTATTGTACCAAAACACAACCAGAGAACCTACGCGGAAAATGTTACTTGAGTGGATCATAAACCAGGATAATAAAGAAACTTCAACATTGATATAACCCACGCCCTTTCTCAGGGATCTTTACAGACACCACTTACCAGCAAAAGAAATATTGAATATTCCCCCACCCCAGCGTAACATGAACGCACAAATAATCAAAAGTACCTGACTTACGTGATGAATTGTCACTTGTGAAGAATAAGAAAGGGCCTCTTTATGAACGCTGATAGCAATTCTCAGAAAATATCCACCACGCGTCGCGATTTTCTCAAGCAAACCACAGGGGCTTTGGCGGGCATGTCGCTGGCCGGGGCTATCGCTACGCAAAGCTACGCGGCGGAAGACAATACGATCAAAATCGCGCTGGTTGGCTGTGGCGGGCGGGGCACAGGCGCCGCGGCCCAGGCCATGTCCACAGAAGGCCCGACACAACTGGTCGCAATGGCCGACGTGTTCGCGGACCATCTCGAAACAAAATACAAAGGCCTGGCAAACCAGTTCAAAGAAAAGGTCCAGGTCCCCGACGACCGCAAATTCGTAGGCATGGACGCCTATAAAAAAGCAATTGACACAATAGCCCCGGGCGGCCTGGTCATTCTCGCAACCCCGCCGGCTTTTCGCCCCATCCACGTCGAGTACGCCGTAGCCAAAGGCTGCAACGTATTTATGGAAAAATCCTTCGCGGTCGACGCCCCGGGCATCCGCCGTATTCTAAAAGCAGGCAAGGAAGCCCAAAAGAAGAACCTCAAAATCGCAAGTGGCCTGATGAGCCGCCATTACATCCCGCTCGAACAAACCGTCGAGCAACTGCACAAGGGCCTGATAGGCGATCTTATCACCTGCTGGGCCTATCGCGAACACGGCCCGGTAGGCTTCTCCCCCAAATCCGCCGGAATGAGCGATCTGGCCCACCAGATCCGCAACTACTCGTGCTACACCTGGCTCAACGGCTCCTTCATGCTCGACTGGCTAATCCACAATCTCGACGTCTGCTGCTGGTGCAAGGACGCATGGCCCGTCTCGGCCCAGGGCCAGGGTGGCCGGCAGGTCCGCACCCAAGCCGACCAGCTATTCGACCACTACAACGTCGAATTCACCTTCCCCGACGGAACCAGACTTCTCGCCCAGGGCAGGCACATGAACAACTGCTGGGGCTTCTTCGGCGACATAATCCACGGCGCAAAAGGCTCAGCCGTGCTGGGCGAAGGCATTACCAAACCAAAAATCTTCAAAAGCCACAACCAAACCCCCGAAAACCTGATCTGGGAATACAAAGGCCCACACTGCGACCACTACCAGCACGAACACGACCTGCTATTCAAGGCAATCCGTAACAACGAGGCCTACAACGAAACCGAGCGTGCCGCCAGCGCCGCGATGGTAGGCATCCTTGGCCGTATGGCTTCCGAATCGGGGCAGATGATAACCTGGGACCAGGCAATGGCTTCCAATCTCGAGTTGGCCCCCGGCCTGGACAACTACACAATGGACTCCAAACCACCGGTCATGCCGGACGAAAAGGGCCAATACCCCGTCGCAATGCCCGGGGTAACAAAAGTGCTCTAAACAGACCAACAGTGCACAATCGTCGCCCTTAAAGGCAAAAAAAGCAGCGAAAGGCCTCATATTCCGAGAATCAAGGCAAACAGATCTCGAACCGAGGACGGTGTGAGCCGCGCGCCAATCCGAGCGAAACCTCAGAACAGGCGATTATTGCTCCCACACCGCAGGATAATACAAATTCTGGGGTGCAATTCAGATTTGTAGGTAGGATGAATTGCCCGTCCAAAGACAGATCGCACTCATTTGCAGTTACACTGGCAAGATGCCGGTGTGACGCAAGACCGAGACGGCCTCGCCACGGCATGGCGCCTTCACCACAAACATGAATCGCACCCCAAATTCTGAAATTCCCAAGATAACACTTTACCATCCTGAACATAAAGCAGTAGAATAAGGGATTGGGGTTATAATGCTGAATTATCCCCCGGTTGCCGGTCGGACCCCTTCGACATGCTCTGGGCAGGCCCCTCACTCACCTACGACCCAGGGTGACAAATAACTATGAAATAAAGAATTAACTGGATTTAGTATAACTGGCAAACAATGGGTGCTAACAAAGCCAACAGGGGCCATCAGAAACCGATAAGTTTCACATCTTCCCACCGACTTGTCGCTGGGCAGGCTGCGGCCGTATCTAAAAAAACTTTTATCAAACCTCTCAGTCATATACTGGTAATATCGGCTTCAATTGTATATATTCACGGTTTCGTAAAATTCTACCGTTCTTATTCCGTACAAGGTTTGATTCTATGAAAAAGATTATTGGAGAAGTTCTTGAGGCTGAGGAAAAGGTCAGCGCAATTGTCAAGGAAGCTCGCAACAAAGCTTCTGAAATAACGCGTTCGGCGGAAAAAGAGGCCACCGAGAAGATCAGCGATGCGAAACAGAAGGCCAGAGAAATAATACAGACCGCGGTTGAAGAGGCTAAGAAGGAAGCCGAGAACACCAGGGATGAAAGACTCAAACAGGCGGATCAGGAAAGCAGCACTCTGCTTGAGAAAAATTCAGATAAGATAAATAGCCTCGTCGATGGCATCTGCAACATCATACTGAACACGGAAATTGAGAAGGACAATCAATAGTGGCCGGTCCGTTG
The DNA here is from genome assembly GCA_964649005.1 of uncultured Pirellulales bacterium. Lineage (GTDB taxonomy): Bacteria > Planctomycetota > Phycisphaerae > Sedimentisphaerales > Anaerobacaceae > CAZGMJ01. The sequence goes on from CAZYMD010000024.1 coordinate 2,736, forward strand.
TCAAAATACTCGTTCATTAACGCAAAGCTGCGTGCACGAATCAGCAAGATACTTCCTGACGACATGTTCGGCCAATTGGCAAAGGCGCCCTCGCTCGACGAGGCACTTGCTATTCTGCGGGATACTCCTTTTGCCCGCCTCGAAGAGATGTACTCCAGAACCGGCGATCTCAAACAGGCCGAACTCGAGCTGCTCAAGGATGAAATCGAACTTTACAAAAATGTCAAACAGCATCTTCATAAAAATTCACTGGAGCTTGTCGAGGCATTGCTGTCCCAGTTCGAGATCGAGAATCTTAAGAATGCCATAAGAATCTACTTCGACAGAAGGCTTCGCAAGTATTCAACCGACGCCAGCGCACATTACATACTGTACGACCGCATTATTCACGACATACCAATCGACATCATCATCAACGCAGAAAACTTCGATGAGATTGCAGGGGTATGTGAAGGAACCCCATACTGTCAGATCATCAAAAAATATTCTCACACCGTCGAATCGGAAGGCTCCGTCTTCCGCATGGAAATTGCCTTCGACCATTACTACTATGAAAATCTCCTCTCGGCCATCAACAGGCTGGACCGCAAGGATCGCGATGTAGCCCTAAGGCTTGTAGGCGTAGAGATCGACCTGCAGAACATCAACTGGATCATCCGGTTCAAGAAATTCTATGACCTTCCCGCCGAAGCGGTCATGGCCGCTATTATACCCGAAGGTTTCAATCTTAGCAGAAACGTTATCAACGAACTGTACAGCGCCCAGAATGTAACGTCCGTGCTCCAGGGATTTATCAAGAGCAAGTATCCCGGATTATCAACGTTGCTTTCTTCCCAGGCATCGGATAGCATGTCGCGGCTGTTGCTTATCCGTCGTATTCTCGAAGAGATCATGAAGCACGAGGTTCAGCATATTATGACAGGGTATCCTTTCACTGTAGGAACCATACTGTCATACTTCATATTGAAAAGGAACGAGCTAAGGAAAATCAGGATAGTCTTGAATGCAAAACAGTACGGCATAGAACAGGAACGCATTGAGAGCTTGATATAATGTTTACCACTCAGATGACACAGCTTTTTGCGGTGGTGCTTACAAGAGATCGTGAGCGGGTAACCGAAGCGCTCCTTCGTGAAGGCGTAATACAATTCGTTAATATGACGGAGGTTGACGGCGACGGCACAGGCAACCTCTCTACAGTCGAACCGGAAGTCTCTCTGTCGGAAATCTCAGACCTGAGAAGGCGGATCGAAGGCTTCCTGCACACCGCAGGCATACGCCCTTCGTCGCCACAAGAAACCGATCTGAACAACCGCATCCCAGTTAATCTCGAAACAGAGGCAAAGCATCTTGACAGAATATCCGGTGAGCGAGAGAGCATAAGGGAGAGGCAGCGGACTATACAGCAGGAGATACTCAAGCTCGACGACATAAAGCGCCAGGTGGCGCTCTACGGCGTAGGCATCCCCGATGTTACGCTCCCGGCAAAACACTCCTTCATTTCCATGCAGATTGGAAGGCTCTCCGCATCAAGTGTTACGCGGCTCGAAGATGAGCTTAAAGGCTTGCCCTCACTGAATATCGCACTGGGACAGGAACATGATATGGCACATCATCTCCTGATCTCCATGAAAAGAGACAACGAGCAGATAAACAAGATATTAACAAGCGTTGGCTGGACCAGGGTCGAATTACCCACCGAGCTGACGTCAGTCAAGATGGACGTCTCCAAGGAACTATCTGCAAAACTCGGCGCACTCATTGACGAGCAGAAGAAATTGGAAGAGAAGGTTCGTGATATCGTAAAGCAGGAAGAGGGACACCTCAAGGAGACCTGGATAAATCTGCGTGTAAATGAGCTGTTCTTCAAAATCCAGGCAAATTTCACGTCCTCGTCCAGAACCGTAATCTTCACGGGCTGGCTTCCTTCATCGAAAACTGAGAGACTCACACAAGTAATCAGAAGAGCATGTGAAAATCGCTGCTACATGGAATGGGATGAAGCGGGCAGCAAAGAGATCATCAGCGATGAAGTACCCGTGCAGTTCAACAATCCGAAGGTGCTGGCGCCCTTCCAGATGCTGGTCAGCAATTTCGGCATTCCCCAGTATGGCGCTATTGATCCGACGCCTTTCGTTATGCCCATGTACCTGTCCATGTTCGGGCTGATGTTTGCTGATGCCGGACAGGGCCTGGTGCTGGCAGTGCTCGGCATCCTCGGCGTATTCTTTTTGAAGAACGAGCCCGCCAAAAAGGGATTGTACCAGCTATCTTGGCTGATCATCTGGTGCGGTTGTGCATCAATACTATTCGGCGCTCTTTTCGGGTCCTATTTCGGCAAGGCCCTTTTCAGACCGATCTGGTTCGATTTTCATGGTATCATATCACGCCACAGCAGCCAAAATTCCGTAATAAGTAACGTCTCCGATGTCCTGGCAATTACCCTATACTTCGGCATCGCCGTTATCGCACTCGGTCTACTGTTCAACTGGATCAATATGATCAGGGCCAAAAAGTGGCTGGAGTTGATTTTTGATAAAGGAGGCATTCTCGGCGGGTGGATATACGCCGGTGGAGTGTATATAGCATCCTACATGGTAGCACAGGAGCACATGAGTCTTCCTTCGGGAAATATATCGTTCATGCTTGTTGGATTGCCTTCGCTTCTGCTCTTAATTAAAGAGCCTTGTCATTATCTCAAACACGAGAAAGACCACTCGGAAAAGAAGTCGAATATTGTAATGGCATTCATGAATTTCCTGATGGAATGGATTGTTGAGCTTCTCGAGATTTTCAGTGGTTATCTTTCCAACACGCTTTCTTTCATGCGAGTGGCCGGACTCGGTATCGCCCATGTCTGTCTCATGATATCATTTTTCACACTTGCCGGCATGACATCGGGCATTGGCTCGGTTCTCATTCTCATACTCGGGAACATAATGGTTATTGCTCTTGAAGGTCTCTCAGCAGGGATACAGGCGCTGAGGCTTAGCTATTATGAGTTTTTCACGAAATTTTTTCATGGAACGGGGAAGCTGTACACGCCAATCTCATTGAATAGTAACATTTAGAAATCTTAATAGCGGCGATTCTTAATATTGAGCTGTTTCAATAAATTCGATGTAATCCGACCTTACAGGTGGAATCTGACTTGGTCGTTTGCCGCTCGAGAACAGTTGTCTTAAAAGGATAGGTTATGTCTGAACGCTGCTTAGGTGGCAGCCATGAATGAAGAAGAAAGGGATATTATGGATCAGCCTGTGAAAAAACTGAAATTAAACATCATCCATAGCGTTATTGGGCTTTGTACGGTTATGGCGATAATCGGGACGCTTTTATGTGCCAGCTCGTTTGCGTCAGAGGGGCCTCAAGATCCGAATACTATGCAAAATGACGAGCAACAGGAAATGTCGCCGGAGAAGGCAGGCACTATGAAATTTGGCCTTATCGCTGCTGCGGTTGCGTTCGGTCTGGGCGCTATCGGGGCGGGAGTTGCGATTTCTCATGTCGGAGCAGCAGCAATGGGTGCTGTCGCGGAAAAGCCTGAAATCGCAAGTCAGGCCCTGATTTTTGTGGCGCTTGCCGAAGGGCTTGTTGTCTTTGGTTTCATTACGGCGTTGATGATCCTCAACAAGGTATAGCAACATAATGAAATACTCGATTATAGGCGACGAAGATACCGTTCTTGGCTTTGGGATGGTCGGGGTCTCCGGAAAAATTGCGGAGAATGCCGATGAGGCCCAACGAGCTTTTCAGGCAATACTTGACGACAAGGAAACAAGTATTATTGTTGTTACCGAACACGTCGCGGATATGATACGCCCAATAGTGAACAAATACCTGTTTACGGCGAGTTTCCCACTGATCGTGGAGATCCCCGATAGAAACGGAACGAGACCGGGCAGACTTGGAATCAAAGAAATGGTGAATGCCGCCATTGGAATAAAACTGTGATCCCAAGGCCTTCTTCTGCATCTGTATGATGCAGACAAGACGGTAGGAAAAAAGGTACACGAAATACATGGAATCAATAGAGCAAGATAAAGCAGCGTTAATCTCCGGCATTGAAACAGATGCTCGCGCCGAAAAGGAAAAGATCATAAAGGAAGCAGAAAAACAAGCTGCCGAAAAGAAAGAGTATTCTGAGAAAAAAATCGAATCTCTATTGGGTGATGCGCGCAAAGAAGCGGAAAAACAGGCGGACACCGCAAGGAAGAAACTTCTCTCCGGCGTAGAGCTGGAGTTGAAACGCCGTTCGATTCATGCCAGTGATGTTGCCATGAGGGAAATCATGGGACGGGTCGCACAAAGGCTCGACGCAATGATTGGCGAGACAAACTACAGGTCTGTTCTGTTGAACTGGATTGCAGAGGCGGCCGTGGGCCTGGATGCGGAAGCAGCCGAGATTAATGCCTCAGAAAAGGAACGTACATTGATCGACGAGCACCTTCTTGCAGAAATGACAGGAAAAATTCACGCCCGGACAGGCAAGCAGATTACGCTGACATTGTCAAAGACGCAGCCTTTGAAGGCTCAAGGCATTGTCCTGACCGCCGCCAACGGGCACACAGCCTTCAACAATCAGGTCAAAACACGAATGCTGCGAAAGCAGCGCGAAATACAAACACTGATATACAACACTTTGTTTTCTAATAAATCGCAAGAATAACTATGAATGATAGAATTATAGGACAGATAAAACGGGTCAACGGCCCTGTAGTTGAGGTGATGGGAATCACCGACGCCGAGATGTTCGAACTCGTCAGGGTAGGCAAAGAAAACCTCATTGGCGAACTCATCAAACTTGAACACGACAGCGCTATCATTCAGGTCTATGAAGACACAACAGGAATCGCTCCTTACGATCCTGTGTATGGGGCGGGAATGCAGCTTTCTGTGGAACTGGGCCCGGGAATGGTCGGGACCATCTATGATGGTATCCAGAGGCCTCTTGAAGCCATCCGCGATATGTCGGGCATCTATATCAAGCGCGGGATAACCATCCCATCACTGAACAGAGAAAAGAGATGGCATTTTGTTCCCTCAGTAAAAGAAGGTGATCGAATATCCGGTGGTATGGTGCTCGGCGCCGTTCGTGAGACGGAAAATGTTCTCCATAAGATACTTGTTCCACCTAATGATGAAGGTATTCTTGAATCGGTCGTCCCTGAAGGGGATTATACGGTGGAAGAGGTCATCGCAGTTCTAAAGACTGACGATTCAAAGACAAAAGATCTTTTCCTCATGCACAGATGGCCCATCCGCGTTCAAAGGCCAACGCGCAGCCGTCTTGCTCTTGACATCCCTCTGATCACGGGCCAGCGGGTGATTGACACTCTCTTTCCGGTTGCAAAAGGAGGAACCGTATCCATTCCAGGCGGATTCGGCACGGGCAAGACAATGACACAACAGGCTGTGGCGAAATGGTGCGACGCCGACCTTATCGTATACATCGGCTGCGGCGAGCGAGGCAACGAGATTACAGATGTGCTTACCGAATTCCCCGAGTTGATTGACCCCAGAAGCGGCCGTTCTCTTATGGAACGGACCATCCTGATCGCTAATACTTCCAACATGCCGGTGTCCGCACGTGAAGCGAGCATATACACCGGAATCACCATGGCTGAGTACTTCAGAGACCAGGGTTATCATGTTGCAGTAATGGCGGACTCCACATCACGATGGGCCGAAGCACTCCGCGAACTTTCCGGCCGTATGGAAGAAATGCCCGCAGAGGAGGGATTTCCAGCTAACCTGCCCACAAAAATAGCGGAATTCTACGAACGCGCCGGCTCGATGGAAACACTCAGCGGCGAGAGTGGTTCTGTTACGATTATCGGGGCCGTATCTCCGCCTGGCGGTGATTTCTCCGAGCCCGTAACCCAGCATACAAAACGATTCATCCGTTGTTTCTGGGCTCTCGACAGGGACCTTGCCAATGCAAGACACTATCCCGCTATCTCCTGGCTCGACAGCTATAGTGAGTATCTTAGCGATATGACTTCATGGTGGGAACAGCACGTCAGCTCGGAATGGCTCATAGACCGAACAGAGATAATGGAATTACTTCAAAGGGAGGTGCGACTCCAACAAGTGGTCAAGCTTGTCGGCCCTGACGCACTGCCGGACACGCAACGATTTGTTCTGGAAGTATGTACGCTGTTCAAGAACGGCTTCCTCCAACAAAACGCATATGACAAGATCGACGCGTTCTCAATCGTTCAAAAACAAGTGAAGATGTTGCACATAATTGTCACTTACTGGAAACGCGGCTCCGAAGCGATAAAAAAAGGCGCTATCCTCACTCAATTGAGGAAAATGAAAGTATATCAGGACATAGTGAAAATGAAGTTTTCAATATCCAACGACGATCTTTCAGGTCTCGATAAAATTGAAGCCAGATTGGAGCGTTCAATGGACCAACTGGAGGCGTTGCATGTCTGACACGCAAAACAGACGGCTTCTATCCGGACGTGAGTATATCGGCGTCGACAAAATCGACGGCCCCCTGGTCTTCGTCAGCAAAACACACCCTGTAGGATACAGGGAACTCGTTGAGTGCGTAGACAACCAGGGTTACGTGCGATTGGGAATCGTACTGGAATCATCAACTAATGTCGTTGTCGTTCAGGTCTTCGAAGGAACAGCAGGCCTTACTCTGCCCGGAACGCGGATTCGCTTCTGTGGAGAGCCGCTTACCATTTCAGTCTCAAAGGATATGCTTGGACGTGTGTTTAATGGTTTGGGACGCCCCATTGATGGAGGCCCCCCCCAACGTAGCGACATCGAGTTGGACATCAATGGAATGGCGATCAATCCAACCGCTCGTCTGTATCCGAGGGATTTCATACAAACCGGTATTTCAGTAATTGACGGAATGAATACCCTCATTAGAGGCCAGAAACTTCCAATCTTCTCCGGCAACGGCCTGCCCCATAATGAGCTTGCGGCCCAGATCGCTCGACAGGCAAAAATACGCGGAACTAATACCGAGTTCGCCGTCGTCTTTGCAGCAATGGGAGTAAAGCATGATGTGGCCCGATTCTTCACCCGCTCATTCGAAGAGAGCGGCGTGCTTGAGAATGTCGCACTGTTTCTCTCCCTTGCAGACGATCCTTCAATCGAACGGTTAATCACACCGAGAACCGCACTTACCCTTGCCGAGCACCTGGCGTTCAATGAAGATATGCACGTGCTCGTCATTATGACGGATATGACCAACTATTGTGAATCTCTGAGAGAAATCTCCACGATCAGGGGCGAAATACCGTCGCGAAAGGGATATCCGGGGTATCTATACTCAGACCTCGCGGAACTCTACGAACGCTCTGGAATGATCAAGGGCTACAAGGGCTCGATCACATCTCTGCCCATACTGACAATGCCGAACGATGATATATCCCATCCGATCCCTGATCTTTCAGGGTATATCACCGAAGGGCAGATCGTATTCGAAAGAGAGATGGATAGCAGAGGGATTTACCCGCCCGTTGCCGGGCTGCCGTCCCTTTCTCGTCTGATGAAAGACGGTATAGGCGAAGGTATGACCAGAGAGGATCATCCACACCTCGCAAGTCAGCTCTTCGCCGCGTACAGCTATGTGAAAGACGTACGCAACCTGGCATCGGTTATCGGCGAGGAAGAGCTTACACCCCTGGACCATAACTATCTCGACTTTGGAAAAGAGTTTGAACAGAAATTTGTCTCCCAGCGTAAGGACGAAGATAGAAGTATCGAACAAACCCTGGATCTCGGATGGGAAGTCCTGAGAACTCTTCCTGTTGAAGAGCTGCACAGGATTACAGATGAAGAAATAGAAAAGTTCTACGGCAAATAACCGGCGTATATAATGGCACAGCTTCATTACGCACCAACGAAAACAAATCTGCTAAGGCTAAAGAACGACCTGAAGTTCGCTCAGCAGGGATACGAGCTTTTGGACCAGAAAAGGAATATTCTGATTATCGAACTTCTGGCCCTTGTGGACCAGGCCGCAGATTTCCAGAGCCGGGTTGAGACTGCGCTTGCAAAGGCATACAAGGCAATGGAAGAGGCGGTATTTGACATGGGCAAGCTGAAAGTTCAGTATCTGACAGGAGCCGTCAATATTACGACTGACGTTGATATACGTTCCAGAAGGGTCATGGGCGTGAGCCTGCCCGTAGTCGAGACGGATTTCAAGGAGCGCGCGCCCTACTACAGCCCAATGGGAACAAGCTTCTGGATCGACAGCTCTTTGGACTTCTTCAAAGAAGTCCTCAAGCTGCTTGGAAAGCTTGCCGAACTGAAAGTATCCGTGTTACGGCTTGCAAATGAAGTGAAAAAGACTATCAGGAAGGTAAACGCTCTCGAGAAGATCGCTATCCCCGACCTGAAGGATACTGTCCATTATATCCAAAGCAGGCTTGAAGAAAACGAACGAGACATGTTCGTTCTTATGAAAATGGTTAAGGAAAACCTGGAAAAGAAAAGGGCTAAAACAACGGAGAGACATCGTGAGTAGACCTTGGAAAAAAATAATGGTTTATATCGATGGAACTGAACAGTCTATCACGGCCGCCCAGTATGCAATATGCCTTGCGTCGTTTTCAGGCGCCGAGTTAATCGCCCACTACGTTATCAACACCGGCGCAGTGGAAGACCTCTTGAAGGCAAGGATATTCCTTAAAGATGAGCAGGTTGAGTACGAGCGGGATATGGAAGCCGACGCCCAGCGGTATCTCAATTATATAAACGAACTTGCCCTCAAGAAAGGCGTATTCCTCACCAAGAAACACAGCAAGGGGAGTGTTCACAAGGAGATCGTCAAGGCCGTAAGCGAGGGCGAGGTTGACCTTCTCGTAATCGGCGAGCTATCTCGGATCAGGAGCAGGAGAGATGAGTTCTACGACGAGGCCGAACGGGCGATGCGCGCCGTTACATGCCCCGTCTTGATGGTCAAAGACGAGGATTTGGTCTGGGAGATGTACGAATCACTGGCATAATACCGATATTGAATAAATATGATTGTTGTTTTAGAAACCTCAAGAGAGGTCCGTTATGGCGCTAATTGATTTACTTGCAGAAAAAATTGTTAAGATACCCCTGGAATCCAAAGACAAGCCTGATGTCTTGCGGGAGCTTGTACAGATATTGAAGGATGCCGGAGAGATTAGTGATTTCGATACCGTGCTTAGTGCGGTGCAGAAGCGTGAATCTTTGCAGAGTACCGGCTTGCAGGATGGCATAGCCGTACCGCATTGCAAGGCTAATGCCGTGACCAGCCTGAAACTGGCCATTGGCATCGCCCCCGAGGGGATAGACTTTGATTCTCTTGATGGGCAGCCAACGAAACTCTTCTTCCTTTTAGTGGCTTCACCCGAACAGTCCGGCCCACACGTTCAGGCCCTTGCGGAAATAGCAAGGATGGTCAGTTCGAAAGCCTTTTGCAGGGCTATGGTAAATGCGGCCAATACACAGGAAGTGGTCGATCTGATCCGAGGCGATTGACAATCCAGATACAATGCGCCATACAATTGGCCGATGCGATATGGTTATCTGTGGGGGCATATTCAGCGGAATACCGTTGCAATGGCGGCCAGGGAATGGGTAGCTTAAAGGCCAAGGTGTTAAAATCAAGCAACTGTTAATCAGGTAGGAGGCGATATTGCTCCCGCCGTCCTCCCACACCACCGAATACACCAAAAAAAGAGCCTCTGCGCGCGGCACGCAGAGGCCAACTCGGAAAGAAACTTTTATTACCCCCCCAGAAGCCTGGCAGAAAATTCACCGAAGGTCTCTTCCCGCTCCTGTTCAGATCACTCAATATCTGGTCTTACCCAGTAATCGTGCAAAGAAAGGCTGAGCTGAATATTCTGACTTGTCGACAGCCAATCCCAGTCGGATATGGTTCTGCCCGTTTTATATTGCCCAACCTTAATTAAAGTCTACTACAAGAATGGGGCGATGCCAAATCAGGATGGTGATTTTTCGATTATAATTGGAATACGTATAAGAACTGCTTCACGATCGCTTTTTTTAGAACGCGTACATAACGCGCCAAATTGCCATAAAAGATCGTTAGGTGAAACAGCTATTAGGATAGAAACAGAAGGTGCTATCGGGAGTAATACTATCTGGATAAAACCAGACGGATTGATTCAACGCTGCCAAAATATGATCTGATAGGATTATTTCAAGCAGATTTATACTTCCTCGATTGTCGCCTTTTCTTTGAGGGTGTCGATGAATTTGTTTATGGCTTCTTCGCGAATCTGTGATGAGAGTTGTTCGACTATGTTTGCGCGAACCTCTTTCAGAGGGGGTATGGATGGGGGTTTTCTGTCGTAGACTTTGGCTATGTGGAAGCCGAAGCGAGTTCGGAAGACACCGCTGAGCTGTCCTGGGCCGAGATTGAAGACTACGTCTTCGAACTCCTCGACCATTTGCCCGCGGTTAACGTAGCCTAAGTCTCCGCCGCTGTCGGCGCAGTCGGTGTATTTATCGACCACGACTTCGAAAGATGCACCGCCCGCCAGCTCGGCGTGAGCTTTGCTGATAGATTCGTGAGCGGTTTGCTCGTCGTTCTGCCAGTTCACGTACTTGACGATGTGCGCGGCTCGAACCTGCTCGCCCGTCTCGAATTCCTGCTTGTGCTGCTCGTAATATTCTTCAACCGACTCATCCGAAGGCGCCGTTATATCCGCGCACATTTCTTCGAGCCGCTTTTCCACTCTAAGATGAGTCTGAAGTTCCTGCTTGATCTTCCCATCATCCGTCTCGCCAAAATCCTTGTAGAATTGCTCCGGGTCCTCATACTGCTGTTTGAGATTTGTAAATACCGATTCGATCTCTTCAGCCGATACCTTTGCTCCATTCTCCTTCGCATCCTGATTGATCAGCAGTCGCTCAATAATATTCTCCTTCGACCAATCCAGCAACTGGGCTTCTCTTTCCTCGGTTTCCATATCAGCAAACGTTTTCTCATATTGCGGCCTGAGCCTGTCCGCCTCACGTTCTATTTCGGAGCATTCGATTCGTTCACCGTTCACAATCAAAGCCATGTTTTGTTCTCCACGTTCTTATGCTATTACTACTCTTGCAGTTCCAGCCAACTATATTAAGAGGATTTTAATTGTGTAGTTCAATGGTCAGACCAGGCGCTTAGCCCTTCGCTTTTGCATACCAATCCGGGTCCTGAGCAAGCTTCTCGCGTGCTTCGTTGGTCATCATCTCGAAAGCAGGATGGGTGCTCTCCCATGAACGCCCGACGAAGGGACTTTGCCTCATCTTCTCAATTTCCGGCTCAACCTCACGAAAGTAGCTGCCGTAGATATGCAGCGAATCACTGATGTCCACATATCGACCAACACGCACAGGCTGCCCAACACGCTGGGATATCTTCTTGGCGATCGTTCTTTGCAGGTCGGTCAAAGCGTAGACATTCATGAACCAGGCCTTATACAAGTCCCGGCTTCGCCAATGGGTATTCATATTCAGGACAAGCCCCTCGGATTCATCGGCAACGAGCCTGCACCATATCCTCTGGAGACAAGGCGGATCATCCGTTTTCGGGTCCGCGGTCGGCATCCAGGTGATCGCCTGCGCCCTTCGGCTGTGCCCGGCGGCGGACAGGCAATCGACGAGGTATTGAATCTGATTGATTCTCGCGAAAGGTTTTGGCGAATTCGGATTGCGAATGTCTTCCACAGGACAATATGAGAACAGCCGCTCGTGATACGTGTAGGTCCACTTGCCCGCGGTCGGATCGATCCAATGATCGTGAATGCCATTGACTACTTCCTGCCGATACGATTCCAGCTCTTCGGGACCGCCAGGAAAATTCTTGTGGATCCGAGGTTCTTTGAAAGGATCGGTAATGACGATCATCACTGTCGCGTCTTTGCTCGGCGGATCATCCGGCTTGTCATACTGGGTTTTGACTTCATAGCCCTGATCCCAGACTGCAAGCACAGCTTTCTCCCAAGCCTCCGGAAGACAGTCAGCGGTTATGGATATTACGGGCATCGTGCCAGCGTTTGTAGTCGTAGGCATATCAGTTTTGTTCCTTGAATTCGAAAGGTTTCGTTCCAGGTCGCTGTTTGGAGTACATGCTCAAGTCGGTTTCCTGTTCGGTGATTTTATAGCGGGTCTGATAGCGGAACGGCAAAGCAGCCAGTATGCGTTTTGCCTGATACGCATAGAAGCTGTCGGGCCATTTTTGGATTATCCTTCGACAGGGATCCACTGCAAGGCCCTTATAGCCAGTCATAGGCAATCGGCCTACGCTGAAACCTGGAGCAGCTATGTTTAGCTGCCTCTCGGCCTCTATCTGTTCGATCTCACCCAATTCCTTGAAATACAATGTTGTTGGTTGCGCCGGCTCTGGTTGCTGCACTCTTGGCTGAACTGGGGGAGTTTGTTGAACGGGTTGATTTGGCTGCACCGCTGGTGTCTGTGCAACTTCATTTTGGGTTTGAGTGGTAGGAGTTTGGTCAGAAACTTTTACTTTTTCAGGCTCGGCCAGGAAACTTTTCTGATCATTTTGGGCCTGATCGTAAAAACTTTTTTCAGGTTCCGCCGGCTTGGGAGTGTTCTTGGAAGCAAACATACTGGCCACTATCACAATCGCTGTAATCCCTATTGCTGCACCGGCGAGCTTGAGCCAAAAAGTATTCATAGCTATGCGCCCCCTTCTTGCATTGATACTTCGCCTTGTTTTGCCTATAATTGTCGTTTTGCAGGAAATCGTCCTGCCCATGATTGTAAACCGGAAAGAATATACTGTCAATCATCGCATGTTTACAGGACTGATAGAAGCAGTTAACAGTGTGAAGTCGGTTTCGAGCGGATCGAGCCGAGGCACGATGAAAATCGTGGTCGATCTGGCTCGACTGGCTGAAGGCGCAAGCAATGGAGACAGCATCGCTGTAAATGGCGTATGTCTTACGATTGCCGGCTTGCAGGGCTCTTTGGCGAGTTTCGACCTCAGCGCCGAAACCGTCGCAAAATCAACGCTGGGGCGGTTAAAATCCAATTCCCAGGTCAATCTCGAACGCGCGCTCAAAGCCGACGGCAGATTCGGCGGACATTTCGTTCTCGGCCATGTAGACGGAACAGCAAGATTAACAGCAATCGATAAGCAGGGACAATATGCAAACCTGACTTTTATCCCTGAGCCGGAATTGCTCGACCAAATAATCCCCAAAGGCTCGATAGCTATCGATGGTATCAGCCTGACGATAGCAAATCTGCACAAAGATGGCTTCTCAGTCGCAGTAATACCTGAAACGCTCAGCAGAACTACACTGGGCAGTGTAAAAATCGGTGATATTGTCAACATTGAAACCGATGTCATCGTAAAGACAGTAGCAAAGCAGCTTGCCAGGATTCTGCCGATCAGTAAAGGGCTAACCGTAGAGAAGCTGAAGGAAATGGGCTTCTAAGGACTATAAGGCCATGGACCACGTAAATTAATGAGTAATCACGGCGACAATCCAATAGCAGATCAACCGGTTATCGGCGTGACGATGGGAGATCCGGCCGGCATCGGTCCGGAAGTCGTCATAAAGGCCCTTGCGGACCCGGTTGTGCGAAAAGCAGCGAGGTTCGTCATATTCGGAATGCATGAGACCCTCTGCTACGCTACGGACGCAGCGGAACTGGAACCTTTCTGGGGCCGACACCAGCACGAAAAACTCCGCCGGGATTATCCATGCAAGGTCGTGGTCGCTGACTACGACGAATACTCCATTCCGCCATGGATCAGACGCCCAAGCAAACCGGGCGGCGAAGCTTCGTTGCGGTTTTGCCTCGATGCAATTGAGGCCGCTCGCGAGGGACTCATCGATGCTGTGGTTACAGCCCCTATAAGCAAAACAAGCTGGAAGTTAGCGGGTGGTGAATGGCCCGGCCATACAGAGATGTTAGCGGCACGCTGCAAATCGAAACGAAAGGTGATGATGTTTGTCGCCGAACCTCTGCGTATCGCGCTGGCGACAATTCACGAGGCTCTCTTCGAAGTCCGGCACAAATTTACAATCGGCTGCGTCTTCGAGCCAATCGACCTGCTGAACGACGCTTTGAAAGAGTACTTCGACATAGAAAAGCCTCAGATAGGAGTGGCCGCCCTGAATCCGCACGCCGGAGAAGGAGGCCAATTTGGTGACGAAGAAGAGCGGATAATCACGCCGGCAATCATGCTGGCTCACGAGCAGGGAATCGACTGTCGCGGCCCGTTCCCGGCCGACTCGATCTTTCCGCGAGCGGCAGCAGGTGAATTCGACGGCGTCGTGGCAATGTATCACGACCAGGCCATGATACCGGTCAAGCTCATTGCCCAGGCAAGAGCTGTCAATGTTACTATTGGTATCCCCATAATAAGGACCTCGCCCGCTCACGGTACCGCCTTCGATATCGCAGGACGCAATTGCGCCGATCCGTCCAGTATGAAAGCAGCTCTGCTTACAGCAATCAATATGGCGAAAACCAAAAGAGCCCGCCAACTCGTCAACAGCAACAATACCGGCCAATAGCTCTGATGCAGAGTAAAAAGCAAATACAGCAACTACTCGCCTACGCCGGCGTGCAACCACAAAGAGGATTAGGCCAGCATTTCCTGGTGGACCTGAATCTGTTGCGCCTGATCGTAAATTCAGCCCAGATAACCGAAAGGGATCTTGTTCTCGAGGTTGGCTGTGGAACAGGATCGTTGACCGAAGGATTGGCTGAGAGTGCCGGGCGGGTGATCGCGGTGGAGTACGATCCGGTTTTGGCCAATATAGCAACCGAGCAACTGAAAGACGCAATCAATACTCAAGTGCTCAATTGCGACATCCTCGACAATAAGAGATCTTTCGGCACCCAAGTTACGGACGCTTTGAATAGTGCGAGAAAACAATACAGAGGCCGATTCCTGCTGGTAGCTAACCTGCCCTACAAAGTCGCTTCACCTGTCATCATTAATATGGTCGCAGGGGCTTTTGTTGCCGACGAAATGTACGTTACAGTCCAGAAAGAGGTGGCCCAGAGAATGACTGCACAGCCTGATACAGCAGAGTACGGCCAGATGGGCATACTGCTGGCCGCCACGGGACGGACTCGAATGGCCAGAATCCTAAAGCCTACTGTATTCTGGCCCCAGCCACAGGTCGATTCAGCCCTGGTCGAGTTCGTTCGGGATAAAGATAAGAGTGCTCGAATTAAGGACTTCCAATTGCTGATAGCAGTGGTGAACCTGTTCATGGGCCACCGCCGCAAGACGATAAAGGCATGCACAAGACTGGCCGAAGGTAGCCTGGCTGGAATTGACAACTGGCTCGATATTCTCGCAAACTGTGGGATCGATCCGGCCAAACGCCCCGAGCAACTCACTCCGCAGCACTATGTTGATGTGGCAAACCACTGCTCCGCTCAATAATAGCCTTGAAAATGCCCGCCCGGACGGAAAATAGCGTAAATTCTGTGGATTTCCCGCCATTTCGCACACCAACCACTCCCTGCATGGAGGAAACCTGGCATATATATGGAACAGAACGTTAACAGAGCGCATCATTTGTTAGGATTTGGGGCTTGTTTTGCCTTTTCGTTGTGACTCGTGGCAAGAAAGGGCTAAAATTGCAGGTTAAACTGGGCAGGCTGGTAAAGCTCCCTTGACTTTTGCCCCATCCATACATGATAATAGCCAATGGGTGTTGGTCTGGTTTTTTGTGGGGAATATAATGGTACAGAACAAAAGAAAAGAAGCATTCACGCTAATTGAGCTGTTGGTGGTAATAGCCATTATTGCAATATTGATGGCTATCCTTATGCCCGCTCTGAACAGGGCAAAGGAACAGGGAAAAAGAGCTGCCTGCCTTGGCAACCTCAAGCAGTTGCAATTGGCCTGGACGATGTACGCTGACGATAACGATGAGAAAATCGTCAATGGCGACACTGAAGAATATGGGGATATGACAAGCGGACCTGCAAATATCCATTACCAGGAACTTGCCTGGGTGAGGAAAGACTGGGATTCCAGCATGACCAAAAAACAAAAGGAGGCGGCCATCAGAAATGGGGCGCTTTTCCCCTATCTCAAAACAATCAATGTATACAAGTGCGGAACGGGGCGAAGCATACAGAACGAGTGCCGCATGTACTCAATTGTTGACGGTATGAACTGCATTGTTCTCGGTTCCTTCACTGCCAGTGGTGTAAAGCTGGTGAAAAGAAGAACTCAAATCAAATACCCAGCATTGAGGTCTGTTTTTCTTGATGATGGTGGTACAGGAGGTTCTACTTTGGGCGGCTGGAGTGTCTGGCCAGACAGATATGAGTGGTGGGATCCGCCACCAATCAGACACGGCGAGGGTACAACGTTCTCCTTTGCCGATGGTCATGCTGAACACCTCAAGTGGAAGGATCACCGAACGGTCGAGTTCGGCCGCAGGATGGAGGCTCACTCCGGCCTACAGGATGGAAATGAAGATATTACACTTGCTGCACGAGCAGCATGGGGACCAAAACCATACAGGTAGACAGTAGTTATCCTCGAATAAGTTGCGGATAACCACTTAAACGACAGATAACTAAATAATCGCCAATAATGAGGCCGTCACAGTAATGTGGCGGCTTTTTTTCTGGCACGAAACAAGATATCGGCAGATTATTAACCTCGCCACGACACAGGGTAGATCGATTAAGCTGGACTTTCGCAGAGTCAAAGGCTAAAATTACAGTTGCGCTGGGTGAAAAGGTTTAGGTATAGTGAGGTCAAAATGCAAGCGCGAAAAGGTTTTACCCTGATCGAGCTTCTGGTCGTGATTGCAATTATAGCAATTCTCATGGCCATCTTGATGCCGGCTTTGCAGCGCGTCAAGAAGCAGGCGAAGAGCACGGTCTGCCAGGCTCACCTCAAGCAGTGGGCCACCATCTTCGTAATGTACACGCAGGACAACAACGGATTCTTCCCAAAGCGAAAGAGCGGCTCGGATGCGTATGGGCGATGGATGGACTCCATGCGGGATTACTATATCACCGCAGAGGACATACGATGCTGTCCATCGGCAACGAAGCTGGCCGTTGAAATTCCAACTCCAGGCGCTGACATTAACGGCGGAACAAACAAGGCATGGGGCAAGCTCTGGTCCACTTCGGGCCGAACTGAAGGTTACTACGGCAGCTACGGAATAAACGGTTATATCTACGCTCCGGTCGGCAGCGATGTCTACGGCAAGCCTTCAAGCAGGTTCTGGAAAACGCGTGATGTCCCCAACGCCAACTCAATACCAATGTTCCTCGACAGTTGGTTCTGGTGCGGCTGGGTCGACGACACCGACACGCCGCCGGAGTTTGATGGCGAGGTCAGGCCCGGCGATACCGATTCGATCAACCGTTTCTGCATCAACCGCCATCAGGGTTTCATAAACAGCGCTATGCTGGATTGCACAGTAACAAAGATCGGTCTTAAAGAGCTGTTCACGTTAAGATGGAGCAAGGGATACAACAGGGCGAATAGTTGGACAAAGGTAGGCGGAGTTACGCCTGAAGATTGGAAAAACTGGGGCGATGGTTGGCTGGCCCCTTTCAAAGACTTTTAGATCCTCTTGAAAAAGCTATGGTTTCAGATAAGAGATTTTTCTGTTTTTACTTCGCGTTGTTGAAAGGATGTTCCTGCTCGCCACACTGGCTTGGATCGGCCAACACCATGCCAATCGCTTCGCTTGATGACATGTGATTTGTGGTAATCTATCAGATCTATTGGCCATTTTGATGGCCTGAAGTGTTGAAATAGACATCCGTTTGAGAGACCACTTGTCTATTAGGAATAGACCGTGTTATGACAGGTTACGATGCCTTATAAGGGAGATATAGACAAAATGAGATATTACATATCTGCGTGCTTTCTCACAATTCTTGCTCACATATGGGTCTATTCCACTGTCCAAGCAAATGATGTCTTTATTGAACTGACCGAGGGAGTCGAGAAGCTCGAATCATGGGCTGCAACCCCAGGCCCGATTGAACCTTCCGTAGGCACTGGAAGGTGGTCCGAAAGCCCCTGGGTTCCCATTGCATTCTGCCCTTACTACAGTATCGGCCTTGCCGAATTCCACCCTGGGACCCTGGCTGCGGCAAGGCTTTACCATGGAGGCAGAGTTTTTGCAGTCGGCCACGAATGGTACTTCGGCCATGACATCAATAGGCAGGACAACGAACGCTTTGGAAGGAATGTAATCAAGTGGCTCGACCGAAATAATGGACAACATATATGTATCCGACGAACCGCCTGGTCCTATGAAGTTGAGAACAACTTAGCTCGAAAATTGGGCACCGAAGGTTATCAGGTCTCCGCTGTGGGAAGATACGAAGTACTGGCTACCGAGCATCTCCAGAATTGCGATGTTCTTATTTACTCGACCCGCTGGGACAATATCTCCGCAAGCGAAATAGATGCTGTTATCGACTTCGCCAGTCGCGGTGGCGGCATACTGCTTACCGGGCTTGGATGGTCATATATCGGCTATGTCGATAGAAACCTGGATGAGTTCCCGATGAACCAGATTGGCTTAAGGTTCGGGATACGTTTCGAAGATGGATACCTCCACAATCCTGATCAATACGTCAATGACGGTTCCTATCACCCCGTTTTCACTTCTTTCTATCCGAAGGAGCCAGGCCAGAATGACCCGGAACCGGGGGAAGGGCCGTCAGTGATATTTCTAAAGCCATTAGACAATGCCACCAACATACCAATCGATTACAAGATATGTGTGAAAGTCAGGGACGATAAGCAACTGAATCCGCATCAGATGAGCCTGACTGTGAAAGAAGGATCTGCTGATCCCTGTGTGTTTACGGCAAATTCGCCTCAGTGGGGTGCGATAATTGCCAATCCCGAAGGAACGGAACTTGAATTCGAACTTGACCTCCGATTCAATATCGGTTTTCTGGATTCAATGGATGTTCTGCCATGGAACACGACTGTTGACATCTCGTTTCAAGTAGTGGATTCGGACGGAAATGAACGAACCGCTAACAGCCGTTTTCAAACGGAAGCGATTAGCGAAAGTTACACCGTCTCCGAGCCACACCCTTTCGACGCTGCAGCAATCCTGGCCAACGATATAACTCAATGCTGTCCCGTAGCCACTACTTATCTGCTTTGTTACTGGGATGATGTTGCCTGCACTGATGATGGGCCATTCGAGGAGCTCGTGCAGGGAGGCGATGGTTCAGGTCCCAACATCGGGGACATTCGTGAACTAAGAAACCTTGTGGATACCCAGATGGGCTATGTGCCCGGTGACTCAGCAAGCTACTGGAGTCCATGGAGCGGAAACGGCATCGGACCTGCAATTCGAGGTGTATTCTCAACCAGGTATCCAGGCATTGAGCTGCCCAGGCTGTTTCCGGATGTCAGAAAAGGCATGTTCATAACCTGGAGTGACATAATAAGGATTGAGATGAAAGCCGGACGGCCCTTCCTCTATGGCTTTGATAGTGCGCCCCATACGGGAGTACCGCATTGCGTAATTGTCTATGGCTGGGTGAAAGGGACTGCGACACAGTGGTTCCTGATTGCCGATTCCGCAGGCTGGGGGAGACCACCTTACTACATTCCCTATAATGGGCCGACAATCCTTGAAGATACACTTATCTTCGCAGTTCCTGATCTTGTAATTCCCGCCCAAACACTTGCTACAGTGGCTTCGGGGGGGACAGTGTCGGCACAAGTAGGTGGTCGATACGAAAAGCACGAAATTATTGTGCCTCCAGGAGCTCTGACTCAGGATACAGTCCTGTATGTCGGTCCTCCTTCTTCTGATATCAGCAGTCTTACCGGTGCGATAGCGGAATTCGCTCCCGACGGTACACTATTTAGTTCACCTGCAACTATAACGCTGCAGTTCCTTGAAGAAGATGTGGCAGTCGGACATAAAGGAGAGGACATACGACTTTACCGCTGGAACGGCTCGCTTTGGGATATCATTCCAGATTCGGTGGCAGATCCAGTCAATATGACTGTCAGCGCCCCTGTGAATCATCTTTCGACATACTCCGCCGCCGTCCCCAGAGATATGGACGGCGATGGCCTCAATGAGATGAACGAGCACATCGCCGGAACCAATCCCATGGATCCAGACAGCGACTGGGATGGTTTGTCCGATTACACTGAACTTGCATACGATAGCGATCCTATGTCCTGCAATCCGTACAATCCCGAGAATAATCCGACTGGCACGGATCTTGACCCTTTGCGTGCTGACACCGACGCCGATGGTGTTAAAGATGCCAGAGAGCTTACCGACGGAACCAATCCTCTCGACCCAGGTGACTACATTCCGCTGGCGGATGTAAACGGGGACCGAAAGGTCAATCTCCTGGATTTCATCGCTCTGGCCACATCTTGGCTCACAGGCAGGGGGGACACCGACTTCAACTCTTCCTGCGATATATCCAGTCCTTCGGATTCCATAGTCGATGCAAGAGACTTGGCTGTGATGGCCGGATACTGGCTGTGTGATACGAGTGCGCATTTACCTATTCCGAAGGCTGCTCGATAAGATACACATAGCTGCCGTAGTGTTTGTAGCAAATGTGCCGGCCATGCGGGACAGAAGATATGGGTTAAGCAATCCCATAACTATCTAAAATGTTGGGAAGTTAACATAAGAACCATTCACAATTTGTAAACGATAAAAGATTTTGAAGCCGTCGCAGTAATGTGGCGGCCTTTCTTGAGCTAAACGAGTTACCTGAAGCTTACCTATCTCATTACGGAAACAAAATTGGTGACTCAAAGGATGGTGGTTTTGTGCCTATGGCTGTGGCATTCGATATTCACCGCCACCGGCAGCGATGCAATGTGGCAAGGCGCTGTCTCTATCGAAACGCCAAGGGCGGTTGTATCGCCGCCCAGACCCTGAGGTCCAATGCCAAGCGAGTTGATTCGTGAGAGTAGCTCGGTCTCAATCGCAGTGTAGAACCAGTCCGGGTTGTGCTGCCCCAAATCGCGCAGCAGGGCTTTCTTGCTCAACAGGCAGCTTAGCTCAAAATCGCCCCCGATACCCACGCCTACTATAAACGGCGGGCAGGCATCGGCACCGGCCTGTCTGACAACATCCATGATCCAGTCGATGACATCCTCTTTTTCGGCTGTCGGCTTGAACATCCTAAACTGACTTTTGTTCTCACAGCCTCCGCCCTTGAGCATGACCGAAAGCTTTAATTGGTCACCGGGCACGATCTGGTGGTGTAGGATCGCAGGAGTATTGGAGCCTGTATTTATGCGCTGGTTCAATGGATCGGATACAACGCTCTTGCGCAGATAACCTTTTTCGTAGCCTGCTGCAACGCCTGCGTTAATCGCATCGGCCAACGTCGCTGGCTCCTGTTCGTCGTCGCCGATAACGGTCGCACCGGCGCCTTGCTCGGCAAATACAACCGTCAGCCCTGTATCCTGGCAAAGCGGTATTCGCTCCCGGCCGGCAATTAGAGCGTTCTCGATGAGCTGATTGAGTATCCTGGCCGCGTTGGGATTGGATTCGGTCTGTGCAGCACCTTTGATTGCCCCCAATACATCAGCAGGCAGCCCGTACGCAGCAGCTATACACAGCGACTCAACTGAACCGACAATATCCTGGAATCTAATAGTGCGCACGAACAACCACCGAAAAACAGGCAAAATACGTACTTTAGACGAGCCAACAGTTCATCCGGCCAGAACTTTTCTAAAAACGGATACCGGCCTTGCCTATTCGACAGTAGTCTCGTAGGTCTTGTACGTCGTGTTGCCCGCAATGTCACTGACCTTGATAGTAATTACGTGATCGCCCTGGGGAATATCTTCGGCAACAATCTTGACCGTAAAACTCTCCTCAGTCGTGTCAAAGACCAGATCGTCGGGAATCGCGCCGATCCAATCGGTGTTGCTGTCTATTGTGTACTCCAGATCTGCAACCACGCTCAACTCATCGGAGACCTTGAACTTCAACACCTTAAAAGGCCCGTCGTTGTTAAGAACCGATCGCATCTTCAGATCGGTTACAACCGGACCGGTATTATCAACCACGACCGGATCGCTTATCCTGCTGCCCTCCATCTTCGTTAGAGAGCCGTTGCTCTTTTCATCCCCGGCGGTCACCCGAACTTCATATCGTCCGTCCTCAACGGTCTTGCCATCCCATTCGAACGTGGGCTTATCAAGACCGTCCTCCAACTCGATCCATCCCTTTCGCCCGACCTTGCGAAAATCAATTTTATAGGTCAGCTTATCCGAGTTATCGTCCTGCGTTTTGAAATCAATCTTTAAAAATCCGTCTTTTCCAGGTGCGGTAATCCGGCTTACATCCACCGCCTCAACCTTGGGCGCGATGTTGGGCACTGTGCTGGCGAGAGCGATCTGGCGAACGGTAGGACTGCCCGTTCCCTCTCTGCTCTGCAACACAAGCTTATATTGGCAAAACCGACCCAGCGGACAATCCAACTGCACGGGCTTGGTGACTTCCACAGGCTTGGTCCATTCTGAAAACGTCGGATCGTTCACATCCTTAACGTTACCGCTTCGACACGAAACGAACACCTTGCATCCTTTGGGAACATCCGCCTCGATCTGGAACTTACCCCAGTTCGCGGGCTGGCCGGCATCGATCAGGTCCGATGTATACGTGCCTTCACCTGCGTACGCTTTACTGACCTTGACCAGTTTGGCGGGGTTGGCCATACCGAGATACACATGGTCCCCATCCACCGTCAACGCAGTAATTTGTGAAGCCTGCTCATCTTCGAATACTACAGCCTGCTCTTCCGAAGTCGGGTCAACCGTATACAACTGGGCGTTGTTCCCGGTCCCAACAAGGATGTTCCCATCCTGCTGAGTCAGGCAGAAAAAGACAACTGGTTCGCTGAACATGTCTGTCACAAATCCCTGGCTGTTGATCTTGTGGATAACGCTTGCCTTGCCCGGCCTGGCTCCCTTGGGAACCGGTGCAGGTCTGTTTGCCTGCTTTGCGGGAACCGGCTTTTCGGTATTGGGGATTTCGAGTTTATGGCCTCCCTCGGCGCTTCCTGCACTCTGCCCATTTTCTTTTGGTGTATCAGGCCTGCCTGACGTCGGCATCTGAGAGGCAAACTGCGTCTGCGTCTGGACTATCTGCGCCGATGTTGCGGCCGCACATAGATCCCCATCCTTGTCGAACAGAAGCGCCGCTATCTCAGGCTGCTCGCTATCGTATAGAACCGTCGCCTTCTGCTTGCGAGGATCAATCTTGTAAACCAGGCCCCGACTGTCACTGCCGGCGTATAAAAAGCCGTCCTTGCCAGCCACCAGCGAGAGGATATTTTTATCAAGACTGTCGTATATAACCTTTGCGTCGTTGCCAAGAGAGTCACATCGATAAATCTTGCCCTCCGGACCCGTCCCGACATATATGTTGCCACCGTCGTCGAGAGTCACTGCAAATATATATTTTGCGTCATTAGGTTCGAAGACGACTTCCATCTTCTCGCCCTCGAACCGGCACAGCATGCACTTGTCCCCGCTGATTCCGGCCAGGAGCCGACCGGCAACATCCGTTGTCATCGCAAAAATATGCTCGTTCGTCATAACTTCTTCGGCTGTTACAGCGTTAGCATCTTCGGGCTCATCACCATTATCGCCCTGCTGAGATGATTCGGTCGGGTAGATTTTCTCCAACTTACCAAGGCTGTACTTGTAGATGCCGCCATTGGGGCTCGTACCCACATAGACGGTGCCACCGGTAACAACAACACAGTTCATGGACCAGACGTCTTCGAACTTATCGACCAGCACCTCCGCGGCCCGGGCGAGCTGGATGGTTCCCCGTGAGCCGATGATTACCTTGTCGCTTTCGCCTTTTAGCAGCTCAGCGCTACTGCTCTGACGAACGATATTGCTGCTGACCCCGAAAGCCGTTCCAGCGAGAACGAGCCAAATCAAGGCCACGACAGTTAGAGAACGAAAACGGCGTATACAAAATGTGTCAAACATAACAACTCCTATAAGTGAATTTAGGATTCCAGATCACGATTGGGCTCAAGTCGATGTCCGCGCCGTCGATCTATTTCTCAACTGTTATTCGCAGCACCCTTTTATCCACAACTACGGTACCTGTTTTTAGGCTCTTCTCGATCCAATGTGGATAAGGCCGAATGCTTGTGGCTCTTTTTGCACTTTGCAGAACCAGGGCTTTCGTCGCAGGAAGATCGGGCAGCTCAGACTTCTCGACTGTAACACCCCCACTCGGCAATGACAGAATAAAGTACAGTCCATTTCTGTCTATTTGCAGCATCTGTCTCAAGGCGCTGACCAGATCGCTAACATTCAAGGCGACAAATCTGTACGGAACAACCTTGGCAAGAAATTGCTCGTAGTCCTGAGAGCCGCACACAGCCAATTCATATCTGCCCGGCTTCAAGTCCCGTGGGATTTCGAGCGGCATTTGGTACTTCTTCTTTCCTTCACGCACAGTTTCCACAACTACTGTAATATCAACCGTCTCACCCGCCTTGACCTTCGAATCAGACAGATCAACCGACCATATTTGTGAGACAATGCTCTTAGCTTTAATGCATACGTCCACATCAATGGATTTCAAATCGACCTGTTTGTATGGATTGTTCAGCAATAATCTGACGGTGGCTATACTATCTGTGAGCAGCTCATTTATACTCTGGGCTGATGAAATATTCTTAAAAGAAATGGGCTCATAACCCTCAAGATCAATATTAGCCTCGTACTCAATCGTGTGGTCCGATGGAAGATCGCCGAGATATAGTGCTGCTCCTGAAATAGCCGAGCCGATCATGGACGGCGTCATCGACCGATTGATGGCGACATTACATTTATACGTCCTTTCCTTCGTATCGTTGAAGCGATCCACACGAATCGTCAAAGGCACTGTTTTAGCCTCAACACCCACTTGTCCGAGAATGCCGGCCCCCTCGTCCGTTCTTAGCGCGCCGACTATCTGATCGACACTGCACATCTTGGATGAGCGCATCATACTCGATATTACAGTGTGCACCCTGCCTGTGGCCATAGGCAGATCCAAAGGACCATAGCCAAGAAAAGGATGCCCGAATCCATATACCTTATCCCCCCGGACTTCGGTCACCGTCCCATAAGTCCCGATGTTTATATCACCACTAACGAGTGGAACCGCCAGACAGGCGCCAGGCTCGAGCTTCCGTTCGATAGCTTCCTCCTGCGTCTGTTCCTGTCCACCCTGAACCATCGTCGCCATTCTGCCGCTCGAACCTGGAACAACCACCAAGCCAAGCGGCCCAACAGCGGCCTCCAATCGCCTGCATGCCTCGACCGATAATCCGGATGTAACCAGCGGACAGGGAAGAGCTGTAGCACCCATCACACCGCGAGCTATCGATGCCTGATATTTCGTCGCCTGCTTTTCGACCTCAGCAAGATTTATCGGTTTGCTGAAGTCGTAAGCAAGGGCTACTTGTTGCTCACTATCTTCCGATCCTGTACCGATCCGCAACATATCCTCTATGGCCGTCACACCGTATAGAGCATCCTTGCCGAATTGCCACCCATAGGCAAGCGCCCCGGCCAATCGACCCTCAATATAGACTGGTGAGCCACTGCACCCGGCCACTATACCCGTGTGAATAAAACGCTCATCAGTACCCTGAACAAGGATTACAGTTCTTCCAGGGTCGAAATCAGGCACTACGTCAATGATTTCCAGCCCGAACTTTTCAATGCCGGCACGTCCGTATTCCGTCAGGCAATATGCCTCCATGCCAGGCTTGACCTCGGCAATGCTGATATACCTGGCGGGATCCCACAGACCTACCGTGCCATCCGGGGCGTTCGGCTGGTCTGACTGCGTCTGAGCCAACGCGAGAGGACCCTTCGCAACTAAAAGAGCCAGAAAAGCGAACGACAATAATGTGCGAATACCGTCAAACTGTTCGATTTTGAACATCTGTGACCTTTCCTACAGAAATATATGTCCAGATTTTATCTTCGGACAAGTTCATTGCAAGGCAAAAGAAATTTTGCTACAATGCCGGGCTAATTGTATTTTTAAGCTGGAATCCTGAATGATTCAGGGCTTGTATTTACCCGTTCTGATATTGTAAACGGAGAGATAATATGAAAGCTGAGCATCGGCATGAACTCAAGACGAATGAACTGGCCGACTGGATGGCTCACTTCCCACAGTGGGCCAAGAACAACATCTCTACTATTGCCGTCGTATTAGCGGTGATTATCGGGGCCGTGGGTCTGTACGCATGGAGGAACTATCACGCCAAAACCGCCGGGGAAGAGCATATGAGGTTTACGATGCTCTCCAACCAGGTATCGGGCAACATTGCCAAGGTGCTCCAGGCGCATGCACAGAATAAGGATCTGTCCTTCATGCTCCTCCAGGCCGACGAGAGCCTGCAAACCTTTGCAAACACCACTAAAGACAATAAAATGGCGGCTCTGGCGCTGATCAAGCGAGCCGAAGCCTTGCGAGCCGAACTGCACTATAGAATGCAGAACATCACGCAGCAGGATATCAACGAGCAGATAAGCAAGGCGGAGGATAGCTACAATAAGGCCCTCGAAAGAGCTGCCTCCGACCCAATGCTCACCGGTATTGCTCAGTACGGCCTCGGACTTTGCGCAGAAGAGCGGGGTAACTTCGACAAGGCCAGGCAGATATATGAAGGAATTCTCAAAAAGCCGGATTTCGAACCGACCATTACATTTGCAAGGGCCAAATATCGCCTTGCGGTTATGAAGGAGTTCGAGCAGAAAATTACATTCCAGCCGGCCCCGGCGTCGGCAAAGCCTTCAATACCGCCACAATTGACTCTGCCGGACTCAATCAAGCTGCCGAATGTCGGACCACTGGACATTAACAGGCCTGTGGACTCTAATAAGCCTGCTGAAATCAAAGAATCACCCGTTATCGACAAGCCGGTTTCCGCCAATGAGCCTGCGCCCGTCGCCGCTCCGATCGATGTCAACTCGAACTCAAGCTTGCCAACAGAAGTGGAGAATCCGACCGAGGCCCCAATACCACAGGATCCGAATAACAACGTAGCCACTGCTCCTGACGCAAATGCCACAGGTAAATGATCCACAAGACCAGATACCCGAACCCGGCGGCGAGCCGCTTACACTGCGTGTCGGAGACTCAATCAAAGAACGCAGGATCGACAAGTACCTGCATGGCCGATTCAGCAATGTGAGCAGGCGGTTCCTTCAGGAAACAATCAGGGCAGGCACCGTGCAAGTCAACGGCAAGGCTGTCAGACAGAGCTTCAAGCTTAGACCGGGCGATAGAATCAACCTGACCCTCCCCGAACCCAAATCCAGGGAAATAACGCCCGAAGACATTCCAATCAACGTCATCTATGAAGATAACGACATAATCGTGCTCAATAAGCATGCAGGCATTCTCGTACACCCCGCTCGCGGCAACAGAAGCGGCACCCTCGTAAACGCCCTGGCCTTTTATTCCGACGAGCTTTCAAGCGGTCTGGGTGAGTTCCGCCCGGGCATAGTCCACAGGCTCGACAGAAATACAACGGGCGTAATGGTCGTGGCCAAGAACGACTTTGCACAGTGGAAGATCGCCAAGCAATTCGAGAACCGCCAGGTCACAAAAACCTACATGGCAATCGTCCACGGCACTCCTGACCTCACACGCGACCGCATCAATGCACCTCTGGGTACACATCCAAAGCACAGAGAAAAATACGCAATCCGCCCGGCAACAGGTAAGGAAGCTATCACATTCTACGAAGTCATCGAAGCTTTCCGAGGTTATTCCTATATGATGCTCTCCCCCAAAACAGGCAGGACACATCAGATTCGCGTTCACCTTTCGCATATAAAACATCCGATCGTAGCCGACGACATGTACAACGGCAAGTTCGTTTACCCCTGGCAGTTGGAGGACACAGAACAGGCTGTTCAAGAGCCTGTCATCGATCGCGTAGCGCTGCACGCACACAGCATTCAATTCACACACCCAACAAAGCAAGAACTTGTCAAGTTCGAAGCCGACCTACCCGAAGACATGCAAAGGCTGCTCGATATGCTGCGAAAATATCGAAAAAAATGAGCATCTGCTTTTTGCAGCTTTCCACTCGCAACGCTTGATCTTTACTTTCTCAACTTATTTATCTCATCCTTTAGATTGCTCCGTCTTTGATGCCGTAGGCCAGCCTTTCTTATCCTTGAACAATAATTGGCTTATCAGGTACAGATCATTCTTCCAGACAGGCCATGAATGGCCACCGGAATCGACATGCCAAATGTGCGAGACTTTCACCTCCGTCAGATACTCATGGAATGGCTTGCTGATACTCATCAGGCCATCCTTGTCCCCACAGGAAACCCAGAGCAATTTCAGCTTTTCGCGTGCTGTATCAGAATCTTTAACAAGATCCTTAGCGGATTTGGTATTAGGAGCCGATGAAAAACCACCCACCCATGCAAAAGTATCGAGGTTGTTCAAGCCAAAGTTCAACGACTGGCCTCCCCCCATCGACAATCCAGCTATTGCGCGGTGCTCCCGGTCGGCTTGCACAGAATAATGCGATTCGATGAATGGAATCACGCTCTCGAGCAAGTCCTCCTCGAAAGCTGCATACGTCTCGAAAGGATTACCCCCAAACGGATTGGCGGGAGGTGGATCGGAACTCGCCCTCCCGTTCGGCATAACAACGATCATTGGAACAATTTTTTCCTCGGCGAGCAGATTATCCATAATAACATTTGCCGATCCCGTCCTGCGCCACCCATTTTCGTTGTCCCCAATACCGTGTAGCAGGTAAAGCACCGGATACTTCTTTTCCTTCGAATAAGCTGGAGGCATGTAAACTATCATCCTGCGTTTGATGCCAACGCTCTTGGAGTCATATTCAACCGCTTCAATCTTTCCCCTGGCGACACCGTCACGCGGAGCATCGAATCCCACGGGAGCAGGCGGGAAGGCGGCTTTGTCATCGGGACCAAGCTCGACCGGTGGGCCGAAAACACCGCCCCTGCGGGCGCGAGGCGGCTCTTCTCGCCTTTGGTTGGCCGAAGGGGAGAATTGCCCCTTTCCAACACGCTTCGCCACCAGTTCCTCCGTCGCGAAATCACCCACCTTACGCGTGAATTTGATCTGGTCGCCCGAGATCTTGCCTGTGTAGTCGATTCGCACATCGGCGCCCTGGAAATCGAAGACTTCGACAAATGTGATCGTATCCCCGTCGAGCTTGACATCCTGCAGCGTAACCTCGCGCTTTTCGCCGGCTATATCCGAAGCAGCTTTACCCGTGACTTGGTCGCCATCCTGCTTGAGCGAGTAAAGGTATTTCTGAACGCCGATCTGCGTCTCGAACTCGGCGCTCCAGAATCCCGTGACATCAGCAGCCTGGACGCTGCCAATGACGACCAGAGCAAAGACGATTGCCGCTGCAAACCTGGTTTTGGCACTCATTTTCGTCACCATGATTGCTTCCTTTGTCGTAATCTGATGTGTACGATCTTTTACTTGAACAACTGCGGCGCGAACTCGTTAAGGTAGTTGCGCCAGTTGAGCCACGTGTGGGCGCCTTCGGTCTCGTTGTATACTACGTCGAAACCGTGCTTCTTGAACAGTTCAACTGTAGCCTGTGATGTTCGAACGAGAAAATCTTCCTTACCCGTTGCGAACCAGAAAAGCTTTAGCCCCTTCTTCAACTTGGCATCATCCAGCTTCTCTTTGTTCTGCTCTTCCCATGATGGACCTGACTGCTCTTGCGAGCCGCGACGATTGAGGCTGAAAACACCAGAACTGAAAACGCCGATGTAGGCATAGTCTTCGAGATTTGGAATGGCAATGTTAATAGTATGGCCGCCACCCATGGACAGACCGGCTATGGCACGGTTTTGTCGATTCGTGTACACTCGGTAATTCTTTTCCACATATGGCTTTATATCGCCCAGGAAATCCTGAATGAACGGATCGACGGTTGGCCTGGCCCCGCCAAAACCGAACGCCCCTGTATGACCGGCGGGCATCGCCACAACCATCGGCTTGGCCTTGCCTGCGGCGATCAGATTGTCCAGAATGAATCCAGCACGACCGACCGATGTCCACGAATCATCGCAATCGTAGGCTCCATGCAGCAGATAGAAAGTCGGATACTTGCCTTTACCTGATTCGTATCCAGGAGGAGTATATACATGCATCCGGCGAAAACGTTTTAGTGACTTCGAATAATAAGTCACTTCCGCAACAGCGCCGTGAGGCACATCCTTCGTATCCATGAAGTCCGATCCGGCAACGCACACCAGACTCCACGTGTTCATGTTAGATTCGCTCGTCGAAGGATTGCGCGGATCGATAACCGACACACCATCGACGTTGAAGTTGTACCGATACGCTCCCGCATCGAGCGGTCCCATTGTCACTTCCCATACTCCGTTGGCGTCCTTGGCCATTTCGGCGCCCTGGCCGATACCCGGGATATCGCTGCCGCTAAGCCGCACGGCCTCCGCCTTCGGCGCCAGTATACGAAACGTCACGTGCCTGTCCGCGGAGACTTCAGGCGAAACAACCCTTGGCCCGCCGGACCGTGCGCGTGCCGCCGTGCAGGTCGTCGCGAATGCCATCAACGTTACGACAGCTATCATTGTGGTTATTCTTCGAATGCTCATCATCTTCTTTCTCCTTTTACAACAGCATTTCAAATCTATTTATCGTGGCAACTTGTGCCCCGGACCGTCGTCACTTTGGAGCTACTCACATTGAACCATCGCCTCGGAAATACGGCTAAGAAACATAGCCAGCATCTTTATCTCCTCACTATTAAACATAGCAAGCATCCGCTTACGTAAAGGTTCACTGTCCTCCAACAGCCTTTCATAAGTTTTACGCCCTTTGCGTGTAATGGTGATATGGCGAGCCCGACCATCGTTTGGATGCTGCTCACGCGCCACCAGGCCCTGCTTTTCCAACAGAACGAGCATAGCCCGAATTGTGTTGGGATCGGAGAAGGCCCGTTGAACGAGCTGCTGTTGGGTGATTCCATCGGCTTCGGTCAGCAAGGCAAGCAGCACGAATTGTTGAGCTGTCACACCAGACTTGGCAAAGCAGGCCTCGGTCTGGCGGTGCATCGACAGGTACGCCGCTCGCAAGCCCATCGGAATGTTATGACCTGTTGCCATTACGCTCTCTGGACACTTAATACGTATACGTACTAATTA
>CAZYMD010000025.1:0-33498 GCA_964649005.1 uncultured Pirellulales bacterium
GCAAAGCTTCATTGCATTGCTGAATGTGCATAAAGCAAACACCCGAAATCATCTGCCCGTTCAGAGCAAGCGATGGTAAGGGGCAGTTGGATTGAGTTGTTACAAGCTCTTATTTAATAGGAAGATTTTTTTGTATAGTCATAACCGTATCCAATAAATTTGGATTTTCCACAAACAATCTAAACTGCATCATTCGTAATACTGTAGTGAAATCTTTCCATTCAGAGATGAATCCTTCGGGGCCCGTCACGATTTCTTTCGCCTCTTCGATGCTTGCCTTTAGATATTCAGAGAATGTTTTCGTAAGCAGCTCGTCGGTAAGGGCATCGATTATTTTTTTGAATTCACCCTTGTCCAGCCAGGTCCCTTTACAGGCGGGGCAGTAATCAATCTCTGTTTTCGTATCAGCGTATTCGATAGCGACTAACGCCTTATTGCATTTTGGGCAGGGCAGATTCTTTGATTTTGTTGTAAATTGATCCTTGTGTTTCCAGATTTCGAAATCTATCCACTTCAAATCATGATCCGTCGAGTCTTTTACTTTGCGTAATTCATCTTCTTCGAACCAAATACCCTTACATTTCTCGCACTCGTCGATTTCAACCTCTCCAAGCATTTTTTTTTGTAATTCAATGCTACAGCATGGACATCTCATTGTGCCTCCTTTGTTCAAGATATTGGCATAGATCGTAAGGTCCACGATGACAACTTCCCTATCTCAAAAGACCAGCCCTCAATCATATGTGTGCTTCGCATAAGGTATTGAATTTGGCCTTACGTCGCTTCATACATGCCTTGGCATATGCGCCCGGCCTCTAAATGACTTCCCGAATCGGGGCGACAGGACTTGAACCTGCGACCTCTTGACCCCCAGTCAAGCGCGCTAGCCAAACTGCGCCACGCCCCGAAAACGACGGCATTGTACGATAAACCTCTCGATGGCACAAAGCCTTTTTTGGCCTAAATTTACGAGTTCACCTCCGCTTTTTTCATTTCTGGAAGAAATACTTCAAGAAATATGCTTGACGAAGTTAGGGGCGCCTAACTATTATGTATGTATGACTGCATCGCAACACAATGAGTTGAGTGCTTCGCTCGAGGATTATCTCGAGGCTATATTCAATATTGCCCGTGATTCTAATATGGCTCGGAGCAAGGATATAGCCGAGTCGCTGGGCGTCGCAAAGTCCTCTGTTACCGGTGCGCTGCGAGCCTTGAAAAAGAAAGGCCTGGCGAATTACAGGCCATACGATTCTGTCACGCTTACCGATACCGGTCGAGTTGTAGCCGAAGAGATCGTTCGCAAGCACGATACCCTTAGTTTGTTTTTCATTGATGTTCTGAATGTTGACGAGGATGTGGCCCAGCGGGCTGCTTGCAGCGCCGAGCACGCCCTCGGCTCGGAGATTATTGGCAAGCTCCTCTGTTTCGTCGAATTTGTTACTAAAGACGGGAAAAAGGGGGATAACGTGGCGAGTCGTTTCCAGCGTTTCTACAGAAGCAAGCAGGCCAAGGTATCGCCGAGTTCCAGGAAGGGTGGTGTTGCTTAGTATGGTATCGTTGAGACTCAGAATAAGGATCTCAACCTAACAGTGGGGTCGTAATGATCGAGAATGGTCCTGTCCGTGACAGGCTGAAAAAGGAAATGTGAGAGAAAATATGGTAAATGAGCAGGCTGTGCCGCTATCTAACGTTAGCGCTGGCAAGACAGTTAAGCTTGTGAGTGTGGATGCCGGGTATGGTCTTAAAAGCCGACTTACGGCCATGGGGCTTATTCCGAGTGTGCAGATATTAGTCATCAATAATAGCCATCCCGGACCCTTTGTCATAAGCGTAAAAGGTTCGAGGTTGATGCTGGGTAGGGGGATGGCCCAAAAAATAATGGTTGTCTGATAGAATGCGCTGTGCACTGCATGGTGTTTTTTGGGGGATCACTGTTAGCTCTGACTAACTTTCCAGTAGTACTCAAGGTCATGGCAGGAGAATTTGCGAGGCTATGAATAAGAAGATAACAGTGGCGTTGGCGGGCAATCCAAATAGCGGCAAGACCACTATATTCAACATGCTGACCGGTGCGAGACAGCATGTTGGCAACTATCCCGGAGTAACGGTAGAGAAGAAGGAGGGGCTTTGCAGGCACCATGATTATGAAATGACAATGGTCGACCTGCCCGGCACCTACAGTTTTACTGCATATTCTACGGAAGAGCTGGTTGCCAGGAACTTCATACTTGAGGAACATCCGGACGTTGTCGTTGATGTGATTGACGCATCCAACATCGAACGAAACCTGTATCTTGCGACCCAACTCATCGAGATGAACGCGCCGCTGGTTCTGGCCTTCAACATGAGCGATGTTGCGAAGCAGAAGGGATTATCATTCGACATCGAACAGTTGTCGCAGCTTTTAGGGGCGCCGATTGTGCCTATGGTCGGCAACAAGGGCCAGGGCAAGGCCGAGCTGCTTGATGCTGTCATTCGGACGGCTACAGGCGAAGCCTCCCAGCGCACTCATACTGTTCGGTATGGGGACGAGATAGAGCATGAGCTGGATAAAATCACCTCAATACTCGCTGAGATGGAGACCGAACTGGTTGATAAATATGGAGTGCGGTGGCTGGCTCTTAAACTCCTGGAACAGGATGAGGACATCCGCGCTAAAGTTAAGGCGGGTGAAGTTCTCGATGCAGTGAAGGCGAGCATCGAGCATCTGCGTACGATATTCAAGGACGATCCCGAGATCGTAATTGCCGACAGGCGTT
The DNA here is from genome assembly GCA_964649005.1 of uncultured Pirellulales bacterium. Lineage (GTDB taxonomy): Bacteria > Planctomycetota > Phycisphaerae > Sedimentisphaerales > Anaerobacaceae > CAZGMJ01. The sequence goes on from CAZYMD010000025.1 coordinate 2,763, forward strand.
ACGGCTTCATATCAGGCGCCTGTCAGGAGACAATTGTAAGCACCGTAGAATTACGCCACAATGTCAGCGATATGATCGATGCTGTAGTGACACACCGTGTTGTCGGCCTGCCTATATTCCTGATAATGATGTATCTGGTCTTTTTCCTGACGTTCAAGATCGGCGAGTATCCCATGGGATGGCTCGAGGGATTGTTCGGCTGGCTTGCAACTGCGGTGGGGGGCCTCTGGCCCGTCGGCAGTGATAGTGCAATCAAATCTCTGTTTGTCGATGGCATAATCGGAGGTGTTGGCGGAGTAATTGTGTTCTTGCCCAATATCCTGCTGCTGTTCATTGCCATCGCCTTGCTGGAAGACAGCGGGTACATGGCTCGAGCCGCGTTTGTCATGGACCGGATAATGCACAAAATAGGTCTGCACGGCAAAAGCTTCATCCCAATGCTAATTGGCTTTGGCTGCTCTGTGCCGGCTATTATGAGTACGCGCATACTCGAGAACAGGCGAAATCGGTTTACGACAATATTGGTGATACCGCTGATGAGCTGCGGCGCCAAGTTTACCATTTATATGCTCATTATACCGGCATTCTTCCCCGAGCGGTGGCGCGGACCGGTGCTGTGGCTGATATATTTCATAGGCATACTCGCAGCGATAGTCTGCATCAAGCTGCTTCGTCTCACTCTGTTCAAGGGCGAGACAACGCCGTTCGTAATGGAGTTGCCTCCCTATAGGATGCCCACGCTAAAGTCAATTGCCATTCATATGTGGCAGCGCGGATGGATGTATCTGAAAAAAGCGGGAACCGTTATTTTGGTGATATCGATTCTGCTGTGGATTGGTATGAACTATCCAAAGACATCAGAAGAGTCTCTGGTGAATACAGATGCTGATCAGATACAGCAGAAAACGCTGGAGAACTCCGCGATCGGACGGCTCGGACGAACAATTGCCCCGGCCCTCAAACCGCTCGGATTCGACTGGAAAATCAGCACCGCACTTATCGGTGCCATGGCTGCGAAAGAAGTTTTCGTTTCACAATTGTCAATAGTGTATGCAGTCGGCCAGGCCGATGAGAGTAACCAGACTCTACGTGATAAATTGCAGGCCAATTACTCGGCTCTGAATGGTTTTTGCATAATGCTGTTTTGTTTGATCTCAGCGCCTTGCATTGCGACGTTCGCCATGACCAAACAGGAAACTGGCTCATGGAAATGGGCGCTGTTCCAATTCATCGGCCTGACAGTTCTGGCCTACGTTGTTACGCTGGTCGTATACCAGACAGGGCGGTTGTTTATCTAATCGTAACGGCATCCCATTAAACAGCCCCATTAGCCCGGAGCTTTTATTGCGCGTGGCCTTAGCTTTGCTAAAACCGCGGCGATTAGCAAAAATGCCCCTAAAAATAAAGCGATGGGCGGTCCCATTGAAAAATCGTCGAGGTAATATGAGAATAGTAAGCCGGCAATTGAAGCCATCATGGTTGTTGCGCAGGCGATAAACATTCGCATGAGCCATCTCGCTGAGAAAAGGGCCGAAATTGTTGCCGGTATGATGAGAAATGCGAAGACAACTACAACGCCTATTATGCGAACAGATAAAGCTATTGCAACACCCGCCAGAGCATAGAATACAAAATCCCACCATGCGACGTTAATGCCCCGTTCGACTGCCTGATGGTAATTATTTGATATTTGCGAGAGGGGTTTGCGGACTACGAAAAGACACAACCCAACACCCGAGAATACCGCCAGACATGTAAATATATTTCGCCATGTCACCCATAACAAATTGCCCGCGAGCATCTCATGAGCGTGAGCGTGGCCCGGCGCTACACCGATGAGGAACAATCCTCCCGCGGCTGTGATGGCGTATGATATCCCGATAACCGCCTCTATCGAGATCTGAGTCACTCGTTTGCGGACGACGGCGTAAAACGCCGATATCAGCAGGACAAGTGCGAGCGAAAACGCATACGATATAAAGGCGTCTTCTTCCGCGTCGAAGGCAAGGTGAGCCGCCAGCGATCCAACAGCGGCTATCTGAGCTACTGCAATATCGATAAATATGACTTCCCGTTTCAATACGTGTATGCCCAAGTGAGCCAGCATGGAGCCGGCAAGCACGCATATCAGCAGCGGCAGTCCGAGTATGTGAAGCAGTTCAGACATTTATTATATCCTTTCTTTTGATGGCCCTTGCCTGGCGTTGACCACGCAACGTATAACGATGGCGCAGAGGAAAGCTATGCCGAGAGACAAAACCAGAGTAGGCCCGTACGGGAAGTTCCAGTGGTACGAAGTCCCAAGGCCGCTCAGGCACGCAATGAAGCCGACGGCCCAGCCGATCAGCACCGCCAGACCCCATCTCTTGGTGAACAGTGTTGCGATTGCGGCCGGGATCATCAGAAATGCATACGCCAACAATACGCCTGCAATGGGTACAATCAGCACTGTGATTATGCCCTGGGTCGTGAAAAACAGAAAGTCCCAGAGCCTCTCGCTTTTCAGTGTGCCGGGGCGTTCGGCCAGGGCAATGAACCTTTCTCTGAGCACGTAGTGTAGCAGAATGAGCAGGCTGTATACACCCGCAGTAACGGCCACCAGCGGCCATCTCACCCAAAGCAGATAACCTGATAGTGTCTTCTCGATATAGCCATCCCCGCCCGGCAGCCTGTCTGTCAGCAGTAGACATCCCACGAGCGCCATCGCATACAAGATACCAATAACAGCTTCACGCGGTATTGCCTTGCTCTTAGGTTTGATTACGGCCAGCAGAAATGAACCGAACAGAACTGCTGCGAATGCGATAAAGTATGAGCCCACCGACGCATATTCGATCCCGATTCCAACTCCGATAAGAGCACCAAGGGCCGCCAACTGGTCCAGAACGAGATCTGAGAATATCAGTGTTCGACGGATTATGTGAAGGCCAATGTAAGTGTGCAGAAGCAGCACCACTGCGATCAATACGATCTGCAGGATAAAAATCCGTATTGCCTCAGGCATATTCTTCTCCCACGTAGAGATTTGCTTATGGACTATTCTTTAATCATGCCTTTGTTTTTGGCCGCGGTACTCAGTTTGTCCACCCAGTAGTCCATGAGCTTGAAGTTGTCATCTGCGCCGGGGACACCGCCGACGAATAGCGGAACGATGACCGCTTCGGCGCCTGTTCTCGCTGCGACTGTCTTGACCTTCTCCTGATCGAAATAATTGGCGGCCAGAATGATGCCCATCTGCCTGTCCTGCATCATTGTCACAAGGTTGGCAACGTGTTTTGGCGAAGGCGGTATACCGGGCTTCGATTCGATTGTAGCGCCTTCCTGAAGTCCGAAGAGTTGTAGCAGGTAGCTCCAGTTTTTGTGGTAAACAACGATGGCTGAACCTCGCAGAGGCATCATCTTTTTCATCCAGCCGCCGAGTTTGTCGATCAGGGGCTTTCCGCCGAGGTTCTTGCTGTTGAGAAATTCAATGAGCTTATCCTGTTCGGCTAATCGACACAGTGTCTCACCTCCGAGCAGCTTAACCAGTTCTTCGCCGAAAAGGCGTTCGTCGATCTCGTTCTGAAGGTTCTTAAGATTCTCTTCGTAGAATGCTTTTCCTTCCGGATCGTTCTTGATCAGACCGATCGCAATATTTCCCGCCGCCTGCCTGACCTTGATTGGGCTGCACATGATGTGGGGATTTCCATACACGTGCACATCTCCCTCAGCCTGGGAAACGACTTCAGGCTTTTCCAACAATTGCATACCATGTGCAACCGCGACGTACCCGATTTCACTGCTGCGAATGCGTTTGTTGCCCGACTTATTAATTACTGTTGGCAGCCACATCTCAAGATCCAAACCGGTGGAAACCACCATATCCGCGTTCATGACCATGTGCACGAACGAAGGCTTCGGTCGGATGTGGTGCGGATCCTGAATCGGATGGACAATTGACTGAACGTTTACGCGGTCGCCCCCGATGGTTTTCGTCAGGACAGCGTAGTCTGGCAGCGTCGTTACGACTCGCAGAATCTTCTTCGGAGGTGGATTGCCTTGGGAATGCCCCAAACGCAGACGCTCTCTATAACGCTCCGCCGCCATCGTATCTGTATTGAAGACTGCCACTAAAACAACTGTAAGTACGAGCAGTGTGTGCATAACTTTGGAGAACATGATTCTAACCTCCATCAATGTTTAGTAGCGTTCATGTTTGTGTGGCCCCGCTGCGAAGTTAGCCTGGAACCAGAGAACGTGCTCCGGGTCCTCCATCCCGCGACCCCACGCGTAGTCGTATTCCCAGCGGAACTTGACGAATTCGCTCTGCCACCATGTAAGATATGGACATAGCTGCCAGCGCTCCGGATTCTTCGATGTGTAGGCAAACGGATTGAGTAGAGCACCCGTGACGTTGGCGTAGCCTTTGCTGTCAGGCTTGTAGTAATCGCCTCGAATACCTACGACGGTACTGCGCGACGTTTTGGACTGCACGTAGCTGTAGGCGCCCCATGCATCGAGACTGTCTTCGCCTGAATCGTCCGGGGCGAGTATATCGCGATTGAGAAGATAGACTTCGCTGCGCCACTCAACATTCTTATACAGTGATTTATCGGCGGGCTCCCACAGAAACGACATATCGGCGCCGAATACTTGCGTGCCAAGAGACTTGTGATCGTTAACGATACTGCCGCCCCTTGAGACAGACCACTCATCGTTCCAGCCGAACAAACCGCTAAGACCGAATTCCAGATATGTGTCGCGTGACAAATCGCGGAAGTTCTTATAGTGAAACAACAGTACTGGATTCCCCAGTGTATCGCCGCCGAAAATGTGATCGTTTTCAGTACTGGTCATTTGCAGAGTCAATCCGTTGTATGCCTTGCCCCATTGTGGCAGGGTCCATTCGAGTGACATACCGGTTTGAGCCAGCCCTTCCTCACCAAGAATATTGCGCATGGCGAGTGGATACTGGACCTGATCGAGGGCATCCTCATGCCAGCGATTTATAACACCGAATTGCTGACGGAACTTACCCAGGTCCAGGTTTGCATTGTTGAACATCGAAAAACGTGTGAAATAAGCTTCCTCCAGATGAACCTCCCCATCACTGTGAATGTGTGTGGTTGCCTTCAAACGAGAGAACGGATCGAGGTAAGACTGGAAGTTAAGCTCCAGCCCACGAATTTCTGAATCCGTGCGTTTCCTTGTTTCATCCTGATGCCGGTAATGACTTATAAAGTCGCCGGCGACACTGATTTCCGGATTAAGCTTTTGCAGGCTCAATCCGCCGGACTTGAAAACGGTCTCTTCCGGCTTAGTCTCCGCTTGCTTTGGTCCCCCGGCCAGATCTTCCGCCATCGCACGCAAAGCAGCCGCTTCATCTTCTTCTGACGGCGCTTCAGTCTGTCCCGCTTTCGATTTGCGCAGATCCGCAATCTCAACCTTCAGCGCCTCGATCTCAGCCTTATGCGTCTGCTGCATCTCCTGCATCTGCTGGGACAGATTAAGAACGAGCTGTTTCAGCTCAGCCACATCAATTTTTTCTGTGTTGTCCTGTTCTGCCAGGCAGCGTCTGGAGCCGCCCGCTATTGTTAGCACCAGGCATACTAAGACAATTGATCTTGTTTGCATCTTAACACCTCCAAGCTATAGGGAGTGCATTGCTATTGTGAGTGTCACACGCTTACCGGGCCACTATCTAATTCGACTGTAGCTTCAGACGTGGCGCAATATGCCCTGGAAAGATGACACTAAGATATGCTTTATGAAGTGACGCTCGTCGGCGGTCCGCGTAGCACAATGGAGTATCTCCACTGGCTGTTGATCGTTACGTGCGAGCAAGGAGATGATTCAAAGTCAAAGGGAGGTTGAAGCAAGAAAATGACGAGGCTACTCTGAACCGGCGTCGAGTTGGAGCACGCGGAAAAAGTGCAAGCTGGACATGGAGCATTGTCCGAGACCGTATCTCGATCCGTTGTTCCAAAGTGCCCTAAAATGCACTCTTCATTGTGAAACAGGTCAACGGCGCAGGACGCTACCACGTAAAGGGTAAGTGCAGCAAAAGCTGCTATTCTACAAGCCCGACGCTTCGTTGTGCCGCAGATCATCATTCTACAAGACCGTCTCCTTCAACATCTGAACTCCTGATAGACCTACAACCAAATTCTACATGGCATAAATCCGGTGGTCAAGCCAAAGTTCTCTGAAATCTTTTTCTCCGAATTGCTCGATTATCAACCCCTATGCTAATGGCCTGAGAATTTCATTGGATTATCCTACTCATCGTCTCCATCGACCTTAAAAACACCCCAATGCACTAATTCACTCTCTTACAATCCGTGCGCAATCAGATGCCCCGATATTCTGTTCAGTAACTGAGCTCAAGTTGCTTCCGTCAGAAGCCGCCGATACGAATATAACGGGTTTACCCCCATGTAGGCGATGATGCCGCGTCACGTACAGCGAAACCTCTAACCAGGTGTATAACTTTTCATAGCAAGACTTCTTTCGTGACAGATGCAAATAGGTAAATTTATCCGTCACCGGACTGGTTAATATCCGGAGTCTAAGGCATGGTAGAGACGATACTTGAATCAGAGACCTGATCCGGCGGGAATCTTCGGGCTCATGTGAGTTTTTAGCGGCTTGGCTTCTCGTCAGAGGCGTCGAGTTCAATCTCGAGTGTTAGATCCAGATCGACCGGCGTTGGTGATTCAGTAGAACAGAGATGACTTAGCTCGTGGGCCTCGGAGGCGAGACAATCTACTTTCCGGTCCACTGAGGAATCTTTGGAAGACAGATGTGTTCTGACAACATCGAGCAGTTTGTTTCTATCTATGGGTTTCGATACATAGTCATTACAGCCCGATCTAAGGCACTGCTCCTGGTCCCCTTTCATCGCCTGGGCGGTCAGGGCGATTATCGGGGTTGTAATTCCTTCGCTCCTGAGGCTCTTCGTTGCTTCGTGTCCGTTCATGTTCGGCATCTGGATATCCATGAATATCAGATCGAACGGCTGAGACAGAGCCTTGCAGACGGCTTCGGCGCCGTCATCGGCCAGCGTCACATCAAGGCCCATCTTTTTCAACAGCAGGCTCGCAAGCATCTGGTTGGCTGGGACATCTTCAGCCAACAGTACGCGGCCGGTAAAGGTGGTTTCTTGAGATTGGCTCGGTTGGTCTTGTGAGATGTCGGCGGTGCTGCTTCTGTCAAGGATGGGCTGGGCGTCAACATCCAGGCCGGCGGGTATCAAGAGCGAGAATGTCGAGCCTTTGCCGGGTTCACTGGTTAGAGAAAGGTGTCCGCCGAGAAGCTCGGCGCACTGTTTTGTGATTGCCAGTCCCAGGCCTGTGCCTCCGTATTTGCGGCAGATATTCTCTTCGGCCTGGACGAATGCTCCGAATACTTTGTCTTGCTTGTCGAGCGGGATTCCGATGCCCGTATCCTCAACGTCGAAACGGATGAATGGGGTATCATTCTCCCTCTGCAAGGAGACATTGAGGTGGACGTGGCCTTTTTTAGTGAACTTAATGGCGTTGGTGATTAGGTTAATCAGGCATTGTTGCAAGCGAGTGGGGTCGGTACGTATTTGGGAAGGCAAAGCGTCGGCGGTAATGATTGCAAATTCGATTTTCTTTTGCGTTGCTCTGGCCATAGCCATCGATTCAAGTGAATCGAATATCTGTGCCAGCGAGCAACTGATAATCTCAAAATCAAGTTTACCGGCTTCGATTTTAGACAGATCGAGTATGTCGTCTATGAGCCTGAGGAGACTGTGGCTGGAATCCCGGATGACATTGACGACCCTGGCTTGTGCATCCATGAGCCGGTTTTCAGCCAGGACGTCGGCAAAACCTATGATTGCGTTCATTGGCGTTCGGATTTCGTGACTCATGTTTGCCAGAAAGCGGCTCTTTGACTCATTGGCGATTTCGGCCTCTCTCTTTGCCTGCTCCAGCATTTCTGCTGTCTGCTTATATGCGGCGATTTCCTCTGCGAGTTGGGCGTTTGACTTGATAACGTCTTCAGCCTTTCGGCGAAGCGAATCGTTCTCCCTTTGCAGAAGTTCGTTCTCGGCCTTAAGTGCCGCCGTGGCGTTCTTGCATCGGCTGTCATCTACCGGAAAGCGGGTGTTTGACATATGCACTTTTCCTCTAAGACACTTCGCTGAGGCAGCGAAGACCTTGTTAACATTCTCGGTTTTACAGTTCGGCTAATTTGCTATTTGCTCATACTTAAAATGAGTCCGAGCGCGTGGGCGTCCATGGTGAATACAGGCCAAGAGCTATAAACATGCAGGAATACTCTCAAGGTCAAAAAACTCTCCAGGCTATCACAGAGGGTATACTAAAACGGCTGCCCACTTCTGTGTCTTTCGGGCATTTTGCTGCGGTTGTTGACAAAAAAGGCCGGATAATGCGTGCAAATTGCACTGGAAGCTTGCTGGTTCCGATGAAAAAATGCTCGCAGCAAAATAATGCCCGATAATGCCACGATCATTATAATGAGGTCATCTGGTTGTAATCGGCGGGTGGACATTAACCGGCAGGGGTAAGCGGATCGATGCTTCATGTAGTGAATAAGCATGGCTGGTCTGATTAGGTATATGGCAAGTGTTATGTGGTTGTGAGTGGACATGTGTTACAGATAGGTGGGATCGGAGTAATACCAGTTCCCTTGTGCCGTTGTCGTCCACGTAAAAACATTGCCAAACATACCTTGCTCTGTAATGCCGTTATGCCAGAATTCATAATGAGGACTGGCCTTCTGAGATTCACTGTCATGTCTTACGTCCATGCCAATTAAAACCTCTCTCAGGGCGTCGCTGGTATGAATACATATTCAGGTAATAAGCCGTCATCACATCGGTTCTCCAAAGTGTGTTCCTGCGTATCGAATAATCTAAAACCTGGTGCCTGACCACCCATAATTCAAACGGATGAACGTTTTCTTTTAACGTGAAGACTTACTACACTTTAGCTTTCTTTACTGCCGCTTGGCTAAGAGCAGCAGGTGATCTAATTCGCTTCCGGGTATAATTTTTTTTGGGGGGGCTCAATCGTGTGGATGGTCCGGCTGGAAGAGAAGTTGAAATGAAATCGGTTATTGTGCTATTATCGAGACCTTAGCATGCAGCAGCACTGTTTATGGCGTTATATGGGTAATATCGGTTAAATGGAATGTGGGTCGTCAGAGGAACATAGTATGCACTTGAGATTTCGTTTCCTGGTTTTCATCATAGCAGTAGGTTCAGTACCCCTGTTGGCGAATGGGGAGGGAATTCATGGGTATCCTTTGTTTCCATGCGAACCGATTCCCGGACGAACTGGTTTTTGTACCTTTGATTCAGATGAAGTCCTGACCCAATGGGAGCCATTGTGGGAAAAGGTCAGGAATACCGATGGCGGGGATTCCGAAGCAGCGCTTCGCGAAGAAGCGGCTACATACCTGAGGAAGCTCCAGATTGGTTCCCGCTACAGATTGTATCAGGCGGCACAAGCAGCCAATGACAGCAGACAAATGAGTATTATTGTGCGAAGCCTGGATAGCGAATCCTTCTTCTGGGGCCAACCGGAATTTCTCAACTACCCCGGATCGATCGAACATGTGCGCCATGCTGCGCAGCGGTACGTGCCACCCTATCCACAATACAATCACAACACTCTGGTCCGCAACTTCAAGCTCAAGGAGCATTCGCAGATCCAGGCTGAGTGCCTCGACTACTCTGAACCTGTCTATTGGCACTGCCAGTGGAATAAATTGATTCCTGTAAATAAAACAAGGGGCCCCTTTAAGGTTTATCCATGGAAACCAGGCACTGCCGTCGATTTAGAGATTGGTTCGCTCACGCCCAGGCTTATGTATGCCCTTCGGATTATCGGGGCGACTCGAACGGAAGAGGCCGAGAAGCAATTCGTTTTCAAGCTCGAGATTAACGATGGCCCTGGTGGGGAGATCTCGACCTACATACTGCGCGGGCGGGCGTGCGACAACTTCTACGAGACCGTAGTCTTCATGTTTCATTGCGTGGACACGCGAGTTTTCAAGGCTAAGATCACGTTACTTAAAGAAAGCCAGGCCACGCTCTATACATACAATATCGACGTGCACGACGTCTTTGGCGAGTGCGCGAAGCACGCAGGCAAGATGCAGTCCACTCTTAAAGAGGACAGGCCAACGCCACAGATGATCGTCGACACCGAGACACGTGCTAATCGCGATGAAGCACTATGGCAGAGCTTGCCGCCGCTTAATGTCCATTTGGATGACCGCAATGCCGAAAAGTTTAGCGGAGGATATAGTACTATCCGCCACAGCCCTGACTGGGATCAACCCTATGCGCTTTACAAGGGCGACCTGAAGAATCCTGAGGCAGTATATACTCGTGAGGACATGATCGCTCACACAGAGCTGCCGGATTCCGGTGGTGATCGCGGCTGGGGGATTGTCGATGGCGAAGCATATCGTTCGAACATCGCCTTATGTCATCAGAGACGCTACATGGGCATTGGCAATCGCTTGAGTACCCTTGTGAAGCAGTACCAGGAAGGAGATATAGAGGCGGGCCGCGACGGGGCGTTTCTTCTTTGTGCACTCGCGTACCAGTACCCGGCGGTGAAGTCGAACAACTCACTCATCTACGCATCAACGGGTAAGCCCTACGAGCCCACTCGCCGCTACGGTCCGGGAAGTGATATCCCCGGAGGATGGGGCAAATGGACTCCCGTTGATCTTGCGGATTACTATGACGGGTTGTTTGATTACATTAAGGGCAATAATGAGTTGGTGGCCGCAGTGGGGCGATTCATCCCCTGGATCAAAACTCCGGCAGACTTACAGTGGCTGCTTGACGTTTATACGATCCAGTACGCAGCCAATCAAATGAGCCATTTTCGCTTCTATTATGACCACGGGCTGGCCCAGATGGTCATCAATCTGGCTGAGATACAGGGCGACAACGAGATTTCAAAGCCCTGGATGGAGTTTATCTGGACCCGTGGCTGGGAACTTCCCCAGACCCTTGCCGGTCTGGCCGACAATATCATAACCAACTGCACGCGTGACGGTGTCTCAAACATCGGCTCGTATTTTTACGCAACCCCTGTTGGATGGGAAGCGGCCAGGCTTACTGAGGCCTACATCAAAAATGGGGGACTCAGGAAATATGATCTTTCTGATTTCCGCCAGTATCCCAAAAATATGACGGGCAGAGATTTTCGCAAGTTCGCCAATCCCGTAGGGGGGCACAATCTTGGTATTGGAGATGTGGGAGGCCCCTCCACCCGATTTGCCCGCATCGGTCAAGTTAACAAAGATCTTCATCTTAAGAGTCGAGTGCTTTCCGATTGGGCGACGATTTTGGAAACAGGCAGCCAATACGATGACACACGTTTTCGACGCGCAGCGGCAATAACCATGGCAACGGGCGCCGGTCATGCTCACCATGATACCCTGGATTTACGCGTTTTCGCCCACGGTTGTATCATGTCTGGTGATTTCAATCAGCGTCCAGCCTATGGAAGGCCACGACACCAGGCTACCTATGTGCACAACCTTCTTGAGGTTGACGGCAATGGTGAGTATTACGCCAGTAATCCGGGAGAATGGGATGGCTATATTTGGGTGCGCAATCTTTTTGATGCCCCGGGTTCACCGTATGCGCTCGTCGAATCAACACCGCCGTTTAATCATCAAAATGTGAAATTAATGCAGCGTCACGTTGCCGTGCTTGATGTTGATGAAGGTTCCTCAGCCCAAGGTGATACTGATCCGAACGATCCGAATGTGCTAACTCCATCATCGTATTTCCTGGATGTTATCCGAGTTGCAGGTGGCAAACGTCACACGTATTGTTTTCATGGTTGCTCGGATGACGGATTTGAAGTTAATGTCAAAAACAAAACATTCCTAACTGAGGACGGAAACTCTGAGGAAGAGAAATATATGCAACGTTTTCGTTACGAGCGTTATTACAGAGAGACCGTATCAACTGCCGATCAATCGGGAGGGACCCCACAGCAGGAGTATCTGCCGGACCGTGATCGTCAGTGGGCGGCGGATATCGATGGCGACCTGCTAACAGCCACATGGAGACTCGATCGCTATTGCGAAAAGCGTATGGTCAATGCTCAAGGCGCAGTAACCGAGCCTTATAAGTATACACGGTTGCATCTCTTTGATCAAAAAGGCGCGAGAATTCTTCATGGCATTGCCGTTGACACTCATGATGCGGCGGCAAGCTGCCTGACTCGCCGAAAAACATCGGGACGATGCTTGTATGCACAGAAAAACTTCAGCCGGGATACTGAATCCGTCTATGTCGCGCTCATAGAACCTTACGCCGGTGCCCCTTTTATTACTGAACGTGAATTACTTGCTATCCCCGACAATGAAACAGATGCTCTCAGAGCCGCGGCGGTTAGAGTAAAGACGACATTTCAGACGGACGACATTTGTTTCACGGACGGTCGACCTGATAAGAAGCGTTCGCTACCCGGCGGAATTAAGGTGGCCGGAGAATTTGCCTATCTCTCCAGTGACAAAGATGGATTGCGCCAGGCTACTCTAACGGGTGGTACACTGCTGGAGGGTCAAGGTATCACAATAAAACCGGTTGTTCGTGAGTATCGTGGCAGAATTACGAAAGTTGATTTTCTTGAACGCACTGTACAGGTCGAGGGATTGCCGGCCATAAAGGAGTTGCAGGATCTCTATTTTGAAATTGGCAATGACAAACACCTTACCGCCTTCCAAATTGACAGGATTAACACGATTGATAACAAGACCGAACTGCATTGCAAAAGAGGTCTGGAGATCATGCGTGCCCGGGTACTCGAGGCGGACTATGCTAATGGCCGAGTGCGTACAAATATCTCCATGCTCCACTACCGCGGCCGCAACGAGGGACTTATCGCCACTGGTGATAACCTTTCGAAGCGATGGCGCGTCACTCTTGAGGGTGGTAACAGACACGAAGGCTTCTGGTTCAAACTACATGGCGCCCCAATCACTACAAAGGACTTTCCGTTAACAGGACGGTTCTCTGTCTGGGAGTTCGGTGTAGGAGATGTTGTGAGTCTAAGGACAGGCATTTCACTTAAACGTACTGATGAGGAACGATGGAAAGTTTATACTACAGCTTCATTCCATTTAGGAATGAATAACAACAAGCTTGAATGGTCACCGGATAACAATAATTGGAAGGATGTTACCGGGCTGCTTGGTCCCGCGGCAGGGACGCCTGTGAGTTTCTGGATTCGTGTGAAACAGTAACCGTCATAGCAGCGAGGAAGGTCGCTGTTCATCGATCTACACGGTGCGTCTTTATAATTGTTAGCCTGCTTACCGACTATAATGCCCGCTAAGATAATAACCAAGAATCTTTCGTCAAATAAGATGATCGAAGCGTCCAACCGTGCGTTGCAGCGAAGTAACACTATTCTTATACCTGCTGCTCCCACCTCAACCTGTGAGTGCAAATCCTCCATCAAACCAACATAATTTTGGGAATAGTATCAGTCGGGGAGGGTCAGGCCGTTGGGCAGGCGGATCAAAGTAGATCGGAGGGAGGTTTTATTTTCGGTGTCGCCTCCGGTTTGGAGGAAGAAGTCGTTTTCTAAGAGGCCTGCGTTGATGTTGAGCGTCGGAGTTCGGTCGGCGGTGAAGGTTGCTTCAGTGAGGGCGATCCACTGGCCTGCGGTGCTCTTGATCCAGCCGTTACCATAGCGGGCGAGGCGGTCGTTCTTGGCGCTTTTGCCATTGCGCCAGAAGTCTTCGACAAAGCTGTAGTAACCTTTGAGGTTTTCCCCGCCGGTGATGGTCTGGAAGCTGGCGAGGTGCTTCCACTTCTTTTGTTCGTTAAGATAGAAATAAGCGGCATAAGTCGTCTTATCGCCTTCGACTGTAGTTTTGACAAGACACTTGTAGCGCTCGCCAACTTTCCATTGATAGTCGAACATGCTCTTGCCGCCTGTGCCTTCGTTTCCGAAACGGCTGATGCGCACATCTTCGCCGCCATAGATCACTTTGACACGTCGATCCTCGGCAACGGTGTTCGGATTATTCTGATTGCCCGGGTCCCAGACGGAGAAGATCACGACCTTCCTGCCCGGTTCGATAAGCTCCTGGATGCCAAAGTAGCCATGATTGAAGCCACAGACACAAAAATACGTACCCGGATAGGATTTCTCGACAGTAATCTCGTTGTAGAACAGTACAGAATCAGGGGCTTTATACCAGAGGTGAACGGATCGAGCGGCTCTGACCTGCTGATCTTCTGCGCCGAGCGCGTTTGTAGCATACAACATAACGAGACACATTGGTATCAGGATTACCTTATAACGAGGCTTCATTTGATTGTCCTTTATTTTTAGACCCTCCGCCAAATCGGTTTTTCTGTGAGGACGGCCTGAATTTATTGAGTTCAAAATGCGAACAGAATCCTACCCTTTACGGCAGCAGCATAGAAATTTATCAGCCGATAGCCTTAACAAGGGTCTGCGCTATCAGGGCGGAACCTGCAAGGCTTGGATGAACACCATCACCCGCCCAGTAATTAGGCGGGGCTTTCTTCACAGCCTCGTCGAACATCTTCTGGAAGGGCACGAACACAGTCTTGTGCCTGGAGGCAATCTTCTTTGCAGCAGCGCGGAATTGGTCGAATTCCGGGAACCACTTGTCGTTTACGGCACCGCATCGCAGCACGAACGGCTCGCAAATCACCAGCTTGACGCCGGGCAGGCTCTTTTTAGTGCGTTCGAGCAGGGCGTCGAAGTCCTTTTCGTAGATTTCGACAGTGCCGTCGTAATTGCCATTGAGCTTGTGCCAGATGTCGTTGACACCGATAAGAATGCTCAGCACATCGGGCTTGAGGTCGAGGCAATCCTTCTGCCAGCGTTCCGCTAACTGGTAGACCTTGTTGCCGCTATTGCCACGGCTGTAGATTTTCAGATTTTCGCCAGGATGGTTCGCCAATAGCTGGCAGGCAGTGAGAAATGCGTAACCCCTGCCCAGCGCCCCGGCGTCATTGCTGTTGCTTTCTCTTCTGCGATCACGCCCGGCGTCGGTGATAGAGTCGCCCTGGAAAAGGATGACTGAGTCCTTCTTGACTAATGTTCGGGCCGAAGCTTGAGAGCCTGTGGCCATAACAGCCGAGCCGCCAACGGCAGCGAGACCGACCGCAGCCCTCAGGAAGTCACGACGTGCCGTCTTACAGTGTAATAGTTCGTTCGACATAGTGTCCTTTCTTATCTTGTCAGGCATATTATTTACAGAATAAGGTTCCGACTAAAATATCGCATAAACTGGCAATTCCGCAAACAAAATCCTACAGCCGAAAAGTCGGGAGCCGGCGCAGCACCGATTTGCTGTTGCCTCTGATAGCATCCTGGAGTATCGTGCTATTTGCCTCAAACATAAAAAAATGGCCTTGGTTGGATTTGAGTGAATACCTGGTATGCTGAAGTTTATCACGGACAGAAAGATATACGAACAGGTCGTTTGTGGGATAATACCCAGCGCAGAGGAATTCCTGTGGCTTGCGACCTCGGACCTGAAAGATATGTACGTGGATAAGAAGGGCGGGATGGCGCCGATGCTGGAGGTGTTCAGCGATCTGGTCGGCAGGAAGGTTGAGATCAGGCTGCTGCACGCAAAAGAGCCGGGACCGGCCTTTCGCAGGGACTTCGACAAATACCCGAATCTAATTGGGGGTGTCGAGCGAATACTGTGCCCAAGAGTGCACCTCAAGTGTGCTATTGTCGATGGCCGACTCGCGTACACTGGTAGCGCGAACTTCACAGGGGCGGGTATGGGAGCCAAGAGCAATGACCGCAGGAATTTCGAGTCGGGGATTATCACGGACCGCCAGGACATCGTTCAGGAGATCATGGAGCAGTTCGACACCATATGGAGAGGTTCACACTGTGGCCGTTGTCAGCGCAAGCAGTATTGCGCCGACTACAAGGACATGCTCGCCAAATAACAGACGGGGCCGACGAGAACTTCTAATGAAGTGCTACGCATATCTGGACATAGAGACCACGGGTCTTAGCAGGAAGTTCTCAGAGCTTACTGTGATTGGAGTTGCTCTGGTAAGAGGTCCTGAGATGCTGGTCGAGCAGATGATTGGAGGCGATATCTGTGCCGCTCGGCTGTTCGATGTGTTGCAGGGCGTAGACGAGTTGTACACATACAACGGCAGCCGATTTGACCTGCCATTCATTAAAGCCAAACTCGGCGTGGACCTGAGACAATACACAAGGCACACCGACCTGATGTACCACTGCTGGAAACAAAATCTCAAGGGCGGTCTCAAAGCCGTTGAACGCAAGCTTGGCATAGGGCGAATGCTCTCAGAGGTGAACGGATATATGGCTGTGAGACTTTGGTGGCAATACATCAACGATGGCGACGAACGTGCACTTGAGACTCTCCTGGAATACAACAGAGAGGATGTTCTCAACCTTCAGGAACTGCGATGTAAGCTGGGCGTTGCCTGAGCAGGGCGGCTGCGTCAGGATTGGCTTGCCATTATGATACTTTCTATCTGCTCGTCCGCATCTTCCAAGAACACATCGTTATAGTTCTCATCCGAATCGAGGAGATCATCTGTGGTGAGTTCGGTTGGGTCGTCGAGCTTCTGCTGCATCTGCTGTAGCCAGGATATCATGGCGGTGACCACTTTGGGGTCGTAATCGTAACCTGCGGCATCGGCAAGGATGTCGGCGGCCTCTGCTGTCGATCTCTGATCATGATAGACGCGACATGAAGTCATCGCATCGAAAGCATCAGCCACGGCAATGATTCTGGCCCCAAGAGGAATGGAGGCTTGTGAAAGGCCGTCAGGATAGCCTCGTCCGTTCCATTTCTCATGATGATGCCGAATGATTTCCACTTCCTGATCGAGAAAACTCATCTTGTTCAGAATACGCACCGCAATGATCGGATGCTGCTCAATGATCTTGCGTTCTCGCGGTGTAAGCACGCCCTGTTTTGACATAACAGCGTCCGCTACCCCGATCTTACCTATATCGTGAATCATTGCGGCTCGACGAATGATCTCTATCTGTTTTGGTCCGAGCCCCATAGCCTCGGCAATTCCGACTGAGTATTTCATTACATGCTCAGAGTGTTTCATGGAGAAAGCGTCCTTAGCCTCAAGCGCTCGGACGAGTCCACAGATGCTCTGGATGAACATCGATTCAGCACGTTCGGATAGGCCGGCAATACGTCTTTGAAGGTTCTTGACCTTTTCAATCTGGACATCATCGGCGGAGAGGTTCGTGATCATCTTGTAACTCCAGATTTTGACGCGATCTCGTCCGGCGCTTTTTGCTTCGTAAAGAGCCATATCAGCTCTTCGCATGACCTCGCTGGAAGAGTCGCTGAAATCGGGCGAATTCTGGGCTATTCCACAGCTAACAGTTATCGGTGTGTCCTGCGCAAGGCGAATCTTCTTGACTCTGGCGCGGAGTCTCTCCATTACCAATCCGGCGTTCTCGGCGTCGGTTTCCGGCATCAGAATCACGAACTCATCCCCGCCGTAGCGAGTCAGTACATCCGGTGTTCTCTTCTGGCTTTTCATACATCCGGTGAGTTGTCGGAGGGCATCGTCGCCGACGGCATGTCCCAGGACATCGTTAATCGTTTTAAAGTTATCAAGATCTATGATCGCAATTGAAAACGGGCTCCTGTATCGTTTCGCACGAGCACACTCTGCCTCCAACTCGTCTTCCAGCAGTTTTCTTGATCCTACACCTGTCAAGGCATCGGTTACGGATGTGATTCGTGCTTCCTGATACAGTCTTGCATTGCTCAGATGAGAATTGAGAATATCCTTGGCAAGTTTTGCCTTGTATGAGACCAACTCTTTATCCGTGACGCTTGACAACGGCAGCCCACACATACACAGAGTTCCAGAGAGTTGATTACTACTTACCCCATCCGATTCACCAAAACCGCTGACTTTCAGCGGGATTACAATTCGCGGTGAATTCGCACCGTGTTGTTCGCAAGGACGGATGACGCTGTCATAGAGGATGCTGCCGCCATCGCCCAGATCGTCTGGTATCTCTATTTCATGTCGATTCTCAGCAGGGCACAGACATTCGCTGCAATTCTCTAATATAGGAGCCTTGTTTTCTGCACCGTCCTCCCTGAGATATAGTATACACCTTTGGGCTTTGAAAAGCTTAGGGACTTCAGTTGTTACGAGTTTTGCAACCTCATTAAGATCTATGCTCTTTAGACATTTCGATAGTGCTGCAACTTCCACCGCTGCGGCGCGATCTTCAAGAAGTTGCTGTCCCATGAGATCTCGCGCAGAAAGCATTCCAACGACCTCACCGTTTTCGATGATTGGAAGGTGACGTATTTTGTTGGTGGCCATCATCTTGCGTGCTTCGCTTGTAGCCGTATCCCGAGTGCAGGTGATAATCTGTGTGGTCATGATTTCAGCTACAGATGTTACATCTATGTTCCGAGATGCTGCAACTGTTCTGTTCATTATGTCTCGTTCACTTACCACACCTGCAAATTTCCCTTCGTTGTCATTGACGATCAGGCAGCCGATACCGTATTTCATCATTACGGTGGCCGCTTCCTTGGCGGTAGCATCTTTGCAGATTGTAACAGTTTTCTCCTGCTGGTCGTTGCTTACGTGCATCAACAACTCCTCACGTATTTATTCTATCCTGCAGCTCCTATACACTTTCCCCCGGGCTGTCCATTCTGAGTCTATCGGTCTTGATTAGAAGTGACTTAAGCGATAGGCGAAGCAATTAGTGTTGCTGCTGTGTGTTGATTTAAGAATATCGGTCCTTTACTATACGCATTGCTTTGGGATGCTGATAATTTGCTTCATAAGACCCGTTAATCACCGTATGATAGAAGCTATTAGCCCACTTGCTACTGAAAGATTGACGATTAGTGTGTTGAAAGGATCAGATGTGAAATTTGTTATTATTTGGTCGTTTTTTCTATTCTTAGTGTTTTATCCGATGTTTTTCGGGCTTTCAGATGATACGGTTATTGCCGAGTCCAGTCATGTAGTTACGGCCGGAGAATGTTCAATTCCACTGACAGGGCAATGGCGATTCAGCCTCGATCCGGGGAATGTAGGCAAAGAGGAGCGGTGGTGCGATCGCGAGCTGCGTGGGCGTATCGCTCTGCCCGGATCTGTTACCGAGCGAGGATATGGCGATGACATTACTGTCGATACCAAATGGACAGGGGCAATTTTGGATCGCTCGTGGTTCACCGAGAGCAAGTATGAGAAGTATCGTCAGGCCGGTTCAGTGAAAGTTCCATTCTGGCTCACACCACTCAGGCACTACGTCGGCCCCGTTTGGTATCAAAAGCGAGTTACGATTCCGGATGTCTGGAAGGACAAGCGGATAGAGCTGTTTCTGGAACGATGTCACTGGGAGACGATGGTTTGGGTGGATGGCAAATCCGCGGGCGGCCAGGACAGTTTGTGCACGCCGCATGTGTACGATCTTACTGACATGATGTCACCGGGCGAACATCTGTTGACCATTCGCGTGGATAACTCCGTCAAATACAATGTCGGTGTTAACGCCCATTCCATCAGCGACCATACGCAGACTAACTGGAACGGGATAGTAGGCCGGATGGAATTGCGGGCCGCCAATAAAATCATGATTGAAGATGTGCAGGCATATCCCGATATCGAAACCGGAACAGTGAAGTTGAAAATAGCCATTCGGAACGATTTCGATATGTCAATCGATGCGGTCTTGGACATCAAAGCCGCCTGTCGGTATTCAGGGCGGGAGCATCTACCACAAGAAATGACTGTACAAGCTCAAGCCGCCCAGGGCCAAACTATCATCGAATGTGATTATGTACTCGGCGACGATGCCTTGCTCTGGGATGAGTTCTCTCCCTCAGTGTATAAACTCCGCGTTGTGCTCCGTGTAAAATCGGGCGATTCCAAAATAACTAATGCCCTACGATGGAATAATATTTCGGCCCCACAGTACGAATTGATGATGAGGCTCCGCTCCAGGTCCGGGGATTATGAACTCGCCCATGTGTTCGAATGCACGTTTGGCCTGCGACGTTTTTCAACGAGTGGAACTCAGTTTATGATAAATGATCGACCTGTTTTTCTGCGTGGCACATTGGAATGTTCTATCTTCCCGCTAACGGGATACCCTGCGATGGGCGTGCAGCAATGGTCGCGGATTCTGAAGATTGCGAAATCATACGGGCTGAACCATCTGCGTTTTCATTCTTGGTGTCCGCCCGAGGCGGCCTTCAAGGCGGCTGATAGGCTGGGTGTATATTTTCATATCGAAACTCCATGCTGGACGACTATTGGCGATGGCAAGCCCATCGACAAGTTCGTCTATAACGAAGGGGACCGCATCCTGAAGGCTTATGGGAATCACCCATCCTTCTGCATGCTCGCTTATGGCAACGAGCCCGGTGGCGGCAACCAGAAAAGATATCTCGGTGATTTAGTCAATTACTGGAAAAAGAAAGATCCTCGCAGGCTCTATACAAGTGCGGCCGGCTGGCCAATCATACCTGAGAATCAGTATCACAGCACGCCCGCGCCTCGCGGACATCAGTGGGGGGCGGGTCTTAAGAGCCGGTTCAATGCCAAAGCTCCTGAGACAGCAAGCGACTACCGAGAATTCGTTGAGAAATATGAAGTCCCTATTGTAAGCCACGAAATCGGACAATGGTGCGTCTTTCCGAATCTCGATGAGATCGAAAAGTACACCGGTGTTCTGCGGGCGGGCAATTTCGAGATCGTGCGGGATTCTCTAAGCGAACGGGGGATGCTGGATCAGGCGCATGATTTTCTGATGGCCTCAGGCAAGCTCCAGGCATTGCTATACAAACAGGAAATCGAATCGGCTTTGAGAACGCCTGGCTTTGGCGGATTTCAATTGCTCGATCTGCACGACTTCCCAGGCCAGGGAACGGCGCTGGTGGGAATTCTTGATCCCTTCTGGGATTCCAAAGGCTATGTCGGTCCTGATGAACACCATCAGTACTGTTGCGAAACAGTGCCCCTCGTGCGAATGGAAAAACGCATCTGGACGACGAACGAAACCTTCAGCGCCAAAGCTGAGATTGCACACTTTGGCTCGAAGCCTATAGAGAATGCTGTTGTCGAGTGGACATTAAATAACGCTGATGGAGTGGCTGTCTCCAAAGGGAATCTGCCGGCCGGGACGATTCTGATTGGCAATGGGACAAATCTCGGAGATATTACAGCTACGTTGGATGAAGTATCAGCGCCTTCGAAGCTTGTTCTGAATGTATCCTTGAAGGGCGCGAAATATTCCAACTCATGGGATATATGGGTGTATCCGAGCAATATTTTGGTGCAAAAACCCGATGATGTGCTTATCGTGGACAACTTTAGCGATGACATTGTGACAGCTTTAAGCAGAGGGGTGAAGGTGCTGCTAATGCCAAAACCGCTTGCAGTCAACAGCGATGTGCCGCCCGGTTTCACGTCTATTTTCTGGAACACCGCATGGACGCGCGGTCAGCCGCCTCATACTTTGGGTATACTGTGCGATCCCAATCATGCGGCCCTAACAAAGTTCCCAACTGAATATTACACTAACTGGCAATGGTGGGACCTTGTCACGAAGTCCAAAGCGATGGTCCTGAATAACTTCCCAAACGCGCTACGGCCAATCGTGCAGGTTGTCGACGATTGGAACACGAATCGCAAGTTGGCTCTTGTCTTCGAGGCCAAAGTAGGTATGGGCAGACTGCTAATTTGCAGTATCGATCTTAATAACGATATGATCGACAGGCCGGTTGCCAGACAGATGTTACGTAGCCTTCTTTCTTATATGGAAAGCGACCGTTTTCTGCCTCAAGAGGAAGTAGAGGTGGACTTGATTCGCGAGTTGTTCAGAGAGCCTCCTCTATTGGGCAAAGTAAAAAGCGTTCGAGCCGACAGCGAGGAGACAGGTTACGAAGCCGCCAATGCCATCGACGGCAATCCCAATACAATCTGGCATACTGCCTGGGAGCCACAGACACCCGATTACCCTCACGAACTGGTTATTGAGCTTGAGCAGGAGACCACAATTTCAGCTCTGCAATATCTGCCACGCCAGGATATGAGCAACGGTTGGATATCGAAGTATGAAGTATTTGCCAGCGACGATGGAAAGGCGTGGGGAAAGGCTGTTGTAGCCGGGGAGTTGCCAAGAGTGCGTTCGAAACAGAAGATTGAGTTCAGCAAACCGATGCGCGCGAAGTTTATTCGTTTTGTCGCGCTGGTCGGGGTGGATGGCCAAAAGTTTGCTTCGATTGCAGAGCTTGACGTTATTAAGGAATTGAATAAATAGAGGACAAGGATTCTTCTTATGGCGAATATTCCAGAGTCAGGCGTACGATACAATATGAGATTTCTCTGGCTGATATGCCTGGTGGCCGCAATGGGTGGTCTCCTGTTCGGCTACGACTGGGTAGTCATCGGAGGCGCCAAGCTATTCTATGAGCCCTTCTTTGGCATCTACAACAGTTCCGTACTCCAGGGTTTGGCGATGAGCAGTGCCCTTGTGGGATGTTTGTTTGGGGCTATCGTGTCAGGGGCTTTGACAGATAGATTCGGTCGCAAGCGGCTGTTGATTCTATCTGGTTTTATGTTCACCTTCTCAGCCATCGGGACAGCACTGGCCCCTGGCTTTGTATGGTTCAATATCTTCCGATGGATAGGCGGTGTAGGTATCGGATTAGCCTCGAACCTGTCACCTATGTACATTGCTGAAATATCTCCCGCCCATATAAGGGGTCGCTTTGTTTCGATAAACCAGTTGACTATTGTGATCGGAATATTAGCGGCGCAGCTTGTCAATATGACGATAGCGCAGCAGGTTCCGACAGCGGACCAGCTTCGCCTGCTGGCCAGTACTGATGATGTGGTTCAGACAGTTTATGGTGATGACTTCGAGATTGGCAAGGAGAAGGACAAGGCGGCGGATGTCACTGATATGGACGTGTTCAGGGCGGTGCATGAAAAGTTCCCTGAGCTTTCAGTGGTCAAGGTTGCCAAAGATAATAAGGAAGCTACAAAGCAAAAAGAAGAAGAGGACAGCGCGGTCCTGGCCGCTTATATCCTGCCGACGTGGAACGGACAAAAGGGTTGGCGCTGGATGTTCGGGGTCGAGACCGTCATAGCGACGCTGTTTTTCTTTTTGATGTTCTTTGTGCCTGAGAGCCCGCGCTGGCTGGCCAAGTATGGTCGTGACGAAGAGGCGTTGCGCACGCTTGGCCGGATAGGGGGGACCGAGCATGCAGAGAGGGAGATGGCGGAGATAAAGGCAACGCTGGCGAGCGAGGAAATCGCTAAGGTTAACTTCCGCGATCTACTCGAACCGAGGTTGCTGAAGATCATCGGGCTTGGCGTATTCCTGGCGGTCTTTCAGCAATGGTGTGGTATCAACGTGATCTTCAACTACGCCCAGGAAGTGTTCCAGGCTGCCGGTTATGGCGTAAGCGGTGTCATGTTTAATATTGTCATCACTGGAATCGTAAATCTCGCATTTACATTCGTGGCTATCTTCACAGTGGACAGGTTTGGCAGGAGAATTTTAATGCTCATCGGCGCAGGCGGATTGGCGGGCATCTACGCAATTCTTGGCGCAGGCTACTACCAGCAAAGCACCGGCGTTCACATGCTCGTTCTGGTCGTGCTGGCAATCGCATGCTACAGCATGTCACTCGCGCCGATTACATGGGTCGTTATATCGGAGATATTCCCGAACCGAATCCGCGGCGCTGCAATGTCGATTGCAGTATTCTCACTGTGGCTGGGCTGCACGGGATTGACTTTCAGTTTCCCATTTTTGAAGAGGTCTCTCGGCGCACACGGCGCCTTCTGGCTATACGGATTTATCTGTTTGATCGGACTTGTAGTCATCTATCGCAAATTGCCTGAAACGAAAGGCAAGTCACTGGAGGCCATCGAGCGCGAGCTTGTAAACTAAGATACTCTAAGAAAACTTACCTTGTACCTTTTGTCATTCCCACGAAGGCGGGAATCCAGGGTGTTTTGCTATAGTTCCTGAATTCGAGGCGATTACTAACAGTAATACTCATAAGATTATCTCGGGAGGTTGGCAATGGCTGTGGAAAAGAGCATTAGCAGAAGAGATTTGCTCAAGGCCGCTACATTATTAGCGACCGGAGCGACAGCGTTGGGGCAGGAAAAAGGGGACCGACCGGAGCAGTCGCTGGATGTGGAGGTTCTGAATCCTCAGAATCGCGTGCCCCTCAGCTTTATTATCGACGACTCGACCTGCCTGGTGAATATGGCGCATTTCGGGATACCACAGTTTGCCGAGACATTCCCGGAAAACTATAAGCAGGATTGGCGCAAGCTGCCAAGGGAGATTCCGGATTCATTCGTCCGCAAGTTTGGCCAGTGGTGCCGCGAGCACGATGTCAAAGGCAAGTACAGCATTGTTCCGAACCCGGCCTGTGTGGGCTGGCTCGATCGTGGATTGCCGGGCTGGTCTGGAAAGCAGCTCGAAGACAGCATCAAGCTCGTCCGGGAGCTTATGATGCCCAACTGGGATATTCACCCCGAGATGGTGACTCATACGCGTGTAATCGACCTCAAAACAGGCAGGCCCTATCCCGACAAGAGCGAGAAGTTCATGGAAAACTGGGGCTGGAGCCAGGATAAATCCGTCGACGAGCTGGCAAGCTACATGAGCTATGGTCTGCGAATTCTCAAGAATATCGGCCTCGATTGCGAAGGTATTACAACGCCGGGCGGCTTCGGAGGCCAAAATCGCGAGAATCTCGCAAAGGCTACGCTGGAATCGTGCAGGGATGTATTCAATGCCGAAATTCCACATTACTTCCGCGACCTGTTCACTGATGATAAGAGTGTTGCTCCCATTGTCCAGTATGCTTCAGGCCTGAATGGAGAAAATCCAAAGTGCGTGGTGTCAATTATAGGCTGCACAGGCGACTGGTTCGGCGGCTGGGACGGTCTTGTGCCAGGCTCGGTCGATAAGTTCATAACGGAGGATCTTAAAGGCGGCAGACTCCCACAGGTTATCGATAAGGGCGAGCCCGCCATATTAGTATGTCACTGGCCCGGCATCTACTACAATAGCGAGGAAATCGGTTTCAATATCTTCAAGGAAGTGGTTCGCAGAATTCATGCGAGGTATGACAATCTAATTTGGATGAAGCTCAGCGAGATCGCGCGATACTGGGCGGCTAAGGAATTGACGCAGATCGAAGGAAATAGCTCGAAAATCAAGTTTATCGCTCCATTTGCAACACCGAAGTTTACCGTTCGGATCAAATCACCATCGTCCAAACCGCCAAGACCTATCCTTGATTCAGATCAGGCAAATTTGCAGCAAGTCGAGACGCTGAAGGATTTGAAGCCTGGAACATGGAGCCGCGATGCGCAGAATCTCACAGTCTGTTTTGACCTGCCGAAAGGAGATTCTATCCTGGCTCTATAAATGCCGCTTGTGTAAGGTGTTTAAAAACTCTAACAATACCTGTCTTATTCTTTGTGTCATTCCCGCGAAGGCGGGAATCCAGGCTGTTTTGTTAGAACTCCTTATTCTTTTTATAGGCCTACTTCCAGCAGGATGAAAATTGAAGACAAAGAGGATTGGTGTGCCTGCCGTTCTTTTTGGAATTGCCCTCGAATTATCCAGAATATCCTTTGTGTGGGTATAGCGTGCCTACCTGATTTCCAAAATGTATTTCATTTTTTTCTTGACATTAGCGACCGGTAGGTTATAGTATTCGCCGGTCTTTACTTCGCGAGTATACATCTAAGGAGGTCTCTTCCTGCGTGTGCTTGTACGTCTATGTCACAGACGGCGCGCAAATCGCCGTTTCGTACAAGCTAGCGCTCCCTGAGTAGGAAACGAAGTGAGTTTGTATATTTATCGTGAAAAATGCAATTAAGAGGATTGGTGGCGGACTGTAGAGAAAGATAGATTGTGCAGTTCGCTGCCGAGTCGATAAGCGCTGAATAAATCGCTTTGAAGCCGGAGGATCAAAACGATGAAAAGGAGATTAAAAGCAGTATGTATAATTGTGGCGGCCATGGTTTCGCTTTTTTGCCAGGACGCTGCTGCAGGGCTGACAATCAATGAAGCGGTAGAAGCAGTTGGAGATTATCTCACTGGTGAACAACTGGCCGGCGGAGCTTGGCTCGGAGAGGAGACGTATGTCGGTTCAATAGTTGCAGGCTTGGTCAATGCTTACGAGCTGACAGACAATACATGCTACAAGAATTCAGCCGAACTCGGAGCAAGCTTCATAATCAACGAGGCGCAGGGCAATTTCTATGGCGATGAGGCCTACGCTCTGACTCGGCTTTGGGATGTTACAGGCGAGGCTGCGTATGTAGAGGCCGTACGAGATTTCTACAATGGACTCGAAACAGATGCCTATACGCGTTATTTCGAGCAAACTGACCCATCCAACGCAGTATTCTATACAGCCCAGCACACTGTCGCCGCTGTAATGGTGGGAGCTGAAGATGCATATATCTGGCGAGAGGCTTTGATACGCTATTTATCGTTTATTACCGACGATTTGGCGTACTATCCGGTGATGAGTCTTGGTGTTGCAACGTGGGCATTGGCGCAGACGGGGCCGCTGAATGATACACTTATCGATCCGTTCGATCTCTCTGGAGATGGTCTCTGGGCGGGCGTGACGCTGAGCGATCTGCCTGATTTGTTGTCATCTCATCAGGTGATAAATGGCACATACGCAGGGTCTTTCTACGAAAGTTTCGACCACGCAAACAGCGGTTACACCGAGGACACGGTATTTGGAATACTCGGCCTTATTGCGTCTGATAGTAAGGTTGGTGTGGATTATACAGCGGAAATTCTTTCCGGCCGGGAGGCGTTGGCTTGGAGTGTGAACCGCTCTGGGATGGTCGGTGAGCATATATGGAACGGTGGGGCTGTCTACTACACTTATGGCGGGGAGGTCCTTCAGGCAATTCCAGAACCGCTATCCCTGCTGCTGTTCGGGGCGGCTGGTTGGTTTCTGTGCCGGCGGCGAGGTAACAATAGTTAGAGAGAATAGTGAGACGTTTTTATAGAGAAAGCATGGAGGATTCATGAAGAGGGCGACTGTTTGTGCGGAGAAGAAAAGAAACTTTGTGAATGTATTGCGATTCGCCGCTCTTGCTGTGGCGCTTAGTGGCGCCGGTGCGGTCTTGGCATACGGGGCTACGAGAACGATGGACGTCAAACGTGATGAACTGCCCGGTCAGGTCACTATGTTGGACCCGTTCGCGTTGACTATAGTGACATGCCGTATCCCACCGGGCAGGCGTGCGGTAGTAATGACTGGGACCTCACTTGCCAAAAGTGATCCACTGCTTGTGCCACCGAAGAACTATCCAATGCGGAGACCGCCTGTTCGAATCCCATTCAGGCCTGCATTGCGTAGTCCGTTTCGTCCGTTACTAATTCGACGTTAACTCGACCGGCGTTATACGAGCCCACCGTCCGATGGCGTCGAGAAGAGATTTATTTATATGTGCGCGGAGAATTCAGGGTGCGGCATGGAGTTGTTTAAGGTGAATTTCATGGAAAGAGATAGGACATTCATTGGGTGCATAAGGATCGTTCTTGTGCTGTTGGCAATCCTTTGCACGTCCATACTCCTGCCTGGATGTGCTGATAAGGTCCGCGAGCTTTCCACGGAACAGTTAACGGAATTTGAAAAAGCAGGCCCAACCACACCCGTAGTCGATACAGACCGTCTGGTCAGGGCAAGGATAGCCGGTGGGCCATACCATGTGGCGACAGGTGAAGTGCTCGAACTTACGATGCCGACGATCCTGCAACTGATTACAGCACAGGAGCCGGCAATCTCGGATAGTTCTGCGCCATATATTTGCAGGATCAGCAGGACGGGAACGATCAGCCTGCCCGTCGTCGGCCAGATCGAAGTACTGGGTAAATCGCCTGCCGAAATCGAGCAGGCTGTTATAGATGCCTACTACCCCAGGTATTCGAAGACACATCCATCGGTCTTCGCGCGCGTAATAGAATACAAAACTGCTGGAGTTTCCATAGTGGGTGCAGTCGAGAAACCGGGAGTTTACAATCTGCGACAAAACAAGATGTCCCTAATTGGTTTGTTAATGGAAGCCGGAGGGATTGTCGATCAAGGTGCGGCGGTCATTCGTATAAGTCGCATCGCAGACGCGAACTCGAACATAAAGCAGCAGACGGATATAGACCACGCAGACGTCAGAGAAATCTTGGTCGAGATAAGCTTTTCTCAGAATGATCCTTTGTCGACAACTGGGGAACTAACAGCGCAGTATCAGGGGAGAGTCCTGCTTGTTGAGAAGCTCGACGTTGCCAGTAGCGTTCAGAGGCATGCTTTTATAGAAAGGCTGATTCATACCGAGTCAGGTGTCTCTGAGTCTTTTGTAGAAGAAATGCTCAAGCAGTTGGCTGAGCAGCTTCAACCCGGCGTCGAAGGTGTCCAATCAACATCAAACGCCGGATCGCCCAAAACGGATGATTCAAACAGAAAAGCCACCGACTGCGAAACCGACCGATGCATTGTGCTGCCTGTCAAAGGGCTGAATATTCCGTTTGCCGATGTGGCGCTGGCCGATGGAGATGCAGTAACGGTGGAGAGACTTGAAATGCCTGTTGTGACTGTCGTTGGATTGGTAAACAGGCCTGGTAATTTTCCATACCCGCCCGATGCGCGTTACAGCCTGATGCAGGCGATTGCATTTGCCGGTGGTTTAAATCTGATCGCCGGCCCAAGATACGCCACAATCTATCGTTTGCGCTCGGATGGGAGCATCGCCAGAGCCCCGTTCAAGATTATCGAATCGAAAAATCCAGAGCGACTCACAGACGCAGCCAACATGCAAATAAAGCCGGGTGACATTATCGCAGTCGAACAGACCCAGCGAACGCGCACAAACCTGTTCTTGGACAGAACCTTCAGACTCAGTATCGGCACGTATTTGCGAATGGATGATATGTTCAACGGAGATTAAGCAAGGATCGAGATTCAGTGCGGAGAATTATGGACAATACAACGATTGACAACAGCAATCTAAGCCGGATGCACAACTCGTTGGCCGGCGCAATTCAACCCGTAGGGCCGGTGCCGGAGAGCTTTATCGGTGTGCTTTGGCGTAATCGCTGGTTGGTTTTGGCGACGGTGCTGGCGGCGGTGACAGCCGGTTTTGTATTTATTACGAAGACAACACCCATATATACCAGCACATCGCGTCTTTACGTCGAACAGACAGGGCCCAGGATCATGACCGAGATGGAAGAGGGCGTCATGACTCGATCTAAGAACTATCTTTACACACAGACTGAGTTGATACGATCTACCCCGATTCTGTCCGCAGCCCTCGATCAGTCAGGCTTCAGGCAGATGAAAAGCCTCCGCCGCATAGACAATCCCGTTCCTTACCTCAAGAAGCAACTGCAGGCAAGGGTAGGCAAGAAAGACGATATCGTGAGTGTTTCTTTTAGTTGCCCATATCCTCAAGAAGCCGCGCAGATCGTCAACGAAGTGGTGGATGCTTACGTTACGTATTATAGCGCCCGCAAACGCAGTACTTCAGCCGAGGTGCTTAAGATTCTGCAGAAGGAGAAGGCCCAGCGAAGCGCCGAGCTATCTGAGAGGCTCAAAGCGATGATGGATTTCAGGAAGCGAAACATCGGACTCACCTTTGATGCCAATCAGGGCAATCCCGTCCTCAGCCGGCTGGAAAGACTCTCGATTGTGCTCACCGAAGCGCAGTTGACGACTATCGAGGCACAATCATTATATGAATCGGCAAAGCAGATGATCGATGATCCGGAGGCTCTTGAGCAGTACATAGAGGTTCAGCGAACTCAAGGGACATACGTGTCAACCGGAAACCAGAAGTCCCAGTTACACTTGCAGCTTGAAGCTTTGCAGCACCGCCGTGCGGACCGTCTCCGCCTGTTAACGACCGAGCATCCTGGAGTGCTGGCCTTGGATGCAGAGATAGACTGGATTCAGATCAGATTGTCACAATTGGACAAACAATTCGCTCAGGCTCAACTTAAGCTGGCTCAGCAGCAGCATATGATGGCCGAGGAGAAGGAGAAAAAGATTGCAGAGCATTTCGAGCAGCAGTGGAAGAAGGCTTCGTCGCTAAACGAGCAATTGGCTCAGTACGCAATCATTCAGTCGGAATACGAACAGACCAAAAAACTCTGTGATATCCTGGACGATCGCATCAAAGAATTGAACATTACCGAAGATACCGGGGCGTTGAACATAAGCATCCTCGAAGTGGCGCGAGCGGCATCGGAACCTTCGCACCCGCAGAAAGCCAGGATCATGGCAATTGCCCTGGTGCTTGGAATGCTGGCAGGGGGAGGTCTCTCGCAGATTCGTGACTGGATGGACCAGAAGCTTCGCACGAGCGAAGAAGTCTCGAACATTCTTGGCGTTCCGATTCTCGGAGTTATTCCTTCGATGTCAAAGAAGCTCTCAGCGACCGGGCGAGGATTGGTAGTGGGCGGAGAGAGCAATTCTATGGCCGCAGAGGCATACAGGACCGTTCGCACTGCCCTGTTTTACAGCCTCCCTAAAAGCAAGGCAAAGACGATTCTAATCACATCCCCCGCGGCGGGCGAAGGCAAAAGCACATTATCGAGCAACCTTGCAATCGCCATGGCACAGAGTGGCCAGAGGACTCTGATTATCGATGCCGACTTCAGAA
>CAZYMD010000026.1:0-33383 GCA_964649005.1 uncultured Pirellulales bacterium
ATATTGTTGCGATAGCGCAATATTTCTTCGACCCTAAGACCAAGGCTGCTGAAGTAGCCTTCCTCGTGCAAGATGAATGGCAACAGAAGGGGATGGGGACTTTCCTGCTCGACTACATAACTCGCATCGCAATACAGCGGGGAGTGAAGAAGTTCTTTGCGAAAGTCCTTCCGAACAACAGGCCAATGTTAAGTGTCTTCCAAAACTCCGGATTCATGGTGAACGTAGATTTTGACGGCGATGTCTACAACATCACGTACAATTTGGAAGATCCTGGACAACAGGAGCAGAGTTGAGGACGAGAAGAGCGGCATTTATTCACTCTCCGCAGATCGAAGAGTACAGCTATCCGGCGGATTGCCCGTTTAACACATCTCGTGCGGGCAAGGCCAGGAATCTCGTTCATTCTATGGGGATGCTGAGTGGCAACGACAACTTCGAGGCGCCTCCTGTTGCCGCAGAGAGAATAGTCCTTAAGAAATTTCACAAAGCTCGCTATCTTTATGCTCTGAAGAGGGCTGCGGCGGGTAAGTGGGATCACGAAGCATTAATGATGGGGATCGGGACTGAAGATTGCCCGATTTTCAGAGGGATGTATGATTACGCAGTTCTTGCGGCCGGGGCAAGCCTTGTTGGAGCAAGGCTGATTCTGGATGGAAAGGCCGATGTGGCGTTCAATCCTTCGGGGGGGTATCACCATGCGATGCCTGATAAGGCGGCGGGTTTTTGCTATATCAACGATGTAGCTCTTGCATGTATGATATTGGCCGAGGCGGGTAAGCGGGTGCTCTATCTTGATGTCGATGTGCATTGCGGCGACGGCGTAGCCTTTGGCTTTTACGAACGATCCGATGTGATGACCATCTCGTTTCATCAGAATCCAAAGACGCTTTTTCCTGGGACTGGTTTCGAAGATGAGATTGGCGAGGGGCCTGGTAGGGGGTACTGTGTGAATGTTCCCTTGCCCATCGGTACCTTTGATGAGGCTTTCCAGTCGGCGTTTACGGAAGTAGTTCCACCACTGGCTAAAGCGTACGATCCTGATGTGATTGTTTTTGAGCTTGGGGCTGATACGCTTGCGGGCGATCCTCTGGCCAATTTGTGCCTCACAAACAACACCTACGTTGAGATTATCAACAAGCTTCTCAGTTTCGGTAAGCCCATTCTCATGACGGGCGGCGGAGGCTATAACGTGGAGAACACGGTCAGGGCGTGGGCGCTGGCCTGGAGTGTGTTGTGCGGCGACGATATGGGGGATGAGATGAACATGGGTATGGGGGGAGTGATGCTGGAAAGCACAGACTGGCAGGGAGGGCTGCGCGACAGGGCACTGGCGGTTACCGAGCAGCAGAGGAACACTGTTGAGCCAGCGCTTGATGCCGTTGTGAAGAGGATTAAGGAAACTGTTTTTCCCATTCACGGGCTGTAGGAAGCGACTGTTTTGAACCTGCGCAAAAAAGAAGCCTCAGTGTAAAAATGAGGCCTCTTTCTGAATTCACATGTCTTTGTGTCTATGCTTGAGCCGGTTTTGACGGCGGCTTTACACAGGCGGTTATTGCTGCGGAAACCAGGCAGAGGGCGCCGCAGATCGTAAAGGCCATGGGGAAGTTGCCCATATCACCCAATCGTCCCCCAAGAATCGGACCGCCGATTCCACCGACGCCATATGCCAGGAATACCATCGGATACAGTTGAGCGATGTGCTTTGCACCGAAGGTATCAGCGGTAATGGTTGGGAACAGGGCGAAGTTACCACCAAAATTGAAGCCGATGAGTGTCGCTCCGAGATATAGGAGAGCCGGAGTGGAAGCCATCTTGGTGAAGGCGATAACAAAAATCCCCTGTGTTGCACACATGATAATGACGGACAGCTTGCGTCCCAACTTGTCGGACAAGGTTCCCCAAGCAATACGTCCAAACCCATTAGCCAGGGAGAAAAAGACGGCCATCGCGGTTCCAGCGATAGCGCTGGCCTTCGTGGCCTCTATACCGGCAGCCTGAAGCGCCTCTTTTGGGAAGAGTTTCATCAGGCCAATCGTCATGAGACCGGCCCCTGCGCTGAATACGAATGTTAAGAAGATCATGTAGAACTGAGGCGTCCTGAGCATTTGGCCGGCCAAATAGTTAGTGCCCTGTGCGACTTGGCCCGCCTTTGGTGGAGGGGCCGTCCAGCCTTTGGGCTTCCAACCTTCCGGTGGAAAGACCATCCAGATACCTCCAATGGTTACCAAGGCGCCGAACACGATGCCGTAGATAATGAAGGTTTGACTCAATCCATACGTGCCAATGAGGTTTCCCCAGGCGCCAGCTAACTTGACCCAAAGCATTGCTCCGAAACCGAATCCGGCCACGGCGAGCCCTGTGATCAGGCCCTTCTTGTCAGGAAACCATCGCATCCCGACAGCAATCGGCACTACATAGCCCAAGCCGATTCCACCGCCGCCGATGATCCCAATGAAGATGATGAGTTGCGAGACATTCGTCTTGCCCACCAGACCACCCAGCACATAGCCCAGAGCCAGAACAAGACCGCCCAGAATGGCAAGTTTGCGTGGGCCGAGCCGTGGCATGAGAAAGGAACCAGCTAACACCATCACAATGGCGAAAGAGGCCAAACCCGCGGAAAAGACGTACTGTGTCTGCTGGCTGTTCCAGCCTGCTTCACGCAGGGACGGTGTGAATACGGACCATGCGTAGATGGCTCCGAGGCTAAGCTGAATGAGTATGCCACCAACGACCACCAACCAACGGTTCATGACCTTTTGCTCGGACATTTTCTTTCCCTTCCTTGATTAAAATGTGCCGGGTGCGTATTGTAATACGCACCCGGCACTCAGTCATTCTATATCAGATATTCTACTGTCCACGGCCTTTGATCAAGTTCTCAACGACACTTGGATCGGCCAGTGTGGTTATATCACCGAGGTTGTCGGTGCTTTTCTCAGCGATTTTACGAAGGATTCGCCTCATGATCTTGCCGGAACGAGTCTTTGGCAGTGATGGTGCGAACTGAATAGCCTCAGGAGCAGCGATCGGGCCAATCTCCTTTCGGACGTGCATAATAAGCTCTTTCTTGAGTTCGTCGGTTTCCTCAACGCCATTTACCAGCGTTACGAATGCGTAAAGGCCCTGGCCCTTGATCTCGTGCGGTATCGGAGTCACAGCGGCCTCGGCAACTTTGTTGTGGCTTACGAGAGCACTTTCGACTTCTGCTGTACCGATGCGGTGGCCTGAGACATTGACGACGTCGTCGATTCGGCCCATGAGCCAGTAATCGCCATCGTTATCCACCCGGCAACCGTCGCCTGCGAAGTAGATGTCGTTGTACATCGTGAAGTATGTATCGATGAAGCGGTCGTGATCGCCCCACATTGTTCTCATCATGCCAGGCCAAGGTTTGCGGATGACGAGTTTGCCGCCTTCATTGGCATCGCATTGGCTGCCATCATCACGGAGGACGGCGGTGTCAACGCCGAAGAACGGTCTGCTGGCGCTGCCCGGTTTGAGGGTATGTGCGCCAGGCATTGGTGTAATCATGAAACCACCGGTCTCAGTCTGCCACCATGTATCAACAATCGGGCACTTTTTACGACCGATCTTCTCGTAATACCACATCCATGCTTCTGGGTTGATCGGCTCGCCGACGGTGCCGAGAATTCGCATGGTATCGAGTTTGTATTTTGCGGGCCACTCATCGCCAAGACGCATCAGTGCGCGGATAGCAGTGGGGGCTGTGTAGAATACGGTAACGCCGAACTTGTCGCATATCTGCCAAAAACGACCGGCATCGGGATATGTGGGAACGCCCTCGAACATCAGGGATGTTGCGCCGTTAGCCAACGGGCCATAAACGATATAGCTGTGTCCGGTTACCCAGCCGATATCGGCGGTACACCAGTAAATATCGTCTTCATGTACGTTGAATACGATTTTGTGTGTCAGACTGATGTGCATGAGGTAGCCACCGGTTGTGTGAACCACGCCCTTTGGCTTGCCTGTCGAACCAGATGTGTACAGAATGAAGAGCGGGTCTTCGGCGTTCATGTGCACGGCTTCGCACTGGTCAGATGCATCGGCCATTACGTCATGATACCAGAAGTCTCTGCCGTCCTGCATATTGCAGGGTTCATCATTGACCTCGGTAACTATAACGTTCTCAATTGTCGGAGTCTTCTTTAGAGCTTCATCCGAAATCGACTTGAGGGGGATGTGCTTGCCAGCACGCAACGAAACGTTGGACGTGATAAGCATCTTGCAGTCGGAATCGTTTATGCGGCCCTCGATTGCGTCGGCGCTGAAGCCTCCGAAGATGATCGAGTGAATGGCGCCTATTCTGGCACAGGCGAGCATTACGATTGGCAATTCTGGAACCATTGGCATGTAGATCGCGACGCGGTCGCCTTTGGTTATACCCTTGGATTTGAGAACGTTGGCGAACTTGCAGACCTCTTTGTGCAGCTCTTCGTAGGTGTACTTCTTGACGGCGTCTTCAGCCTCACCTTGCCACAGCAGGGCGGTTTTCTTGGCAATTGGCGTTCCGAGGTGCCGATCAAGGCAGTTGTACGAAACGTTCAATTCGCCATCGGCGAACCATGTGTGCTCTATCTTCCGCGCCTTGGTATCCCACGTGTATTCGAGAGATTTCGTGGGTTCTTTGAACCAATGCAGGGTTTTCGCCTGTTCAAGCCAGAAACCATCGGGATCATTGATGGACTTGTCCCACATCTGCTGATACTGCTCCATGCTGTTAACATAGGCGTTCGCTTTGATTCCATCCGGGGGCGGGAATGTCCGATTCTCACTCATGAGGGAGTCAATAGCTTTCTCTTGTGCCATAACGTTCTCCTTTGTTCGTAATTAATGCTGGGGTACCAGAAACGTTTCTTTTTCGTGTTCTGTATAACGATAGACTTTAAACCGACGTACATACCTGATACTAATTTAGTTGTGCGTCTGAACGTAGAAATGGCAGTTTAATGCACCGGAAGCGCTTATGTCAACCCTCGAAAAAAGGGTTTGATGAAAAATACGGTGTTTTAGCCTTCAGGCTGTGTCTTGTCTGCTGTAACAATAGCACCGAGATAGCGTGATATGCTGTTTTTAAGGCGTTATGGCTATAAATGAGAACGGGTGGAGCAAACCAGTAGTTCGGCTCCACCCGAATGAGAATCTGCCGTAACTTTGGATTTAGCAGTATCATTTGATACTACAAAATACAAGCTGTTGGCCTTAGTTTGTGAGTATTTTCATACTCAGAAATAAAGAGCATACTTCACATGCGATACATGCGAAATATGCAAGATTTAAGTCAGAATTTGTATATTAGAGAGGTCTGGGCGCGTATTGCATCAGCATCGCCTGGGCCTACGTATTGGGTCCGCCAGTGCGATATTTCTATGCCCGCCTGCATTTGTTTGTTGAATGAGTGGATCATGTTGCCGAAGATGCATTGGTTTCTTGACCTGTCGCCTGTGTTGAGGTCGCTGCTGTCCACATCATCTATGCCTATGC
The DNA here is from genome assembly GCA_964649005.1 of uncultured Pirellulales bacterium. GTDB lineage: Bacteria > Planctomycetota > Phycisphaerae > Sedimentisphaerales > Anaerobacaceae > CAZGMJ01. Next base: position 5,512 of record CAZYMD010000026.1, read on the forward strand.
CAATGTTGAATTCTTTTTTATCCCAAGGGCCGAGGGATGCAGCGATCCAACCGCCTTTGCTCTCTATTTCGTTGTAGAATCTGGTTTTAGTCGTGTCAGTATTGACGCCTTGGCCGATTCCGCCGAAATATTCGTTCAGATTGGCCCCGGTGAACAACTCTGTCTTGATTTTAAGCCACTCAAAGATCGGCTGCTCGATGTCAAGGTTCAGCGACCATGTATCGAATATCTTGTTGTCGCCCGCCGCGGTGATATCATATTCTTCTTGTCCCCAATGGCTTGAGACACCAACCGTTGTTGGTCTCTTGCCAAAAATAGGCGTGGTTAGACCTATGCGTGCTTGAAAGGTCGGGAAGCCCGCATCTTCACCCGATTCCGAATTGGGAGTGACCAATGTTGAAGTACGCCCAATGGTTCTGGCAATAGCACCTTCAAGCTTCAACTCCGTATCCTGTCCGAGACCGACCCATTTGGTCAGACGTATCTGTGGTCTGCGGTATCCGATGTTACCCACATCCCAGAGCACGGTATAGTTCAAGGTACTTGGGTTCAGAGGTGATATGACATCAGAGGTCTGGCCTGCAAGAATTTCCGTTCGGCAGTCTTTCCAGAGCCATTTCATATATGCATGGCGCATCTGTATCTTGGCCTTGTTTTCGGATGCATAGTTGCCATAAAAGTCAAATTCCAACCGCCCGCTCGCCTTTATGGCGTCTCCATCCGGTCCGTTTATGAGCATGCCCAATCTTGTCTGATTTGCGGTCATATTGAATTCGTTGTCGTTGCTTTTAGTGCTCTCGGAATCGGCCCAGACAACATAATTGCCCGGATGCGTGCGAGACGTATCATAGGATGCATCAGCTTTGATATAGCCGTACAGTTGGATGTCCAGATTTGACCAGACGGACTTTTTGCCGTTCGTCTCCCCAGCCATTTCTGCGATTTTGCGCATCTGAGCTTCGCTCAACTCGATCGGAGCCTGAGGCTTAACCGGCTGTTGAACGACGACCGGCGGCTTTGGTTTCTCGATTTCCGCGGGCCTAGAAGGCGGTGCGGTTCGCTGCAGCAGCATCTCCTTCAGCTCTGCAAGCTCCTTTTCGAGCTTGTCGACTCGCTGACGAAGTTGCTCATTTTCCTTTGCCGCATCACTGGCATTATCTGCCTTGGCGAAGCCGCCAACGAGTAGAACTAACGCAATGGTGAACGCTAATACTACTTTCATAACTAAACTCCTTTCATATAACCCGGGTTTCCATATCCTATTACTCTGCCTATTTTATGCAGAGTGAATATCGAAAAGTCAATTACATTCTTCCCTGGCCATACTAAATACTAAAGTTATGTCCCAGAGCGTACAGCACCCCAATGTATGAAAGTTCATGTACATTATATGGGGGTGACTTCGATATGTCAAAAAGCAAGGAAAAAGAATTCTTCGGTCATGCAGAAACGTCTCCACGTTGGGCGCCGTGGAGACCTATACAGATGTTGGTGTCAGTGGCGGCGTCTACGTTTGCAACGAATGCAAATCGCTTTTGGAAGTAAACGCCACATGCAGATAAAAGCGTACAAAGGCTAATCGAAAACTCTGAAAAAATACTTTGCCTCAGAGAAAAACAGCCTTAAAAGCATCTTAAAGCAAGTTAATTACCAAAGAAACCGAGTTGTTCAGAAGTCTCAATCGAGAATTCGATAGTCCGTTCAAAGTAGCCCTGACGCTTTTTGAGATGACAGGATCGTGTTAAAAAGCAGCATAGTGATAGTCATTGGGCCAACGCCGCCTGGAACCGGTGTGATAAGCGAGGCCTTTTCCCTGACGGCCTCGAAATCTACATCGCCTACGAGACGATAGCCCTTTTTCTTTGTTTTGTCTTCGATACGATTGACGCCGACGTCGATAACTACTGCTCCATCCCTTACCATGTCGGCTGTCACTGTATTTGGTCGACCTGCTGCGGCAACCACGATATCGGCTCTGCGAACGTGTTCCGGGAGGTTTTTCGTGCGTGTATGGCAGACGGTGACTGTGGCGTTGCCGTCCGGTTTCTTTTGAATCAGTATGTTTGCGAGGGGTTTGCCTACGATGTTGCTTCGACCGACGATGACGATGTCGGCGCCTTCAATTTTCACGCCGCTTCTTAGAAGCAATTGCACTATTCCGTGCGGCGTGCATGGCAGGAACGTTTGCTCGCCGAGAACCATTTTGCCGACGTTGACGGGATGAAAGCCATCGACATCCTTTTCCGGATTTATCGCCATGAGGACTTCCGATTCGTTCAGATGTTTCGGCAGGGGCAATTGAACCAGTATGCCATTGATCCGGGGATCTTTATTCATCCTGTCGATGAGGTCCAGCAGGTCTTTTTGCGGAGTTTCCGCCGCGAGGCGATTGTTGTCGGAGTATATACCGATCTCGGAGCAGGCTCGCTCCTTGGCGGTGACATAGGAGTTCGAGGCCGGATCGTCGCCGACCAGGATTACACCCAAGCCGGGTACGATTCCACGTTCCTTGAGTTTCGCCACCTGGACTTTCAATTCCGCCCGTATATCGGCGGCCACCTGCTTGCCATCAATGATTTGTGCTGCCATCCAAACACCTCGATTCACCGGGTTCGATCATTAAAGGAGATATACTACACGGATACCGTTGAAAAGGCAAAGAAAATGGTACGTTACTCGAATTGCGAATTGTGGCGACAGCATATTGGCGGAGTGATATCGGTTACGGTTGGTTAGTATGAGCAGATACAAAAAGATGAGTCAATTAGAACAATCCCTGGACTTTTCCTGTTTCTACATCGACGTCAATTCTTCGGAATGCAGGATTGGATGCGGTGCCTGGCATGAGCTTGATCGCTCCGGCCACGGGAGCGACGAGGCCAGCGCCTCTATAAATCAGTACATCGTGTATTGGTAGTTCCCAGCCTGTCGGTCTGCCTTTGAGATCGGGATCGTGTGAGAGGCTGAGGTGCGTCTTTACCATGCACACGCCGAGGTCTTTGCTTTTCGGCTCGGCTTCAAGGGCTTTTAGTTTGCTTAGCGCCTTGTCTGAGTAGGTTACGCCATTTGCGCCGTAGATATTCTTTGCGATGGTTTCGATGCGTTGTCTGAGCGTGGTATCCTGTTGGTACAGGAAACGGAAGTTACTCTTTTCTTCGCAAGCCTGGAGGACCGCTTCAGTCAGTTCGAGGGCGCCATCGCCGCCTTTGAGCCAATGGTCTGAAACGGCCGGCAGGGCGCCATGTTGCTCGCAGATCTTCTTGACGAGGTCGATTTCAGATTGTGTATCAGTGTAGAAGCGATTGATGCAGACGACGGGTGTGACGCCACACTGCTTGACGATTTCGATGTGGGCTATGAGATTTTCGCAGCCCTTTTCCGTTAGGTTGAGATTCTCTGTGACGTATTCACCATTCAGGGGCAGACCTGGCTTGACGGTGGGGCCACCGCCGTGCATCTTGAGCGCACGAATGGTAGCGACGATTACGATGGCGTCGGGTCTGAGTCCGGACATTCTACACTTGAGATTCCAGAATTTCTCGAAGCCGATATCGGAGCCAAAGCCGCTTTCTGTTACGTGATAGTCGGTGAGTGTGGTTCCGACCAGGTCGGCAATGATCGAACTTTGGCCTATAGCGATATTTGCGAACGGGCCTGCATGAACGAAGACTGGCTGGCCTTCAATTGTCTGAACAAGGTTGGGATTGATAGCTTCCACCATCCATGCGGCCATGGCGCCGTCAACTTCGAGATCGGCTGTTGTAATCTCGTTACCCCGCTTGTCGTATGCGACGACGATTCTACCAATGCGCTGGCGGAGATCTTTTAGATTTTTGGCTACTGAGAGTATGGCCATGACTTCACTCGATACGGCGATCTGGAAGCCTGAGTCCATTTCGAAGCCATCCATTTTGCCACCACCGCGGCCGATTCGTATGTTTCGAAGCGACTGGGCGCAGAAATCCATGACCCAGTTCATCTGAATCCTGTCGGGATCGATGTCGATGCGTTTGAGGTTGCTCTTTGCAAGACGAGCGTCATCGTAGTTTCGCTCATGTTGCATTCGAGCGGTTAACGCCACCATAGCGAGGTTGTTGGCGTTGGTCACCGATTCGATATCTCCTGTCAGGCGGATTGAGAAGGGCGTTAAGGGCACACACTGCGCCAAACCGCCTCCCGCGGCTGAACCCTTTATGTTGAAGGTTGGGCCACTGCTGGCCTGGCGGATTGCACCCGATACTCGCTTACCCATTTTACCAAGGCCCTCAATAAGGCCGATTGTGGTAGTGGTTTTGCCTTCGCCAAGGGGGGTAGGTGTGATTGCGGTTATGTCGATGTATTTCGCAATCTGGCCGGAACCGAAGCGTGAAAGGACTCTTTGGTGATCGACCTTGGCCAGTTTTCTGCCAAGTGGGATAAGTTCACCGTAGACGAGGCCCAGTTCCTCTCCGAGGACGTCCAGGGGCTTCATTTGTTCTTCGGCAGCTTCCGCTATCTGCCAATCTCGCATCTTAGTTGGATCAAGCTTCATTCACGCCTCAGATTGAGGTTTACTGCCGAGGTCTATGACGCTCCTGGTTCGTCATTAGTGGCCTGGGCCAATATTGTCGAAAGCCAAAACTCCATTTCCTGCTACAGTTATATTATCGTATAAAGGCGATCCGGAAGTTACGGGCACTGCTGGCATTTTCTTGCACAATCCTGCTATTATGCCTGTTATTCGCGTTAAATCAAACTTTTTCTGACAGGATTATGAAGACAGTACGAGTCTATGTGGACCGTAACGGACTTTGGATAGAAAGAATGGATTTGATGGCAAGCGGTGCCGGGGCTACACTATCTGTCTGCTCTGTGGGCATTGCAGGTGTACGTTTTTGCGGCACTTTTTGACCCTGCATACCGGGTAATCGGGTATTGACTGGAGTTTGCTGTTAGAGTAGAGAGGTATTGTAAAGAATGTAGCAGGAGGGAAGCTGTTAAAGACTTTGTGAGGTCAGAGATGGATACCAATAGAAACAAGCAAGGCGGCAAATTACGGGAAGAGCTGTACAGGGTTATCTTCGAATCGGATACTCCTGCGGGCAAATGGTTCGATATTCTGCTAATAGTCTGCATAGTGCTGAGTGTTGCGGCGGTGATGCTCGACAGCGTAGCTTCGATTCGAGCCCAACACGGGCGGTTGTTGTACGGAATCGAGTGGTTTTTCACTATTCTTTTTACGGTCGAATACGTTCTGAGGCTACTTTGTGCCGCCAGAGCGATGCGGTATGCGGTGAGCTTCTTTGGCATTGTTGATTTGTTAGCGATATTGCCTATGTATCTGAGCGTAGCATTTTTTGCGGGGAGGTACCTGGCGGTGGTTCGTGTGCTGCGGATTCTTCGTATCTTCCGGATACTTCAGCTTGGGCCGCACATGAATGAGGCGAATATGCTCAAGCAGGCTCTTTATGCCAGTCGGCGGAAGATCATGGTGTTTCTTATCGTCGTGCTGACCCTGGTGGTGATAATAGGCTCGCTGATGCATATTATCGAAGGGGAGAGGAGCGATTTTAGCAGCATTCCGAAGAGCGTGTACTGGGCTATTGTGACGATGACGACGGTGGGGTATGGTGATATATCACCTACGACGCCATGGGGGCAGTTTTTGGCGGCTATGGTGATGATTTTAGGCTATTCCATTATCGCGGTGCCTACGGGGATGGTCGGTGGGTATGTTGCTCAGGCTTACAGGGGTGATATGGATTCGAGAGTGTGTTCGGCGTGTAAGAAAGCCGGGCATGATGCTGATGCAAAGTACTGTAAGATGTGTGGTGCGAAATTATGACTGTAGTGTGGATCATATCGGCTGGTGTCGGGGTGCTTGTTACGTTGTTGTTCATTCGAGCGGTTCTGCGCAAGCATCGGCGAGGATTGTTGCTGACTACGCCATTGCCGAAAGAGTGGGAGGGGATTATTGAGAAAAATGTGCCTTTGTATCGGCGGTTGCCTGATGAGCTAAGGGAGCAGCTTGGGGGGCTGGTTCAGGTTTTTTTGGCTGAGAAGAAGTTCGAGGGCTGCGGCGGACTGGATATGACGGATGAAATTCGCGTCACTATTGCGGCGCAGGCAAGCATGCTGCTCTTGAATCGCAAGACGAAGTACTTTCGAAAGCTCAAGACAGTTCTGGTGTATCCGCGTTCGTATGTCGCAAAGCAATTTTCTTCGGCGGGCGGAGTGCATATTGAGGGGCACAGCGTTCGGCTTGGCGAATCATGGCAAAATGGGCCTGTGGTGCTTTCGTGGGACAGCGTTCGAGGAGGGACATCTATTATCACCGACGGTCAGAATGTGGTGCTGCACGAGTTCGCGCACCAGTTGGATCAGGAGGACGGCTTGGCTGACGGGGCGCCTATCTTGGAACGACGGTCTCGATATGCAGCGTGGGCGCAAGTATTGAGCGAGGAATATGAAGTTCTGCAGGGCAAGAAAAAGAAACACAGGCGATCGGTGCTGAATAAGTACGGGGCGACCAATCCAGCGGAGTTTTTTGCGGTGGCGACAGAGGCGTTTTTTGAGAAGGCCAGGCAAATGAAAGAAAAACAGCCGGAACTATACGAGGAATTAAGCGAGTATTACAAGCTGGACCCGGCCGAGTGGCATGAGGCTGATGCGTGATTGCTATTTAAAAGACACGCGCTGATTTGAAGAAATTACATTCGAGGGTCAGGAGGATATACAATGAGAATGCGGATAGGAATTATATATGTTCTTTTCATTGGTGTTTGTTGTGGAGCGACTGATGTGTTTGGGGTGGGATTTGAGACTGGAGTTTTAATAAGGCAAGACTGGTTTCCAAAGGCGCCGGAGCTGCCTGAGGCTAAAGGGAAGGTGGTGACAGTATCGAATCCACAGGGATTGATAGATGCGCTTAAAGAAGTTGAAGAAGGTGCGACTGTTCTGATGGAGGACGGCCATTATATGATGCCACACTATGTGGCGATTACGAAAGATGATGTGACGTTGCGTTCGGCATCGAGGAACCGCGAATCTGTAGTAATCGACGGGGCCGACAGCCAGGATGGGGAGTTGGTTGGTATCACTGGTTGCAAAGGAGTGACTATCGCCGATTTGACGATTCAGAATATCAAGTGGAATGGATTCAAGATCAATTCGGAAACCAATGTGCAGGATTTGACCATATATAATTGTGTGATACACAATATCTGGCAGCGGGGCGTGAAGGGCGTTAAAGTTCCGATGGCCAATCGCGATGTGATCAGGCCCAAGAATTGTAAGGTTTGCTATTGCCTGTTCTATAACGATCGGGCCAAGCGTTTCAGTGATGATCCGGCTGATACGGAGCAGAATTTTCATGGTGATTATATTGGGGGTATCGACGTAATGTACGCCCAGGGCTGGACGATCAGTGATAACGTCTTCGTAGGGATACAGGGGCGAACTCGTCAAGGGCGTGGTGCGATCTTTCTCTGGCACGACTCACGGGATTGCATCATCGAACGTAATATCATTATCGATTGCGACGCAGGGGTTTGTCTGGGCAATCCTCATCGACCGAGTGACATCAAAATCCATTGCACCAATTGCACCGTTCGGAACAATTTCATAACGCGGGGCCCTGAAGCGGGGATTGTGACGGTTTACACCAAGGATTGCAAGCTTATCAACAACACGATTTGCGAAACTGACAGCAAGTTAGGGCGATTGATTCGTGTTGTATTCGACAACGAGGGACTTGTTATCGCAAACAATCTTCTCTGTGGGCCGAATATTAGAATCGAATCCAAAAGTGAAATACGAGTGATCGGCAATCTTGCCGGGCGATTGGATTCATATTTTACAGATTCGTCACATGGTAACCTGCATCTATCACATTCAGTGCCTGAGATTGTCGATCATGGTGTTTCGATGGCCGAAGTTAAGATGGACATTGACAAGCAATCCCGCTCGAGTGCACCTGACATAGGGGCGGATGAATTTTCCAAAAAACCTTGATAGATGTAATAAGAGCAAGCTGTAAAAGTCGCAGCTCAAAGAGAATCGCAGGTGAGCCAGCTCTGCTCAGGCGACATTTTGGGCTGTGGAGTTATCTGGATGCTCAGCTTTGGCGTGCAGTTTCAAGCCAAGTGCGTTTACGACCTTAAGAATTGTGTCGAACCCTGGAGTTCGTTCCCCGGAAAGCGCCTTGTAAAGACTTTCGCGGGACAAGCCGGCGTCGCGCGCTACCTGTGACATGCCCTTGGCTCTGGCGATATCGCCTAATGCTTTCGCAATAAAAGCGGCATCTCCGTTTGCCTCCTCAAGACATGCTTCAAGGTAAGCGGCCATTTCCTCTGGGGTGCGAAGATGTTCAGCAACATCATATTTCGTAGTAATGGTCTTTGCCATGATATACTCCTAAAGATTGCGCGCAAGCCGTAAGGCAGTTTTGATGTCTCGGGTCTGGGTGCGCTTATCGCCACCGGCTAACAATATCACTACCTTCCGGCCTTGTTTTTTGTAGTAGATCCGGTACCCCGGGCCATAATCAATCCGCAATTCTGAAACGCCCTCACCCATCGCCTTGACATCGCCAGGATTTCCTGCCGCCAGCCTTTCTATTCGAACAAGGACGCGGGCATGTGCACGAATATCGTTCAATCCATCAAGCCATTTCGCGAACTTTTCAGTTTTGCGGATTTCAAGCATAATCATAGTGTAGCCATGTGGCTACAGTTTGTCAATGCTTTTTGTGGAGTCTTCGGTGGAACTCGCCTTCTATCTTGCTTGCAGCCCCGTGCGACTGATTGATAAGAGGCACCCCGCCCTGGCGCATCTGCGACTTCGGCGAAGCTGTTCGGCTTTTCATGCACCCCCCAACCGAGATCAGATTGGATGACGGAGCCGAGTTGGGCGTTGAGTGGGAAACGAACGTTATGCTTGAGCCGCCCAGTTTTATGAGGTTGGCTCCAAGCGGAAGTTAGCCAAATTTATTATTTAATGATGCGTCTTCGAGTATTTGGTACTATTGTTTCAAAATAATTTGCATCTACGGCCAATCTTACAGGATTGATTTGATATGTGTCCCTTTCGTTTCGCTTAGCGTAAAAGCCCTCTTCAGGATGATTGTGCTTTACATAAATCCAATATGTCCGGAGCCCTTTTCCACCCTTGCAACTGATGTAGATGATGCCAAAGTAGCGATGGTCTGCGATTGCATAATTCGAGAGCAAGGAGAAAGGACCTTTTTGTGAATTCTTGTTCACATAGTCATATTTCGTAGATGGGATTGGAACAGGTCCGTTTTGTGGTAAATCCAGATCAAAGATTCCAAAAGACACGAGGACATCCTCTGCGATCTTTGGCGAATTGTTAACGATTTTGTATGCAACCGAAGAGGGATGGACAAATTCGAGTGAAGGGTCGGGTCAAACCAGAATGTCACGTATTTGGTGATAGCCCAAGAAAAGGCCGACAAGGATGAGAGGGATGGAAATGACTGTAATAAGTGATGCCCATGCACTGAGAGAGTTATTGTGTGCCATCACCCACTTGTTAATTTGACGGAGAAAATTCAAAATAAGGCGTATCTGTACCAAAGAACAGAACTTACGTACTCGCATGAGATTATCCCATTATAGCACCTCTCGCCGGGGCTTGTACGACACCTCGCCGGAGAGAACCACAAAAACTTCAAAGAACTCCTTACACAGCACGCATTTTACTCCCCACGAACAGCCAATCAACTCCTTTTCATTATTTTCGGAAAATGGCGGGATTGGAAAAGTGTAACGCAGATAACGATGTGCAAGGTAGGGTCTTATATATTCTTCAGTTGTGGATTATCGAATGAGTTGCCTTTGGTTCATTGGGGGCCGATAATGTGGGGTTGGGGGAGATCGGCTTTGGAAGTGGTCGGATGGAGTAGAGGAATAAGACGGTGGGGATTTTGCGGGTGATTTTTCTGGATTATCAGGGCGGGGTAATCTGCCGATGTTTGTGCTGCAGCGTTCTGCCGCCCTTTTGGGTGGTAGAAGGGCCTTAGTGCTGATTGGAACCAGAGAGGTAGAGGATGGTTCGACCGTCAGGAGTGCGCGAGGGTCCGTATAAATGGCAGCGAGGCACTCCTTGCGGATTTCTCTAAGGCAGGGGAACGGCGTGGCGGGCCTTGCCGGTGTGGTTAAGTTGCGCCGTAGAATGCCGAAACAACAGTAGAGTTCGATGGAACGGGAATAAAAGAGAACAAACGGAGGTTAGAAGGGACCAGTAATGGGTAGCAAACGTGCAGCCACAACGGCGGGTCGTGGGAAGTCCAGGAATGCGCGTGGCATTCTTGGGACAGAGTCCGTGATTTCCATTTCCATCTTTGCGGTAGTGGGCGTGTTCCTGGTCAGTATAGGGACGTTCGTCTGGTACGATATTACGTTCAAGAGTGAGCTGAAGAAACAGTCGGTCATTCAGAATATCAGGTCTGTCAGCGGGATTCTGGCCGAGACGACGCAGGCGATGCTTGCGGCGAACGAGGTGTCAGTGGTTCGGCGTGTTGTGATGGAAATGAGCGTTCAGCACAATCTGGATTCGTGCCGGGTCATACTGCCGAGCGGAGAGGTGCTTGCTGATTCCAGGCCGACCAATATTAATATAATGGATTTACCAGAATCGTGGGCGGGAGACATGGGTACGTACGATGAGCGGGCCGATGGGAACTTCTTTGCAGTGAGGTCTCCGCTGCATGTGCCCGGACGAGGGGAAGCGTCGTTGGAGATTACGGCCAGGGTGGATAAACTGCCGCTGTCATATTCGGAGCCTTTGCCGGTTAACATGGCGATAGCGGGAGTGGCGCTGGCGGCGATATTGCTGGTTCACCGCCACTCGCGATTCAGCCTTAAGGCTATTACGGCAATTAGAGAAACGCTTCTGGAGGACAGGAAGGGCGAGGTTGATATATCGAGCCTTCAGATAGACCCTGAATTAGGGGAGGAGGCTGTGGCGTGGAATCAACTGCTGAAGGAACAGGAAGAGCAGGAGATTCTTTCGACGCTCGAGAAAATCCGGGAGGCGCTTCCTAACGAATCCGGGAATTGCGCATCGCTCGGGGCGGTTTGTGACGCCCTGCCGCATGGGATTATTCTTCTTGGGCAGAATATGCAGGTGGAGTATGCCAACGGCGCCGCGGCGGTTCTGCTTAAGACTCAGCGCAGCGAGTTGAAAGGCTCCGAAATATCGAATTTCATAGTCGACGAGCAGCTTAACAATATGATGCGGGCGACCGTTAACGGATCCGCGACAAGGCGCGCGATGATGGAGCTGTCGCGGGATGGGTCAAAAACCTTAGGCGTGCTTCGCTTCACGGTGTGCCCTGTGGATCACACGAGCCAGGCGCGAGCGGCGGTGGTAGTGGAGGATATTTCGCAGCAGAAGGTTGCAGAGGAAGCGCGCAATTCGTTCCTCGCGCATGCGACTCACGAACTGAGGACGCCTTTGACTAATATCCGTCTGTATGTGGAAGATGCGCTGGAGAAGTGTGAGACGGATGCGGCGGCGACTGCGAGTAGCCTTGATGTGATAAACAAGGAGTGCAAGCGTCTGGAGCGCACGGTGTCTGAGATTTTGTCGGTGTGCCAGATTGAGGCCGGGTCGTTGGATCTCAAACGAGATGACGTGAATATGGACTGTATGCTGAAGGACCTCCAAGCTGATTTCGAGGCCCACGTCAGGGAAAAGCAGATCAAATTGATGTTCGATATACCGGTCAAGATGCCCATCTTGCAGGCTGATCGCGATCAGATTTCATTAGCGTTGCACAACCTTCTTGGTAATGCGGTGAAGTATACGCCGAAAGGCGGGGAGGTTTCCGTCAAGACGACAGTGGATGAGGAGAAGATCGAAATAGAAATCAGGGACACGGGTATAGGTATAGGTCCCGATGATATCGATAGAATATTCGACAGATTTTATCGTGCACAAGATACGCGGCTCGGGGCGATCGAGGGTTCCGGGCTTGGATTGCCGATCGCTCGTGAAGTTGTGAGACTGCACGGTGGAGAGATAAATGTAGAATCAGAGTTAAATAATGGCAGCACGTTCAGATTGGTGCTGCCGATGTCGGAGGAGCTTGTTCCAAGTGGATATTAAAGTAAGACAATGTGGAGCGGTGAGCGTAGTAAAACCGATGGGCGCGATCAAGGGAACCGACGCGGATGAGTTTGAGGGCCGGCTGTTCGAGATCGTACAAGAGAACCTTGGAAAGGTCATTATCGATGCTTCCGCTGTTCCGATGATCGACAGCAAGGGGCTCGGATCGATGGTCAGCGTCAGCCAGGAACTGGCCCAGAGCGGAATGACGCTGAAGCTCTGCGCTGTAAGTGAGACTATGAGACAGGTGATTGAGCTTACGGGCTTATCGTCCATATTCGAGCTGTTCGACGATGTGAATTCGGCAGTGAGGAGCTATTTATGACGAGTCCAGCCGCCGGATTTGTTCTCGGTCAGAAGCTGGTGCAGGAAGGGATTCTGTCGCAGGAGCAGTTGGATCACTCTCTAAGCGTGCAGAAAGAGACGGGCAGGATGCTCGGCGAGCTGTTGGTGGAACAGGGAATCATAGACAGTACGATCATCCTTCGCGTGCTCGGGAAGGAGCTTGGCTTGCCTTATTGCCAACTGCGTCCCGGCCTTGTGGATACATCACTTTTCGAGCTTATAGGGGAAGAAGAGGCGCAGCGTCTAAGAGCTGTCCCAATGTTCAAGGTTGGTGATACCTTGACTGTTGCCATGGCGGAGCCCCAGTCACTGCCCAAAATAGACAGACTTCGTGAGATCACGGGCTGTAAGATTCGGCCTGTGCTGGCCCTCCATTCCAACATATTCGAGTTCATAAAGAGCTGTAACGGCAAGGGTTCATCCTCCGGCAATGAGATTGACGTGTTTCTGGCGTCGCTGTCTGGCAGCGATGTTGAAGTTGTCGAGCATGAATCGACTGATGAGGCACTATCGGCGGATCTCGACAGGATGGTTGATGGCAGTCCCATCGTGAATCTTGTGAACATGGCTCTGCTGACCGCGGTGCGCGATGGGGCGAGCGACATACACATCGAACCGGATAAGAAGGGGACTCGCATTCGGTATCGAATTGACGGGCGGCTGCGGGACTTGATGAGGCCGCCTGAAGGATTGCACGGGGCAATTGTCTCGCGTGTGAAGGTCATAGGGAAGATGGATATCGCTGAAAAGCGGTTGCCTCAGGAGGGACGGGTTCGGATTGTGGCCGACAATCGAGAGATGGATCTTCGGGTATCGAGCATGCCTACGCTACTTGGCGAAAAGATAGTGGTCAGGGTACTGGACAAAGGCAACCTGAAGGTACGTATGGAGGATCTTGGCTTCAACTCTGAGACATTAGACACATTCAATAGAATCGTACACCAGCCGCACGGATTGGTCCTGGTGACCGGTCCTACAGGCAGCGGGAAGACGACCACGCTGTATTCGGCACTGGATTTGCTGAGGAGCCCTGAGCGGAATCTTGTGACCGTCGAGGATCCCGTCGAATATCAATTAGACATGATAAACCAGATACAGGTTAATAATGCGATAGGCATGGACTTTGCGCGGGCTCTGAGAAGCATACTGAGGCAGGACCCTGACGTGATTATGGTTGGTGAGATACGTGACGAGGAGACGGCGCGTGTTGCGGTCCAGGCTGCGCTTACGGGGCACCTCGTGCTTGCGACTCTGCACACCAATGATGCTCCTGGTGCAATTGCCCGTCTGCTGGACATGGGCATTGAGCCTTATCTGCTGGCAAGCGCGCTGAACGGTGTGGCCGCACAGCGGCTGGCAAGGATGGTTTGTCCAAGCTGTGCGACGAAGTACTTTCCAAGTGAAAGTGCGATGCGAGACGCAGGACTTACTGAGAGGCCAACGACGCCCCTGAAGAAGGGACACGGATGCGAAGAGTGTCATAATTCAGGCTTTCGGGGACGTTTAGGTATCTACGTGGTTATGGAGATAACACCGGAGATACGGGAACTCGTCCACGTGGCCGCTCCTACACACCAGATACGTCAAGCGTTCGGGGCGGTAGGAGGCTCGACACTCCGGCAGGAAGGTGTGAAGCTGGCTCTCGAAGGCAAAACGACGCTGGAAGAGGTCCTTTCGGTGACACATAGTGAAGATGTCTCACAAAGTTCCGCTGCTAACGAGGGGAAAATGGCGTTATCGGGGAGCGTGTAGTGAAGTTATCCTATAAAGCATACGACAGATCCGGCAAGACGGTGTGCGGAACAATCGACTGTGCCGGTGTTAACGCAGTTGCTGAAACTTTGCGCCAAAAAGGTCTGTACCTGGCGGAAGCATCGGAGTGCGCGGCAGGGGGCCATTCGGGAAGAAAGAAACGAGCGTCACGCAAGATAATGAGCGGCCAGAAAACCAAGAATATAGCGTTGCTGGCCCGTCAACTTCGCGTTCTTCTTTCATCAGGGACGCAATTAGTTGAAGCTCTCATAGCAATGGAAGAGCAGACGAAAGCAGGGGCATGGTTAGATGCAGTCACGACCTTGCGGAATAAAGTGGAAGAGGGAGCATCTTTGTCGGAAGCCATGAAGGAGCAACCGGGCTATTTCGATGCGGTTTGTTGCAGTCTTGTGGAGGCAGGAGAATCGAGTGGTCATCTGCCGGAAATGCTTGAGCGTCTGACAGCGTTGAAACAGAAACAACTCCAGGTGCGAAACACGATCGTTGGCGCCTTGATCTATCCGTGCGTTCTTGCGACGATTGGTGCGTCGGTATTTTGCATGATGCTTCTTTTTGTGGTGCCTAAATTTGCGGGTTTATTCTCGACGTTGGATGTACCTCTACCAGGCAGTACGAAAGCGCTTGTCGCAGTAAGTGGATTCTTTCGGGCATATTGGTGGGCCGGCATTTTGCTGCTGCTTGGCTGCGTGGGATCGACAACAGCCTATCTTCGAACGGCGAATGGTGAACGGTTTATCCATACAGCCATGCTCAAACTACCCTATATCGGGAATGTGGTGAAGAGCCTGGTGACTGCGAGAATCGTGCGATTGTTGGGTGTTCTGCTCGAGGGGCACGTACAAGTCCTGGATGCATTGGGTCTTATTAAAAATGCGGCGGGGAATTTACACTATACGGCATTGATCGAGAAGGCAGAAGAATACGTAACTCAAGGGGAGCCGATCAATCTTGCGTTCGCCGATACAAATTTGATCAGCCCTTCGGTGCATGCCGGTATTCGCAGTGGTGAGCAAAGCGGGCAGTTGGCTCCTTTGCTGCTGAATATAGCCGATTTTCTGGATGATGAAAATGATATTATCGTCAAGTCTCTGACAAGCATTTTCGAGCCGGTAATATTGGTGCTGATGGGGGGCCTGGTGGCCTTGATCGCTATCAGCATGTTTATGCCGTTGTTCGATCTTACTGCGATGACGCAAGCAGGTTGAGTATGAAGATTTCTTTCAAATCAAGATCGCCGATTGGCATTGACGTTGGCAGTCGCAACATGAAGGTTGCTCAGTTGTGCACTGCCGCCGACAAGCGCCAGGAGATTTCTGCAACATCCGTAGTGCCTCGCACCAACGCAGGCGCAGAGATCAACTTGGAGGAGGCAATCAGCCTCAGACGAGTACTGCAACGTCAAGGCTTTCGTGGTGACCGTGTGGTTTTGGCGGCCCATGAAGACAAACTATTGCGGGGCATCTTCGATATTCCGGGGCAAATCTCGGAAGATGCCATGGAGCAGATTGCGCGCATGGAGCTGTCCCGCATGCACGACGTGGCCCCTGATTCTTTCGAGATGATCTGCTGGGAGCCTTTGAATACAGGCAAGTCTAAGACGAAGAGACAGACTGTCGCACTTGCGTGTCCTCACGATGCGGCGAACATTTATATTGACACGTTCGAACAGGCGGGCTTCAAGGTTTGTGCTCTTGACGCGCGAAGTGCGGCAGTTGCAAGGGCGTGCAAATCGCTAACTCTCAGTCCACCGGCAGTTACAGCTATCCTCGATCTTGGGTGGAAATCAACACGACTGCTGTTTCTATGTGGAGAAGCGGTAGTCTACGAGAGGTTACTTGAGGAGAAATCCATTTGCACACTCGCATCGGACTTGCGCGACAAGTTCGGCATTGCGGAAGAATCGGCTTACACGGTGATTGCGTCGATAGGATTCGGGACATTCGAAGAGGCTCCTGAACTCGATCAGCAGTCCGTCGGATTCATACGCGGCATTCTGGTGCGCTACTTCGAGGCGATGAAGAATGAGTTGAAGACTCCCCTGGCGTATGTGAGCCGCGAGCATGGAGGAAAAGGAACAGAGCGCATGCTGCTTGTCGGTAGTGGAGCAATGTTCCCAGGTATCTCGGAGTACCTTGCAGAGAGCTTTAACATGGAAGTATTGACGGCGGCGCCGAGCGAGCTTTTGCCAAGTCCGGCACACGTCCGAACAAAGGCGTGCAATACGGCGCTGACAGTTGCGTGTGGGCTGGCACTTTTTGAAATGAGATAACTTATGAGTGATTTCAATTTTATTCCCGCCGACAGGCTGGCCAGGAGACATTGCAAAACCAAGCTGCGCATATGGGCGGTAATTGGTGGGACGTACCTGGTATTTCTTATAGCATCAGTGGTGTTGGCGAACGTTTTTTTACTCGGAATGGCAGGCTCTGTCGGAGAAGAACTCGGTGTTATCGAAAATAGTCTGAGCCAGGACAATACTACTGTGATCAGCTTAAGGGAAGAGATCGCGAAGAGTGTGAGAGAATTGAAGGTGAAACGAGTGACGAGCGTACAGCCGGACTGGAGCAGACTGCTGGCATTACTGGCTGAGGAGCTGGGTGAGGAAGTCGTCTTGAAGAGCTGTCGCCTGACCAGATTAAATGCACAGAATTCAGAGATCAACAAAACCTCTACGGGCCAGGCATCTTCGAGCGGCCAGTTTCAATTGTCCAGTCAGCGTTATCAGTTGAGTCTCTCGGGTTTCGCCCTCACTCAGGTGTCAGTGTCGAATCTTCTTCTTAGGCTGGAAAGAATCAAGTTATTCGAATCTGTAAAACGGGTGAGCAGCTACAGGCAAATCTTCCTCGATGAAAACGCGGTATCGTTTGCCGTGGTCTGCACAATCTAACGGAATATCGGAATGCCATTGACGATCAAAAAAAACCAAACCGCCATGTGGATAGACGCAGCAGGAATTATTTCCTGCCTTGCTTTAACAGTTCTGGCATATTACCTCGGTATTTCTCCTCTTCTGGTGCAAAGGGAGCGTGCAGAGGGCGAGCAACAGCAACTTTTGGCCAAGCAGAGCCAATCGTCCAAGGTTAAAGTTCTAATCAGCGAACTCAATGCGGGATTGGCGAGTGTGCGTGAAAAACTTGCCAGCACGAACGTCCAGTTGGCACATGTGGAGATGGTCAACAGCAGGGTGGCGGAGCTTGCCTCGCTCTTTATCGATTACTCACTTGCCGTGGACGATGTCAAAATCGGAATAGCGGATAGACTTCCCTACTGTGAAACCGTGCCTATACAGATTTCTGGAAGAGGGGGTTACAGTCAGTGCACGCAGTTGCTTCACAGCCTCTGCAGCAGGTTTCCTGATATTCACGTGGCCGGTATCGATCTGACAGGCAGTCCGGCGGGACAACAGAAGGAACAGACTTATCGGTTTGATTTGGTGTGGTATGCCAGCTTGAGTTGAGAGATAACAGAACAACTGTGCGATAAAGCTTTGCGAGCGAGTTTGAAAGATGAAACTGACTAAACAACGTAAAATCGGCCTGATAACTCTGGCTCTCAGCCTGGTTGGCGTAGTTGTGGATCGGGTATTCATGCTCCCACAGAGCGCGACGGCCAAACAAACCTCATCTACAGGCCAGACGACTCAGGTAGTACTGGCGCTTGACACAAGCACAGGTATTGACTCAAACTCCGTTACGCCCAATGAGGAACTTGCCGAGCGACTTAAGGCGCTTTGGACAGATCGTGAGTTTGATCCGGCTATGACAAAGGATGTGTTTTCTCTGCCGGAGTCGTGGGGAGTCGATCCTAACGCTCCGTCCGATACACAGAATACAGCCCCAAAGCCTGATCCGGCGGCCAAATTCGCTGAGACTCACAAGCTTAATGCAATTGTGGTTAACAGCCAGGGAAGCCGGATTATGATAGATACGCGTTTCCTCAAAATAGGCGAAGAACTTGACGGTTTCAGACTTGTTAAGATTGACGAGGATTCAGTTAGTTTCGAGGCGGAGGATCAGGTGATCGTATTGAAGTTGCGAAAGGACCGATATCTTCAATTAAAAACACAAAATACCGGCGAAGAGACATTATTTCGAGGTGGTCAGAGAGATTAGTTAAGCATCTGGGCATATTGGCCGAAAGTTAAGTTGGTGCTTAGCTACGGGAAACCGCAGAGTCAACTAAAAGAAAGAAAGTAGGAGGTCGACGTTATGTTGAGTGTTAGAAGAAGGTCATACAAAGGGTTCAGTTTACTTGAAGTTGTGATTGTAGTGGCAATTATCGCCGTGCTGGCAGCCATCGCTATTCCGCGTATGAGCCGTGGCGCCAAAGGCGCAAATGATTCAGCAGTAGGAGGCGACCTGGCAGTGCTCCGCAACGCCATTGACCTCTATGCAACCGAACACCTCGGCATCTATCCGAAGGCAGCGAACATTAATGAGCAGTTGACACAGTACAGCACTGCCGCGGGTGTTACAAGCACCTCGAAGGATACTACGCACACGTTTGGACCCTATCTTCGTAGCATTCCATCACTGCCTGTTGGAGCGAGAAGGGGTGGGACCACGATAGCTGCGGGAGACGCCAACGACGTGGGCTGGCTCTATGTCGAAAGCACCGGGTCGATCAATGCGAACACGACCACTGAAGCCGACGATACAGGCAAGCTGTACAAGAATTATTGAGGCTTGACGCGGCCCCTACTCTTTGACATCTGATCGTGTCAGGATTGAGGCGCGACAGATGATATTTACGGCTATAAGAGCAGTTCAAACGCTTGATGCGGCATGAACTGCTCTTTTCCATATACAGAAAGAGGGTTCACGTGCAATGTCCCTTAGATTCAGCGGCAGTCCGACGGCGTGTTCAGCGTACATCGTTAGAAGTGAAACGGCGTGCCGCAGGGCTTTTGTTCCCAATGGCTTTACGCTGTTTGAGTTGCTGCTCGTTCTGGCGATAGTGGCTACTTTGTCTGCTATCGCGGTTCCGAGGTTTGGGGCTTCAACAATTCGCTATCGAGCCGATCTTGCAGCCCATCGTATCGTATCCGACCTTTCCCTGGCTCAATCAAGCGCAAAGGCCTCCAGTTCGGTCCAACAGGTCAGATTTATCGTGGCCGATAATGAGTATCGTCTTGTGGATTTGGCGCCGATCGATCCATCCGCAGGTGTGGAGGAATACATTGTGGTTCTATCAGCGAGACCATACGAGGCTACGCTTGTCTCGGCTGACTTCGGTGGCAGTGATACGATCAGCTTCAACGGATGGGGGATACCGGACTCGGGAGGTATGGTGATTCTTACTGTAGGCGCCGAGCAACGAACGATATCAATTGACGGAGAAACAGGGAGAGGTTCGATCCAATGAGACTACGGAGGCGCCAACGCGGTAGGGATCAAACACAGGTCCATGAGTGCGGCCTGACTCTTATCGAGGTGCTTGTCAGCATGGTTATTAGCACAATTATTATGCTGGCTATTGGCTCATCAATGATTATTGCAGGACGCGCAATGCCGCAAGCCGATTGCCCCGCCAATGCGGTGATAACCACAAGTAAGATAGCTGAACAGCTTGGAACAGAGGTCGGGTATGCTGTTGCAGTCAACACATATTCGGACAAGGTAATTGAGTTTACAGTTGCGGATCGTGACAACAATGATGTCCCTGAGACAATTCGCTATGAGTGGTCCGGAGTACCCGGTGATCCGCTGACAAGACAGTACAACGGAGGAACCACAGTGAATATCCTGGATTGCGTCCAGGAGTTTAATCTTACTTATGAGTTGGAAATGGCCAGTGAGGAAATACCGCAGGGTAACGAGAGCGGCGAAATGCTCATGGTGAGCTACTACGGGATATACGATTGGAAAAGCTATAGTATAAAGGATGACAAGTGGTATTCTCAGTATTTCGCTCCATCACTGCCGGCTGACGCTCTTAGCTGGAAGGTGACACGTGTCCGATTCTATGCTCGAAGAGAGGGGAATCCATTTGGTGAATGCAGGATACAGTTACAGTTACCAACATCTGGGAATTTTCCCAGTGGTGTGGTTTTGGAGGAGAAGACCCTCATAGAGCAAACGTTATTCTATTGGTATACACTCCAGGAATTTGCCTATTCAAATGTGTCTGATCTGTCTCCCGGGCAGGGACTCTGTCTTGTTATCAAATGGATATCTGACTCAGATGCGTGCGAAATATTAGCCCGAGACGAAGGCGTCTACCAGCCAAATACCAAGTTTCTCAAATCCTCAGACAGAGGCGCTTCCTGGGAAGTCCGTGATGGAGAATCACTGCTATTCAGGATCTATGGCACTGTAACAACTACCGGGGAGCCACAGGTGAACAACACATATTCAGTGGCCGCAGTGAATATCAAGCTTAGAACCGGTGACGATGAAAAGTCTATAGTGCGCAGTCAGATATTGACTCTCAACATGCCTGAGGTGAACCAATGATAATGTGGAGTTATTGCAAAACAGGCAAATATTTGAACAGATCAGGATTCACACTGATCGAAGCGGTGTTGTCCACGATTATCGTTGGGGCGATGCTGGTTGCCGCACTGAACACCGTTGGAGCATCGCGGCTCAGCCAGTACAAGACATCTCAGCGCAGTCGTGGTCAATTGCTGGCTCAGATGCTTATAGCTGAGATACTACAGCAGTCGTATGGAGATCCTGATTCAGGTCAGGATAGCTTTGGGTTGGAAATTGATGAAACTGGGGACGGAAGTAGAAGTCTTTGGGATGATGTGGATGATTATGACGGTTGGTCTGAATCGCCTCCAAAGTATAAGGATGGCACAGAGATGAGCGATCTTCAGAGTTGGCAGAGAAGCGTTCAGGTCAAGTGGATTGATCCTGTGGACTTGTCCAGCACAGTTGACACGAACCAGGGGATCAAGCGCATTACGGTGACCATCAAGTTTGGGAATATTGAAGTGGCGTCCTTGACCGGCATAAGGACAGCCTGGGGACTTTAGAAGATCATGGCGATCATGTCCAGATTCTACAAATTGCAACGAACAGGCAGCATCTACATAACAGTACTTGCTTCATCCATGATCGTCATGACACTCGGTCTTGGTTCGCTTTTGGCCGTCCGGGTGCAGCGACGCTCTACCCAAATCACCTGTGACTATGTCGAGGCATGTAATCTTTCGCGATCAGCAATTGAATTGGGCCTGTTCTATGTGAGCAACGATCCTAATTGGCGATATACGTGGTCAAATGGCGTCTGGATATCGAATCAGCCGTTAGGTAGAGGCTCCTACAGTCTGGAAGGAATCGATCCGCAGGACGATGATCTGGCAAATTCTAAATATAACCCACTTCTATTGAGAGGAACCGGCATCCGAGGTACTACTCGGCATAAAAGCGAGGTTACGCTTGCACCGGTAATCAAGCCACTGGAGGCTTTGAACACATGCCTCCATGCGTCGGGCCGGCTGAAAGTCAATGGGGGCAAAATCATAACGGCCTTCGGTGCTCCAGTCTCCACGAACGGCCAATTGGATAACGATGGGACTATCGATGGCGATGCCGATGCTAATAGCATTGACGATATCGGCACCATCACCGGGAATTTGACGTTACCGGCTGCCAGTAAACAGATGCCCGATCCCAACGTAATCTCGGACTACATCGCCAGGGCAACGGTTATACCCTTCACTGGCGACATCGAAAAACAGGTTCTTACAGCGTCCTACAATCCATGGGGGCCTGTGAATCCAGATGGAATCTACTTCATCGATACGGCTGACCACGATCTGGATATCAAATACACCCGAATACACGGAACATTGATCGTACGGCTGGGCACTAAGAAACTGACCTTGGATAAAAGTATTTTCATGAAGAATTATCGATCTGATTGTCCCGTTCTGATTGTTGACGGCGAGGCAGAGATCAAATACGAAAGTCGTGATTATGGATTATCGGAAGTGTCGACATCTACGAATTACAACCCATTTGGAGCGCCTTATGAAGGCCAGTGGGATAGCGATATACAGGATGAGTATCCCAATGAGATTCAGGGACTGGTTCATGTCAGGGGTTTTCTAAAGCTTAAGGATACCGCATTGATTAAGGGGGCCGTAATATGCGAAGGATCGGTGGAATGCGACGAAAAGAACACCATTATCCACGATCCAGGCCTCTATGCCTGTCCACCTGAGGGCTACACTTTCGTAGACCACATGCAAATATCACCCGGTAGCTGGAAGCAGGTGGTTGAATAGAGACTGTTATTTCCGTTTTTGTGACGATGATTATGGCTGAGTTTCAATGTAGTATCGTTAGGATTATAGGAAGTTTAAGTTGCTTTAACATAATTTCCCTTCGTCGAATTCTGAGGCAGGGCTCTCATCTTAAGTCATCATCCATAATGGTCGATACAGAACTTATTGGACTCGTTTGGTGAATGAGAGAAGAGATTTTGGGAACAATTATTGTTCGCGGCCCCTTGAGGGTCAGGAGTTGAAGATGGAGACAAAATCAGAACATGTCATTCTTTTAGGCTCATTGGATAAACCCGACAGGCTTGAGGTGCTTGACGCCGTTCTCCACATGGTTCGCATGAGTAGTGACTGGGACGTGGTAATCGATTTATCGGATATAACCATCAACAGTATGGTTATCAACAAGCTTCTGGAGCTCCGCGACCTCGTTCGGGATGCCGGCCGTCAGTTGATTTTCTGCGGCGTCGCCTGCAATGTGAAGAGCGTGTTTACTGTGGCTGGTCTCGATGCGGTCTTTTGGTTTGTGCCCGATCGTGCCACGGCGCTGGCCGAACTCGATAAGATACAAGGCAGGTGTGGCGTTGAAGCCATATAAACAACGGCTGTTATTGGCATAGACCTGTCCGCAATCCTTTCGCTTCCGACTACCGGCAGCTAACTGCCAGGTATACCCATAGGCAGCAACAGCAACCATAGCTCAATTGGCTGACCTTGCATCATTCTTCCCAAAGCCAGTTTTGGAGCAGTTCTGCATAGTCAGAGAAGTTCACCACACTATCCCGGTTAATGTCTTCGGCGGCTGGCATATCCTTGGTCAACCACTTCTCCACAAGCATTTGCAGGTCATCTGCATTCACTAAACCATCATTATTTAAATCTGCGACATTGCCGGCATTAGACAGTGACATGCTCGCCTGTACAGTCCCACCGTAGGCTCCCATATTGATACATTTACCGTGTGGCCATAGCTCCGTCATCCAGTCGGATTTAGGATCGCCGGTGTCAATGCATGGACTGGTTACATTATCGAAAATCCAGCTACTACTTTTGGGATCCCATCTGCCTGCCTGAGATTTGAGGTGGTAGTCGCCATTAATCCAGAAATAGTCATTTGTATCCCTGGTGGGTTCGTTCGCATCCCAATCGCCTGGCTGAGCGAAGAGCGGATCAACATCAATATTGCCTTGGCCCAAATTCAGTTGCGAAGCCCCTTCAACATAAAATGACTCAGGTGAATTATGAAAATTACTATAAGCTATAGCCAGTGACCTTTTAGCAAGCAAAGCAATTTGCGAGCCAGCATATTGAGCAGTGTTGTCCCAAAGAATTGTATTTTTAATGTCGTATTTACTGGAGTAGTTTGCATCGGAACAAATCCCACCACCAATATTCGCATGATTGCTACTTAATGTGCAGTTCTCTACCTCGGTTAATCCACTGCAGTATAGTGCACCACCGTTTCCTCCTGCAAGATTACCAGTCAATACACTGTTGGATATATTTAAATTCCATCCTGAAATACCTGCGCCATTGTCGGTTGATTTATTTCCTG
The DNA here is from genome assembly GCA_964649005.1 of uncultured Pirellulales bacterium. GTDB lineage: Bacteria > Planctomycetota > Phycisphaerae > Sedimentisphaerales > Anaerobacaceae > CAZGMJ01. Next base: position 29,532 of record CAZYMD010000026.1, read on the forward strand.
AAATGGCACAACCATCCACAATAGCCCTTCCACCGTCAATTCCTCCTCCTTCAGTTGCTGTGTTGGCTATTATAGTCGTATCTAATATTTTACAGGTAACGCCTCCAAGATAAATTCCTCCACCACTGCTCTTGGCCAAATTGCCTTCTATCATGCAATTAGAAATAGAAGCAGTTCCCCCATCACCATAAATACCACCCCCTTCACTATCCCATCTATCTGCGCGGTATGCTATATTATTTGAAATAATGCATCCCTCTATCGTCACGTCACAATAAAACCAGGCTATCCCTCCACCGTCTGAACTCGTTGAATTATCTGTAATAATACAATTTGAAATTATCGATTTTCCGCCTTCAAGGTATATACCTCCACTACCACAGCCAGATACGACACAGTTATAAATTCTTGGATTGCTCCACCATGAGTAAATACCTCTGGATTTTCCATTTCTGATCGTCAATCCCTCTAAAACAGAGTGAGTGTCCTCCGGATTAAAGTAAAAGCCAGTATTTTCGCAGTCTATGATACACGAATGGGGGCCATTTTCACTACGTACAGTGATGGCTTTACCATTAAAAAAGATTCCTCCGTTGCCCCTACCTTTGTATATTCCGTCGCTTATAACAACAGTATCTCTGCCGCTTACTGAAATATCAATAGCATCCTGTATTGTTGGGTATTCCGAGGGTACACGTAGAATGTGATCCGCATCTAATACATGCAGGTGAATTGGGATGATTGTAGGGCTGTTAATGATTCCTTCGGCTTCTATCTTCACTTTAGCTTCATAAAATCCAGGATATAATTCTGCTACATCAATGCTTATCATGACTTCATCCGCTTCACCAACCGACTGACCGACCAGAGGATAGACTGAGAGCCATGAAGCGTCTTCTGAAATCGACCAGTGAAGTACTCCAAAACCTCTATTCCATATCATGAGCTTAAGATATTGTGGATTGGCGCCACAATCTATACTTAGGTTGAATTCTTCCTGCGACACTGCAAAAATCGGAACATGCGGACGATTGAATTCATCAATACCCATATCGATCCGCCCGTCCATTACACGAGGCTGGCCATCCATGTCAGTTTCACCCGGTGTCGGGCTGTAGGATGGATCACCTGCATTGTAGACATACGAATCGTATCGAACGTGTCCATCTTCTGTCAGCAAAGGATCAATTTCAATATTACCCTCGCCTGGGTAACCACCTTTCACGTCACAGTATGTAACATACACATCATTTGAAATTTCGCAGTAAATAAAATTCGGATCCCAGGGATCGTAACCTCCGGCATGGTTCCAGATGATGGAGTTCACTATATTCGTGTTCGCCCCGGTTTCTATCGCACGCCCCCATCCACCCCAATTGTTTGTGATCGTGCAATTACTGATTTGAGCGGAACCACATGCGATAGCAGCTCCTCCCAGGTAGACTTCGTTGTCATGAATAAAACAATTGCTGATATGTACAATTCCTGTGCCTTTGCAGTAGATTCCGCCGCCAATGCCAAATTGTGCTAATCCCATAAAATCTTTGTTCTGTGCGATCTCACAGTATGAGATAGTCAGGCTGCTGTTCTCGCAATAAATGCCTCCTCCCATGCACTCGAAGCCTTCTAATCTGTTTTCAACTATGACACAATGATTTATTAAACTATCGCTTAGTTGACAATATATGCCTGCACCATATGAGGCTATACACGATTCAATCTGACAGTATTCAATAGTCGGACCAGCTTCCCAGCAGATTATCCCGCCGCCAATTGTGAAATATGGATCATCTTCTTCAAAGGGCCAACCATAACCGTTTCGGATTGTCAGGCCGGAAAGGACCGAGTCAAGGCCTTCACCGGAAGAGAATATGAATCCGCAGTGAGGATCTTGCCATTGGCCGTTACAGTCTACAATGGTCGAAGTAACAACGTCGGGATTATTAGGGTCCGTACTGCGTACTGTGATGGCTTTGCCCCAGAAGTCGATATCTCGATTGCCATCGCCAGTGTATGTGCAGGGCTGGACTATGACGACATCCCCATCGTTGGCATCGTCAATCGCGGCCTGGATCATCGTGAAATCCGCGGGACCATTATTGTTCACAGTTATAGTTCGGGCGGTGGCGGGATTGGAAATGGCTGCGCAAAGAACAACTGTGACAAGGCCGATTCTTCGGCGCGCCCCCCGGCTGAATTTTTGTTCCCAACGCATTGGTCTCTACCCTCAAAAATAACACTTCTATTATAAGTGTTACCGGAGGCTTGTGCCAGCAGAAATCCTAACGTTTTCTGCTATTGGAGGCCAACGAAGTACTGAGTATGTCAAGCTGCTTGGATAGAGCTAAATAGGAAGTATAGGAGCCGGATGTTTAAGGGGCCGGGAATGGCAGGGCTGAGTCGTAATGTTAAGGTATTCTTATTTGAATCCTAAAATGGGCATATTGATAGGATTCAAAAGTGTTGTATTAAGATTCAAAGAAATATCTGGTAGATAGACTTGCAGTCAGCTACGCCTGTCGGAAGGGGTTCTGTTCCATTGGGGCTTGCCGGCGCTCTTTTTCGGGATTTCCTGTATTCGTGGCTTGCCCGATCTGCGGTTCTTTTGGGAACTGCCTTTTGGCGGAGTTCCGCCTCTCATCAGAAACAGGGCTTTGACACATGCTGCTTTTGTGGTGCGGTCGCGGTGCTTGAGTCCCTGTTCGAGGACCTCGACAGCCAATTTTTTCATCCTGCCCCTCATGCTCCTAAGTCCGTAGGCTGCCGCTTTCTTGGCCGTTCTTGAGAAGTTGCCAAGCAAAGTCGCGTTGAGTATGGCCAAGCCATCTTCCTGCAGCCAGGACAGATTGAAAGCCGCCAGCCGGGCAACTGTTATATCGTCTGTGCAAAGCTTCTGCGCCAATTGTTTCAAATGCTCGATAGTGGCCTGATCCTTTGGCCGTTCAGATTGCGATCCTTCGGACTTCATACGGTCTCCTTCAAATTTCAATGATTATACACGATTTGCGTTGTTTGGGAAACAGAAATCCAATTACTCTCAGGTATGTTATTCTTCTTCGCAGGAAGACTGGCAGTTGTCGGGCGTGAGCGGGTATATTACAATGCTGCCGCTACGGCGACGGATATGACGGATTATCGCGTGCCGAAACAGATATTGTTTTCATAGGAGCCTTCTGCCATGAATTGCAGGAATAGATCGAAACTTGTCTACTGGGCGATGCTGACCTCACTTCTATCAACGTGTATGGCGATGGGGGCCGAGCATGTGCTTTTCCAGATTGGCCAGTCCGACAATAACACAGCGGAGTTTGCGCTCGGTCCCAACCGGAGCGGCCAATACTCTACCTCCTTCCCAAGAGATGCCCTGTTCATCGCTGGTCAATCGAATCCGAAGGAGGACTGGCCCTATATCCACCCCGGTCCTGCTGATGCCTGGGCGGGTAATAAAAGCCATGTATTTTCTATTCTTTTTGGTGCAAAGTCCGGCTCGGAAGACGGTTCTTGCAGGCTCAGCCTCGATTTCGTGGATACTCACAGCTCGCGACCGCCCCAATTAGAGATCAGGATCAACGGCACATTGTTCAAGGAAACGCTGCCCAATGGGGCCGGTGATGCTTCTGCCTTCGGGGAGGTCGAAAAGGGCCGTGAGTATCAGACGGCAATAGAATTTCCAGCGCGTTTGATAAAAGCGGGAACGAATACGATCACGATAGACAATTCCAGCGGCAGTTGGATACTCTACGATTGCCTTTCGCTGATTACCCCTGATAATATTCAATCCGGGCCGCTGACCGAGACGAACAAGCTGCTCGACATCCAAACCGAGCCTTTCCTGATCAAACGCGATGGAAA
>CAZYMD010000027.1:0-33152 GCA_964649005.1 uncultured Pirellulales bacterium
TAGCCGAAACAAGCTTCGGAAAGTGAGAGTTCAAGACAAAAGCCGCTGTCGCCTTGTTCCTCAACAAGATTTCAGACAAGCCGCGTAAAGGCTCGTTTTTAGAGTGGACTCAACTATACAAATTCTGTGTGCGTCCAGGGAGCAGGGTTCTGGATATCGGGTGCGAATGTGGGGACCTTCTCGCTTCGGTCGAACCTTCTTATGGCGTCGGGGTAGATCCTGATGCACAATCGATCAACCTTGCCAGAGAGCGTTTTCCAAATCTGCAATTCCACCAGATGGACCCCCACAACCTGAGCCTGGATGAGAAATTCGACTACATATTGATCTGCAACTCAATCGGTAAGTGGCACGACGTCCAAAAGGTGCTAAGCCGCATCCAACATCTGACCCATAAAGACACAAGGATCATAATAACCTACTACAACTACTTCTGGGAAGGCATCCTCAGACTGGGTTCGCTGCTTAGGATTCGACGCCCTTCAGGCTATCAGAACTGGCTTCCATCCAAAGTCATCGGCGACTTGCTCGATCTTAGCAATTTCGATACCGTTCGCACGTTCTCGCACCTGCTGCTGCCCAAACGCATTCCCTTACTCACAAGCTTTTTCAACTTCTTCCTGAGCCCTCTGCCCGGATTCAGACTCTTTAATCTGATTAACTGCGTCATAGCGAGGCCCAAACCCTGCCCACGGCAGGAAAAAGACCTGTCTGTCTCGGTGGTGGTGCCCTGCCGGAATGAGCGCGGAAATATCGAAGCTGCGATAGATCGGGTGCCACAGATGGGCAAGTGGACTGAAATAATCTTCGTCGATGGCAACAGCACCGATGGAACCGCCCAAGAGATTGAATCTCAGATAAGCAAACACTCCGATCGAAAGATAAGTCTGATTCACCAGGGAGACGGGATTGGCAAGGGAGATGCAGTTAGAAAAGGATTCGCGGCGGCAAAAGGAGATGTTCTTGTCATACAAGACGCAGATCTAACGGTAGATCCTGAAGACCTGCCTAAATTCTTCAACGCACTGCGCGAAGGAAAGGGCGAGTTCGTAAACGGCTCTCGACTGGTATACCCCATGGAAAAGCAGGCGATGCGCTCGCTGAACCTGATTGCGAACAAACTTTTCTCTATGTTATTCAGCTATCTGCTTGGCCAGCCATTTCGTGATACGCTTTGCGGGACGAAAATGATATCGAGGAAGGATTATGAAATACTGGCCGCAAATCGCCAATATTTCGGCAAGCTGGACCCGTTTGGGGATTTCGACCTCATCTTTGGCGCCACAAAGCAGAATCTCAAGATCGCCGAAATACCTGTCAATTATCGAGCGAGAACCTATGGCGACACCAATATCAGTCGCTTCAGGCACGGCTGGCTCCTGCTCAAAATGAGCTGGCTGGCCTTCAGAAAGCTAAAATGGTTTGGGTGCAGCCCTCTGGTGAAACCATGTCAATAATCGAATGGCTGAGACTGCCTGAGACAAAAAATATTACCGATCTTGACGATCCGGCCACTACAATCCTCCACGGCCAGATTATTCAGCGTAAACCATTGCTCAGAAAGCTCTATGTGGATTTCTACCATATCTGGGCAAAGACTGTAGGCGACTTCGAAGGCAAAACTTTGGTCGAAATTGGCAGCGGAGGAGGATTTGTCAAGGAAATCATACCAAACGTAATTACATCGGATGTCCTTCAATTGCCAAACGTGGATAAGGTATTTTCAGCAACAGATATGCCTTTCGACGATGGCAGCGTGGACGCGTTCTTCATGCTGGACGTGCTGCACCATTTGGAAGAACCACAGCTTTTTCTCAGAGAAGCTGCAAGATGCCTCAAAAACACAGGCAAAATTATCATGATCGAGCCCGCGAACACGCCCTGGTCCAGATTTATCTATAAGAACTTCCACCACGAGCTTTTCGATCCACAGGCCCAGTGGGAATCGCAGGAAGGCGGCCCACTCTCAGACGCCAATGGCGCCCTGCCCTGGATAATGTTTACCAGAGACAGGCAACGATTCGAAACGGACTTCCCCTTCCTCAAAATAGTCAGGACCGACCTGCATACGCCGCTTCGCTACTTAATTAGCGGCGGACTATCCATTCGCGCTCTGCTCCCGGGCTTCTGTTATCGACTTGTAAGAGGCATTGAGTACCTGCTCTCCCCATGCAAGAAATGGCTCTCGATGTTCCAGACCATTGAATTAGAGAAGATCGGCTGAGTTAACATCCGACAAAAAAATACGTAGACAGCCGCTAACCGCTCGTCGCCTCTATCCCAACAACCTGCAAAATGCCTTGCAATCGGCGTTTCGATTCAATTATACTATAGTGCTGTAGTGTACCCTTGGTTCCTGTTGAGCAAATACACATGGCAGTTAGTATGAAAGAACTTAGTGATGCTGACCTGTTGGCTCGATATATGGTCGGGGACGAAGCAGCCTTTCGCGAGCTTGTAAACCGCTATAGAAACAGCCTTTACGCATTTCTAAGGCAGTTTCTCAATCGTCAGGATCTCGTTGAAGACGTATTCCAGGACACCTTCCTCCAACTCTTCTCCAGCCGGCAGAGCTTTGACAGCTCGCGGCCTCTAAGGCCCTGGCTCTTCACAATAGCCGCAAATAAGGCCAAAGACGCCCTCAGGAAATGGCAGCGGACTGCCGCAATCCCAATCGGCACTATCGCAGATTCCGAAGATTCCTCGTTTGATGATGTGCTCAACACTCTCGGCTCGCACACTACTACACCGTCCGAGAATCTCGAGAGAGCCGAAACTGCCGCTCGCGTCGAAAGGATTATAGCGGATATGCCGGAGAATTTACGAGAAATCCTCATCTTAGCCTATTTTAACAAATTTTCTTACAAACAAATGGCTGAGATTTTGAGTATACCGATAGGTACAATCAAAAGCAGGTTACACACAGCCGTTGGTCGATTTGCCAAGGACTGGAAGGCCATGGATGGGGACAAGGAGACCGTATGAGTTCGCTTACCAATGAGCAGAAAACTTTGTTGTTCGAACACGCCCTCGGGTTGACTTGCGATACCCGAATCGATCACGCTGAAACGCTGATCTCCACCAACAAAGAAGCTGCTCAAGTATACAGAACACTTCGAAGCACCCTATCACCCCTCGATTCGCTGGAGCCCGAACCCTGCCCGGATGATTTGGCTGAACGAACAATCAGCAGACTCACCTCTCATGCCCAGGAGGCTCACGGACACCTCGAAAGGCTCCTAGCAAGCGAACAGAGCAGAACTGTAGAAACAGTAAAACTTCGCTCATGGCGAAACTTCGGCGAAATGGCTGCGATTGCAGCCGCTATCGTGCTCGTTGCCAGCGTTCTGATCCCCTCGTTAAGCATCGCCCGTCAGAGATACTGGGTTCAACAATGCCAGAAGCAGATGGGCAGCATATTCTCAGGCCTTAGCAGCTATATCAGCGATCACGATGGACAGGCGCCTTGTGCGTCAATCGAGCCTGGAACGTACTGGTATAAAGTAGGCTACCAGGGCGAAGAAAACCTCTCCAGCACTCGGCCCATGTGGATGTTGGTCAAACTGAATTATGCCAAACCAACCGATTTTGTGTGCCCCGGAAGGAGCGACGGTCGTGCTCTTCAGATCAACACAGCCCAGGCACGCAACTACTGCGATTTCCCTGCAAGGAGATACGTCACATACAGCCCTCGAATACGTTGTACGCAGTCCGGCAAGATATCTCCGTTGGGTCCGGAACCGCTGCTGTCGGACTCGAATCCGATATTCGAAGACGTAAATGCGAAATCATCTCGCCAGTTCATACGCCTCAGCGACGATCTGATGAAAGCTAACAGCAGGAATCATCGAGGCCACGGTCAGAATATTCTCTCCGGTGATGGAAGCGCTCAGTTCTCAAAAGTGCGCTTCATCGGCAGCAAAAAAGACGACATATTCACAACCCAGACAATGTCCCAAAGCTCAACAATCGAGGGTTACGAGACGCCTGCATCCGACAGTGATTTCTTCTTCGCACCGTAGCTACCACACCTGTTGTATCGGAGTCAGAACGCCAGTACCGCCTCTCAAGTTTTGGACAGTATTTTCATTACTATGGCCTTTTACCAAGCAGGTTCTCTTTGCATTTTCACCCCTACGCTCTAATTTCGCACAGAAAAATCCCGCTCTGTTAAACCCACCTAAATTCTACGAATGCGTCGCTTGAGCCTCAGTAAAGCCACAGAAGCCAATGCAAACAACGTCACTGTAGCAGGTTCGGGAATCGAAGAACAATTATTCGCCGCACCTATATATCCATGCCGCCACATGTATCGGCCGTAATCGTAGGGCCCGCCACAACAAGCACGTCCATACATGTAGCCAAGGCCCCCTAAAAGCTTATATTGCCTATCATCCAGATAGTGATACTGCCCCTTATCTATATAGTTGTAGTGCCATCTGTCTATGTAGTCTCCCGCTGTCTGAAAGAACCGCAGACCCATACTCGGAAACATCACACCTCCGCCAACCCATGGCATACAAACGCCCCGCCGATAGTCGCCGAGCCCATAGTAAGACTGTGCGAATCCCCCCTCGATAGGCAGGTATGAACAGACCCCAAACCAGAACATTTGCACGCCGCCTCCGAAGCCAACTGCCTGGTCCATCCCCCTTTCGAACAACTTCGGATAACATGGATGTCCTAAAATGTAGCTGAATCCACCTAACAAGTTATACTGGCATCGGTCCAGATAGTAATATTGCCAACGGTCGGCAAAGTAATACCAGTGCCTGTTGAGGTAATCTCCCGTATTCTCTCCGCTGAAGAGACGACCCGGCCCTAATGCGTCATAAGGGTCCACTTGGTCACAAGCCATGCCGCTCATCATGTAATCCGGCTTTTCGAGGTTGCCATCTGCTATAACGGAAGCCCAGATTTCGTCTGCTCTGTTGACAGAGGCATGTGCCCAACCATCATCCACCTCCAAACACCCTGCATTGAGTGCGCCTGTCATGGTGAAGAAGAATATCAGGCCAAAGACGGCAACCTCCGGAAGATGCGAATCCACACGCTTGAACCTGTGATCACCTTCTCGGCTGGTCCCAGCACACGCGATGTGACCTGCAAAAATGATCGGTTCCCTATAAATCCTCCAGTACAATCCTGCGGAATTCGCGATTTGTGATCTATCGGTAAGACAAACCCCATTCATGGTCACGGCGGGCATCAGCGTCCTCCTTAACAGGCAACTACCCATCCTCGCTGCCGAGCCCTAAACCCAAGGCCCAAGGCAGAATCCAGTACCTCAATCTATCGAACAGGTACAGTCCCAATCAAGCTATTTTCCAGGCAACCCCGCCATTGCAGGATAGCCAGGAGAACAATGTCTATTCCAATAGGATTATCAAACCAGCCAGAAAAACTTTTCCTCAAACCCTAAAACCTAACACAACACGGTTAAAGGCCCACACAACACCTCAAGTACGGATTTGAAGAATAACGAGACCGCTCATTCGAAAGGCAACCACCAAACCGGGCATATATCAGCGAATACCACTATCGAGCCCATATCGGATGCTGAAATAGGTACGTCGAATCTCACAGATAGGTTGTTACGAAACTACTGCGAAGAGGCCCTGCATTCGTTTCTCATAAACGACTTACGTGCCCAAGGAAATGTATTGTGAGATGAGGAATGTTGATTGTCTGCTCCTTTTGGGAAGCAACTTGAAAAAAAATCTCAAAACCACCGGTAATTCAGTAGTCTCCACAATTGATAAATCAATTAAATTCTCAATAATAGAGGTTGAGCTCAAGGACGAGTTCGTGAGGGCTTCCTTTCATTTTGTCAGGAAGCCCTCACTCTTTTGGTATAATTTCAATTCCTTTGCTTATATAGATACTCAATCCCAACGATGCTGCAGTTGGACGCCAGCTCGAATCCCTCCATAATCAAACGTCCAATTGTCGGTTTCAATAGTCCGGTCTTTCCGTTATACTTCTGCAACTTATTCGCTACACTCAGGATATGTGAACTATGCGTGACATCCGATCACTAAAATGCTGTTGATTGAACGGAGACGCTTGTGGCTAATCTGAATCTAATCGACTATCTCGTCATCTGTTTCTACTTCTCATTCCTCGTATGCCTTGGCCTCTATCTCAGAAAGAGGGCTTCGGCCAGCCTTGAAGACTACTTCCTTGGCGGCCGGCATCTTCCATGGTGGGCCCTTGGAATCTCAGGTATGGCGCATTTTCTCGACATCGCAGGCACCATGCTCATCATCTCTTTCCTGTACATGATCGGCCCTCGCGGTCTATTCGTCGAATTCCGAGGAGGCGCCGTTCTCGTATTGCCGATATTCCTGCTTTGGGCGGGCAAATGGCATCGTCGATCGGGGTGTATGACGGGGGCTGAATGGATGTCATATCGCTTCGGAGACGATTTCGGGGGCCAATTCGCAAGAATTGCCTGTGCTGTGGCGCGTGTCGTATTTACGATTGGCATGCTCGCTTATATGGTTAAGGCTGTGGGCCTATTTCTTTCGATGTTCCTGCCCTTCCAGCCGCTAACATGCTCGCTGATTATGATCGGTGTCGCTACAGTATACACAATGGTCTCAGGCTTCTACGGAGTTGTTTTCACGGATATGTTCCAGGCCGGTATAATATTCATCGGCATCCTCGGTATCTCCATTACAGCATTTCGACGCGTCGAAAGCGCCGATGCTATCGCCACCCTCGCACAAACCGTTACAGGCAGCACCGAATGGCTCAGCTCCCGTCTTAGCTGGCGCACCACAATGCCTAAGGGTGCTGAGTACGAAGCTTTCCAGAACCTTACCATGTTCGCCATGTTCTATCTGTTCCGGATGGTCGTAGGAGGGACCGGCGACGCCGATGATCCCAAGTACTTCGGCGCCCGCAACGACCGCGAATGCGGCAAGCTCACATTCCTTTGGACCTGGCTGGTCATGTTCCGCTGGCCCATGATGATGGGATTCGCCATCCTCGGCCTCTTCCTCGTTAACGATATGTTCCCCGACCAGTCCGTTCTCGAACAAGCCGCCACGCTTATCAAGCAGCAGTTCCCGGATATAGCCAAGGCCCAGTGGGCCGAGACCATCGCCAACATCCGTCTCCACTCCGCCGATTTTCCCAACCTCGTCGAAGGTCTCAAAAACACTCTCGGAGCTGACTGGGCTAACAGTCTTAACATGGTTGGCTTCGAAGGAGGCGTCGATCCTGAAAGAATACTGCCCGCGGTCATCCTTTTTGTCGTGCCCAAGGGCCTGCGAGGACTTATCCTCATAGCCCTCATCGCCGCTTCCATGTCCACCTTCGACTCCACGGTCAACCGCGGCATCGGCTACTTCACCCGTGACATCTACCAGCGTTACATCCGCCCGGCCGCCTCGACCAAAGAGCTGATCTACACAAGCTGGGCCTTCGGCGTATTCATGGTCGTCATCGGATTCATCATGGGCTACTTCGTCAGAAGCGTCAACGACATCTGGGGCTGGATCATAATGGGCCTGGGCGGTGGCATGCTCGTCCCACTGGTCCTCCGCTTTTTCTGGTGGCGCTTCAACGGAGGCGGCTTCGCAATCGGCATGACCGTCGGCGTCATCGGAGCTGTCGTAATGCGCATGGTCAAGCCATACCTGATCGACATGTCCCCGTTCTGGAACATCCTCAATGACGACCGCTGGCAGTTCTGCATCACCTTCGGCATCGGCCTAATCGGCTCGATCGCAGGTACATACCTGACCAAACCAACCGATCCGAAAATCGTCGAGCATTTCTACAGAACCACCCGCCCCTTTGGCTTCTGGAAGCCCCTGCGCGAAAAGCTCGAACCCGGTCTGCGAGCTTCTGTTATAAAAGAACACCGCAACGACCTAATCGCCCTGCCCTTCAATATGGTCTGGCAGGTCACCTTGTTCCTGCTGCCCATGCAGTTAGTCATACATTCCTACAAAGCCGCGAAAATCACCTTCGCTGTCTTACTGGTCTGCCTGGCCGGGATGTACATCTTCTGGTACCGAAATTTGCCAAAGACCAATAACGCCGACATATGACCAGGCATTACATAACAACCAAGTCACCGACGTAATCTCAGCCAAGAACGTCAGCATGACATACTCTTGCAGATTCTCTGCGTAGTTATATGATGTGCTGTGTACCCGGTCAATCTGATACATTCAGGAGGTATTGAATATGAGCAGGAAATACTTACTGTCCTTTCTCGCATGCACCGTCTGCCTGATTCACATCGACTCGGCTCAGGCTGATGTCCTGCCCACAGGCAGTGCTCCGCCTGCAATAAATTTCGAACACTTTCCAACTCGCTTGCATACTTTTGTCTGGCGCAACTGGGAGATGGCGTCGCTGGAACGTATGGCTGAAGTGCTGGAAACAACGCCTGAGAACGTTCGCAAAATCGGCGATTCAATGGGCCTGCCCACGCATGTACCACCACCGCCTGAATATCAACAACGCGGCTACATCTCCATCATCAGACATAACTGGCACATCCTGCCCTATGAGCAACTCCTAAAACTGCTCGACTGGGATGCAGAAAAACTCGCTTTTACACTCAGGGAAGATGACTTCCTCTGGATCAAGCTGGGATCTTTGAAGCCGAAGTGTTCGGTGCTGCATTACGCGGAACCTGATGAGGCAGTGACCAAACGATGCGCAGAGATAAAGGCGACCGTTTCATCACACTTCGCCAGGCGATTCGACACACCCGCAGTCCCAAGATTCGATTTCATCCGAGACATATCTTTATCACACAAACTAAAGCAGCCAAAAATCCCTGAAAACAAGAGCCAGGAGCCCATAAGATTCCTGTACTCTTATTTCGGCGTCTTTGGTGATCCCCTGCTCAATCCTGAACTCGATCCCTATCCCGAAGCTTTACTACAACGGCTCTGCGACTGCGGTGTCAACGGCGTCTGGCTGCACGTGGTTCTTCGCCAGTTGGCGCCGAGTTCGGTTTTTCCCAAGTTCGGAGCGGGACACGAGGTGCGATTGGCCAATCTTGCGAAGATGGTCGATCATGCCAAGAGATACGGCATTAATATCTATCTTTATATGAACGAGCCTCGCGCAATGCCGGCATCCTTCTTTGATGGCAGAGAGAATTTGAAAGGCGTTCAGGAGGGCGACCATTTTGCACTATGCACGTCGGCGCCAGAAGTTCGGAAGTGGGTCACGGATTCGCTTAAGTACGTATTCGAACATGTGCCGGGTCTTGGCGGGGTGTTTACGATTACAGGCTCGGAAAATCTGACGAACTGCTACAGCCACAGGCGTAATGCGGCAGGGTGCCCGCGGTGCTCGAAGCGTTCGGGGCCGGAGGTAATTGCCGAAATTAATGGTGCTATAGCGGCGGGAGTCTGGGCGGGCGATCCCAATGCGAAGGTTATTGTCTGGGACTGGGGCTGGCCCGACGGCACCGCCTCAGGATGGGGCAATCCAAATTGGGCCGAAAAAATAATTGAGGCGCTGCCTGACAACGTATATCTGATGAGCGTGAGTGAATGGAGCAAGCCAATCGCCCGAGGCGGCATTCCCGGCGCTATCGGAGAATACTCGATCTCTACAGTTGGACCGGGGCCTCGCGCCACGAAGCACTGGGCTCTGGCCAAAAAACGGGGACTCAAGACAATTGCCAAGGTTCAGGTTAATTGCTCGTGGGAATTGTCTGCCGTACCGTATCTGCCTGTGATGAACCTGATCGCACAACATTGTGACAATTTGGGCAAATCCGATGTCGATGGCCTAATGCTTAGCTGGACCGTGGGAGGATATCCATCACCCAACCTGGAGCTTGTTAGAGAGTTCCAAAAACAACCCACTCCCACAATGCAGCAGGCTTTAACGACAGTGGCCATGAACCGCTACGGCGTGGAAGCAGCCAGTGACATGCTCAAGGCCTGGTCTAAGTTCAGCACCGCGTTTGCAGAGTACCCTTTCGATGGCGGCTATCTCTATAGAGGTCCTACGCAATACGGCCCGGCAAACCTTCTGTGCGCCGAGCCGACAGGATACGCCTCGACAATGGTCGGCTTCCCCTACGACGATTTGAAGGGCTGGCGAGGCATATATCCCGCTGAAGTTCTCGCCCAACAATTCGAAAAAGTAACCGCCGGCTGGCGAGATGGACTCTCCGAATGTGAAAAAGCACTAACCAGAGCAACTACTCCTGCTCAACTCACGAATGTTCGAAATGACTTCATCATCGCCCGGGCGGCGTGTCTGCACTTCGACAGCGTCGCCAATCAAATACGTTTTATACTGGCTCGCGATGCGCTGCTATCGGGATCGCTGAACGAATCTGACCGTGAAGCCAAGATTAGCGTAATCAAAGCAATCACCGCCAAAGAAATAGAGAATGCAAAGCAACTTTTCGAGTTGAGCAGGCTGGATTCGCGTATAGGATTCGAAGCATCGAATCACTATTACTATCTACCGCTGGATTTGGTGGAGAAAGTAATCAATTGCGAATATACTACGAAGGTTTTGCTTGCTCAGTAGTCGCAATAGAAACGATAACATAGACTACTGACTGGCATAACTTCCATCCTGAGAACGAAAGGAGATGTAAACCGGTGAAAGAAAGACTTTGTTTGAGATGTCTGATTGTGGCGGCTGGTTTTTTTGTAACCGGGATGGCGCAGGCGGTGACACCGCAAACCGACGAGTTCAATCTTCGCGACCGCTGGGCCGGCCCTCTGTTTGGCAGGACGCAACAGGTGTCCGGCCCGCAACTGAAGATACTGCACCAGGACGTATCCGATGGTATGTCACGCGGACGGTCGTGGCGTGGCACGCCATACAAAATCGGTGACAAGACCTATACGCACGGTATAGCGTTTAATTCCACAAAGCACCTATTGGTGACACTGGGCGGGCCAGGCGAGCAGTTTGTCGCAGATGTCGGGCTGGAAAATAATGATGACACCCAGCGAGGCAATGGTTCTGTGACGTTCCACGTGCTTGTGGGTGGCAAAGAGGTCTTCGCTTCGCCTGTTTTGAGGTTGAAGGATGCAGCACGTTCGGTCGATGTGCCTTTGAACGGGGCCGATCAGTTCGAGATACGCGTCAAGGATGGCGGCGACGGTCGCGGCTGGGACCAGGCGCTGTGGGCGGAGTCGATAATCAAGATGCAGGACGGGAGCACTTTGAGACTACAGGATCTGCCTACGGGAGAAGCTGCAGTGAAGGCGATATCTGTAGACAAACCGCCCTTTTCGTTTACATATGGAGGCAAACCTTCAACCGAGTTGCTCAAGAATTGGCAGGTTAAACAGGACGCTCGGAAAATAGACAAGCAGCGCACGGAACACACGCTTCTCTATAGCGATCCGGCGAATGGATTGCAGGTACGTTGCGTTGCCATCGAATATCATGATTTCCCAACAATGGAGTGGACGCTCTACTTCAAGAATACCGGTTTGACTGAAACTCCGATCATCGAGAAGATTCAGGCGCTCGATATCGAGTTGAGTCGACGCGGCGAGGGCGAGTTCCTGCTGCACCACAACATTGGCTCTCCTGCCAAAAGCAACGATTACGGACCGCTGGAGACTTTGTTAAAACCGAAGACCACAAAGCGTCTGGGAGGCTCGGGTGGACGTCCGACAAATGCAGACTGGTCATATTTCAATCTTGAATGGTTGGGCGAAGGATTGATTGTAGCGGTTGGCTGGCCCGGCCAGTGGGCGGCGAACTTCGTCCGCGACAACGCGCAAGGACTGAGCCTTAACGCCGGTCAGGAGCTGACGCATTTCAAGCTGCACAGCGGCGAGGAGGTGCGCAGCCCCTTAATCGTACTGCAGTTCTGGAAAGGCGACTGGATCCGCGCGCAGAATATCTGGCGGCGATGGATGATGGCGCATTCGATGCCCATGCCAGGTGGCAGGCTGCCACAGCCGCAACTGCTTGCCTCAAGCTCGCGTCAATACGACGAGATGATAAATGCGAACGAGAAGAACCAGATTATGTTCATCGACCGCTACCTTGAGGAGAACATCAAGCTTGACTACTGGTGGATGGATGCGGGCTGGTATGACCATCATGGCGGGGGCTGGCCGCGCGTGGGGACGTGGGAGGTCGATAAGGCCCGTTTTCCGAACGGATTGCTGGCGGTTTCGGATCATGCGCATGAGAAAGGCTTGAAGGTATTGCTATGGTTCGAGCCTGAGCGAGTGACTGGCGGCACGTGGCTGACTAAGAACCATCCTGAATGGGTGCTCGGAGGCGCGGGTGGAGGTCTGCTCAATCTTGGAGATGATGAAGCACGCAAATGGCTGACTGAGCATATCGACAAGCTTCTCAAGGAGCAGGGAATAGACCTTTATCGCCAAGACTTCAACATGGACCCGTTGGGCTACTGGCGCAAGAACGATGCGCCCGACCGACAGGGTATTACTGAAATCAGGCACATCACCGGATATCTCGCTTACTGGGACGAATTACTTAAACGACACCCCAACATGCTCATTGATTCATGCGCCAGCGGCGGTAGGAGAAACGATCTTGAGACGATGCGCCGCGCAGCACCGTTATGGCGCAGCGACTATGCCTTCGAAGCTACGGGCCATCAATGTATGATGTATGGGCTTTCAATGTGGCTACCCTATCATGGAACAGGAACGGTCTTTACGCGCAACGCCTCTTATTACGGCAGCGGGCATACGCCTGTCGAGCCTTATGCTTTCTGGAGCAACGCGGGCCAAAGTACGGGCTGTGCTATCGATATTCGACTCAAGGATCTCGATTACGACGCCATTCGTCGTTTAATCGCTCAATGGCGTCAAATCTCGGCCAACTATTACGGCGATTTTTATCCGCTTACATCCTGGACAAGAGATAACACAGTATGGATGGCCTGGCAGTTCGACCGGCCTGAGGTGGGCGAGGGAATGGTGCAGGTATTTCGCAGGCATGAGAGCTTTTATGAATCAGCACGCGTTAAACTTCAAGGCCTCGATCCCAAAGCCGATTATCTTATAACGAACCTCGACGCCGGAGCCAATCAGCGCTGCAACGGTCGCGAATTGCTAAATGATGGCCTACATATCACTATTGCAGAGAAACCTGGAGTGGCTACTTTCACATACAAGAAACAACAATAGCCCTCGCCGAAAAACAGTAATTCAGTAAAAAAATAGAACAGGACCAGGAAACCTTATGCGCAAGGTTTCCGCACTATCAGTTCTGTTTCAGCTTGTCTGCATAGGGCAATACATCAGGTACGACTTTTACCTGCGTTGTGAATTTGTATGGGACTACAAAGCCGCTATCGAACGTTAGCTCGACAAAGAACGCCGTGTAGCCCTCTTCGGGCTTTTTCACGCGGGCCACGTACCTGCCCTCTCTGCGTTCTTCCAAATCGGTGCTTTTCCAGGCTTTGCCAATGGTTTCGAGTCTGAAGTCTCTGGCTTTGGGATTCGTGGCCTGCCATAGCTTGACCGCCATTGGTTTGGTCTGAGTTCGAACGGCTATCCTATTATCTCGCACTCGCCAACTGAACTTCGGCCTCTCAGATCCCTCCAGGATAGACTTGTAAAACGCGAGCAGGCTTTTATCGGCATCGGAGCCTCCCAGGCCATGGTCTGTATTGGGACAATATCGAATGTACTTTTCTTCAGGCAGATCGCGCCAATAGAACTGCGCTGAATCGGGCAGAAAGAACTGGTCCCCGCTCGAATTGACCAAAAACTTCGGGATAGTATACCTGTCTCGATACTCATAGGGATCGACAAAGCTGATCAGCTCCTGGCCCTCAGGCGTATCGAGCTTCGAGAAAACGTCCATCTCCTCATAGTCCCCGATTGCAGACGAATAAAATCCGTATGCGGCGAAATGGTGACGCATCTGCTCGTCCATATTGAGCACATCAATGACCGCCGGCGCAATCGCACAGACGCGCTTGTCCACAGCAGCCGTCAGCCACGTCGTCCAGCCGCGTTTCGAGCCACCCGCCACCACGAATTTCTCGATCTTGAGCTTGCCATCGGTCGCCTTGGGCACCTCGCTCTGAATCGTATCCATCGCCCGAACGGCACTTTTGACCATCGGCAGCAGCAAAGGCCAGGTCGCATCCTTCGTCTGTACGTATTTGGCGAACGTATACGAGATAATGCCATCCTCATGCCTTGGGCCGCCCCCATCCGGGAATGTTAAAGGCTGATTGGGCACAGTCCTCAAATCCGCCACAACTGAGTTGCTCCCCATCGCCAGCGCCGCCAACATCCCGTCGGCATTGCTCGGAGCGGATCTGCCGTTGCCGCCCCCGTTAATCCACAGCAGCGCCGTATCGGCCTTCGCGTCCTCAGGCACAATCACCGTCAGCCAGTGCTGCCATTGGTTTCTGTCAACCTCGTCTTCGCTCCGCCATGTCTGCGAAATCATATCGATCACGTACGCTTTGAAACCCGGCCCGTCAATCGTCTTGGTCAGGCTGAACTTGTAGCTCGGATCAGATTTGTTCACGTAATCATCGAGCGGTGTGGCAAAAGTCGCCAGCCCAACCCACAATACTATTACAAACGCCACAACCAGCCTGTTACGCAACTTCATAGCCTGCCCCTTTCTTTGCCTTCTCTGCTACACCCTCACATTAAAACCGTCTTGGGAAAGATCATCCGTAGATACTTTGCATCGTACTTGCAACTCTCCTCGAGCCCCAGCGGCATCTTTGTGCCCTCCATTACAAACCAGCCGCGATAGGCAATATCGTCCATCGCTTTGCGAACTTCCTTGAATGCAATCGAGCCCATCCCATAAAGATTGTCGTAATCCTTGGCGTGAAACTCGCAGATGTGCTTGCCTAACTGCCTGATTTCGCTGTAAATGTCGTAGCCCATCTTGTGCGAATTAGCCACGTCGTAGTAAATCTTGATAGCAGGCGATCCGACTCTGTCGACTATCTCCATATGCTCTTCAGCGTTGAGCCACGATTCAATGCCAAGATATACCTCTGCATCCTCCGCCTTCGGCGCAACTTTCTTCAAACGCTGCACAACAGCATCGAAACCTGCTTTGTCGTTCTTCATATCTCCATTACCAAAGAAAGCTAATAGAATGATGTTCGTGCCCATTGCCTTGCTGACATCAATCGCCTTGTTAACCCACAGCTCGGCCCTCGGATCGCTCTTGTACGCTACGTCGTTCAGCGTTCCCATCGCCAGCGAGGCGATTTCCATTTCCTGCTTCTTTGCTTCTTCAAGGAATCGCTTTTGCAACTCGGGGTCGAATAAAGGTAAATCTTTTTCCCCACTGCCAAAATCGACTTGGACGCCATCGAGGCCGATTCGTTTGGCCATCTCCAACGAGCCGACATCGGTTCGCTTGCCTATCGTCCAGTCGCAAACGCCAAGCTTGAATCCTTCGGCCCTTTTCGTTGACTCTTTCTTAGCACCTGATCGGCAAGAACCTGCTAAAGTTACGCCTGCCAACACCCCAAGCCCACCGATTAACGCTTCTCGTCGATTCATCCGAGATATTCTCATAGAAAAACCTCCCGAAATCTATTAGGACATCAACCACACTCGATACACATACCATAAGGATTACGGCATGTCATGTATAGCGCAGAGCACGGTCACTGTATTTACTTATAGCTTGAAATAAATTGCTTTTTAGTATGCCCTTAATTTTAGCTCTTCAAGCCTTTCAGGTTTGCGTCGAGCTTCTCCTGGCTTTTGACCAGTTCGGCCCACATAACCTTTTGGCCTGTATAAGCGGCGGTTCGACCGAGAATCGTAATCAGATTGCTCCGAACGCTCGTTTCAACCGTCGGATTATCGTAGACGCCTTCGACGATGCTCTTATGGAAAGTTGCAATATTGGTCACTGCCCCTTCCTGATAGATTCCAGGACTCTTGCCGCCACGATAGAAATTGTCGCCTCGAATGAGGACCTGACCGCCGTACTCCGTCTCGAGCACACCTTTGGTTCCGAACATCCTATTGCGGATACCCTCTGGCTGGGTCCCGTATCCGTTGGACTGCCTCGAACTAAACGTAATACCCACTTTGCCTGGATACTCGAAAAGCAATGCGAAGTGATCGAAGCATGTCCCCACCGGCCGGAACTTTCGCCCGCCGGTCCCAACCGCTGACACCGGCGCCTCTTTCATGATCCAGTTCATCACATCCAGTGTATGAATATTCTGCTCGGTGATGATGTCGCCTGACAGCACCCTGTCCAGCCCCCAAGACCGCAACCGATTCTCAGCGCCATCCGGGTCGTTCCGCCACGAGTCGTACATACGCCCGAACGGATCGCCAGCATGATAAATCGCCTCGCCGAAGACTATCTCCCCTAATGCCCCACCATGTGTGCGTTTCAACGCCTCCATGTAGTACTGGTCCGCCCTCGTTTGGAAGTCGATCAGGAAGCACAGCTTCTTGCCTGAAGCCTTTTTGCCGCTGTCACCGATACTGTGACATCCGGGCACATCCACTGCTATCGGCTTGGCTACATACGTATGCTTGCCTGCATCGACTGACGCGGCCGCCTGCTCAGGGTGAAAATAAGGCGGGCTCTCGACCGCTACTGCATCCACTCTCTCGATAAGCTTCATATAGCCCTTCAATCCCGTGAAGCGGTTGCGCTCGCTGACCCCGACCTGACCACCGAAACTATCGGCGCGATCCTGAAAATAATCGGCGCACGCCATTACGTCGTACCCACCGTGTGATTTGAAGAGCTTGCCAATCCAAGTCCCACGACCGCCGCATCCGATCACTCCAAGCTTCACTTTCGAATTTGCGGCATACCCGCGAACAAGTTCGGGCTTGACCACACTAAAAGCCAGCGCCGCCGCCCCGGCCCCTTTTACAAAATCGCGACGATTCAATTGCTGCGACTCTGAATTACTACGTACTCTCTGGTCGTCAGACATTATGTATTCTCCTTTTGATAAATCGTGATAAGGCCCTCAAACAGCAGTGATCTCCCCTCACGTGTTCATATACAAATCCCGCTTGATTTTGCCCGTCGATGTCTTCTCGAACTCCTCGATTCGAATCTCGAGGTGACGTGACGAAATCTTCTCATAAGATGACAGCCGGCAACTCTTCTGCTGGCACTCATGAATGCTCTGCCACACTATTTTTTTCAACACGTGAGGCTGGCCCGCCAGATCCTCGCTGGAGAATTCCGCATGGTTCCTGATAGTATCCATCGCAGGCCGAACAATCGCCTTGACCGCTTCCTCCTTGCTCTCCTGACCGTGTGGAACAACCAAAACCTCAGCCACAAAACGCGACTCCAAAAGCGCAGCCTCCACTAATTCAGGATTCACGTTCTTACCGCCCGGCAGCACAATCAAGTACTTCTTGCGCCCAGTGATAAACAGGTTCCCCTCATCGTCAAGATATCCCAGATCCCCCGTCTGCAGCCAGCGCACGCCCTCATTATCCGTCCACACCGCTGCCTTCGTCGCCCTTGGATTCTTGTAATACCCTTCCATAATACAGGGCCCGCCCAGAGCGATCTGCCCCTTCTCAAATGCAGGCAGCTCTCTCAACTCGTCGTCGACAATCTTGACGCTCAAAGTATTAATAGGCTTGCCCACCGATCCAAGCTTGCTGCGTTTGTCGTTGAAACCATAGACGGGCGAATTTTCAGTTGTTCCATAGCCCTCGTACAATAGAAGGCCCCGCTTCCAGAAGGCATCGAGCACCCAGGTCGGCATAGCAGCTGAGCCAGAAAGACAGAACCTCAGCTTCTTCCACCCTAATTTCTTAACAATCGCCCTGCCTACAAGTTTTGGCGCATGCTTGTCGAACAGCCTCACACGCCGTTTATGACTTTTCTCCTTTTCAATACCATCCTCCATGGCCTTGGCCAGAACAGAGTACAATGCAGGCACAGCAATGAAGATGGTGATTCCCTTGTCCCTGATAAGCTCTGCGACCTGTCGATACTGGTTCGTATACAGGCTGTACGCCCCGACACATACAGGCAGAATCTTGCCCACAGTCATGCCGAAGGAATGATGAGGAGGCAGGATATGCCCGACTCTGTCCTTCTCGCTGATCTCTACCTTATCAACCGTGCCTTGAATATTGGCAAGAAGATTTCTATGCGTAAGCTCCACCTCACGCGGATCGCCCGTCGTTCCGGAAGTACACAGAATCACCGCAATATCATCCAATCCAATCCGCCCGGCAACACCCTCTAATTGTGCCGCATCCCGAATGGTGCCAAGAACATCGTCCACGAGCCCCAGCGAATCACAAAAAGGAGTCTCCACCATCTCTAAAAAACCAAGCCCTCGCTCACAGGCAAATTTCCGCACATCCTCGCGCGATTTCTCATCACGATAATCATCCGCCATTACAACTATACGACTATCGGTGTGTTCTATGTGTTCGACCACCCCCGCGACAAGCCGTTCCGGATCGATCAACACAGGTATTGCACCGGCCAGAATAATTCCCCAAAAGGCCACATCCCAGTCAACACGATTCTTACTGAGCAGCGCCACTTTGTCGCCAACGCCTATCTCTGCGGATTCAACCAGCCACAATGCAAAGCGTCTGGCTCTCTCATCCAACTGCCCAAACGTCAGGCTCTCGCATCGGTGGGTTCTGATGACATCGAGCAGAACCTTATCAGCCAGACCGGCTCGGTTGACAGATTCAACGAACAGATTCCCGAGATTTCTGTAGTGAAGCTGAGTTTCCATCTGCCCGTTCGACTCCTGTATCTATTCCATCCACAAAACGCCGAAACCACATTTTCACACAGCACAAAGCGCCGGCTCAGCCTCTGTGCGTCACAAGACTCTAACGTCCAGCCTGCAATCTCGCAAGCTTTTTCACGCACGTAGCACAAATACACAAACAGTATGCTTATTGCTCTTACGCTATGGTCTCTTGCTTTGAACCCACTCTTTGATACCCTTTAATGCACGTGTGTTGAGAATATCGTCTTTAGTCGCCCATCCTCGGCCCGCTGTGGCGATTCCAAAATCCATCAAACCGAGCCCCTCGGCGCTATGGGCGTCTGTTCCTATGCACAGCTTTACCCCAACTTCGACAGCCATCCTGATGTGCGTATCCTTCAAATCGAGCCGCCAGGGATTTGCGTTGGTCTCCAGGGCCGTATGCGTCTGGGAGGCATGCTCGATAACCTTCGCAATGTCCAAATCCATCGCCTCACGCTGGCCCAAGAGCCTGCCAGTCGGGTGCGCAATGCAGTTTACGTATGGATTATCAATCGCCTTCAAAGTTCGCATTGTCGCTTTTTCGCCTGGCCCTCCCATGCCTGAGTGTATCGAAGCGACCACAAAATCCAACTCAGCCAAGAGTCCATGATCGAAATCCAGCGACCCATCGGCCAGAATATCAACTTCACTACCCGCCAGAATAGTAAACCCTTCCAATTCTTCGTTTAGCCCACGTATTTCCTTAATCTGTTTCTTCAACTGCTGCGCTGTCAATCCGTTCGCTATCACAGACGACTTCGAGTGGTCACTTATACAGATATACTCATATCCCAATTCCCTGGCTGCATTGGCCAATCCCTTAATGTCACACATACCGTCGGATGCAACAGTGTGCATGTGCAAATCACCCTGGATGTCACCGCATTGAACCAGCTCAGGCAACCGATGCTCTCGCGAGGCCTCGATCTCGCCACGATCCTCGCGCAATAATGGCTCGATATAGTCAAGGCTCAGCTTTTCGTAAATAGCCCGCTCCTCCGCTCCTGCGACCATTTTCTCGCCATTGAAGAGGCCGTATTCGTTCAGCTTTAGCCCGGCCTTTATCGCTATCTCTCGCAGCCTTACGTTGTGCTGTTTCGAACCAGTAAAATATTGCGCCGCGGCTCCGAAACTCTCCAACGGAACCACGCGAACATCAACCTGCACGCCGCAGCCTATTGAGTCCACAATTGCAGAGCCTTTGGTCGGCCCGGAAACAAGAACCTCACGCACGAACGGCGCCTTGGTAAAACTCTCTACGATCGTTTCAGTATTTTTAGTTTTCTTCCCAACTCCGACCAGAATATCCACGTCTCCAATAGTCTCTGCCCGACGACGTAGTGACCCGGCGGGCAAAACCTTCTTAACGCCACTAATACTCCCGAGCAAAGCAGTCACTACATTTGCGGCGTCCATTGCCTGATCCAGTCGAATCCGCCCGACGCTTCTTTCTAAAAACTCAATTCCCCTGGCAATTGCCGCAGCCTTTTTGTCACCAAATCCAGGCAGCTTCGCGAGAGAGCCATCCTCAATAGCATCCTTCAGGTCGCCTATGCTTTTTACCCCCAATCCCTCATACACAGCCTTAACACCCTTGGGCCCCATCCCTTGTATGCTCAGCAGGTCAGGCAAATCGGCAGGTATTTTCTTGAGCAGCTCCTGATAAGCGCTGACCGAACCTGTCTTGATAAACTCTCCGATTTTAGCCTGGCTCGATTTGCCCACGCCAGGAAGCTCCGCCAACTGCCCCGTCGCCATCAGAACCTCAAGATCGATAGGCGTCTCTGCAATGACACGTGCAACCTTACGATAGCTGTTGATCCTGAACCTATCCTGGCCCAATATCTCCATGATATCAGCCATCTCTTCGAATATGTCGCTCAAAGCCGCGTTTTTCATGCCGAAGATTATACTGATACCCCACCGTCAATCCCAGTATTTTGCATCCCAATAATATCGATGCCCTGCACATAACAAGCTATCCCGCTGTTGACCCGGCACCTATGTCGGTGTAGAATCGCCTCTCGAATACACTGGTACGTGTTGTCATAATGCTTATGGAGATTATGCTATGACCGCTATCCGAATCGCCATTTCGGCTCTCGTACTGACGGCCGTTCTCCTCGCAGGATGCGAAACAGAACCAGCCGCTAAATTCGACACCAAGACGGGCACGCGTATAGTATCCCTCAAGGTAGTCGATCCGAAAATCGATTACGCGACTCTGATCTTCGAGGTCGAATTGGACAATCCCTACTCCACGGCTCTCTCGCTGCTTCACCTCCGCTACAGTCTCAACAGCGGCGCCAGCACATTCCTCACCGCCGCCCCCCCCCTCGAAAACGTCACAATTCCACCCAAAACCACAAAAGTCATCTCTCTGCCCGACAAAGTCTTCTACGACCGCCTGCTCCGAGGCCTGGACGCCGAACCAGGCACAACCATACCCTACGATGTCGGAATATGGCTGCACGCCGAAACCCCCGACCATCGCAAAATTGGCATCTCCGCAAGACACAAAGGACTGTTGGCCCTGCCTGAAACAGCCAAGGTAACTATCGAAGGCAAAGAGTACCACACAGTCGATGTTGTCTTCGTAGCAACACCTGCCGACGTGGTAACCAAAATGCTGGAAGTAGCCCACGTAACGAAAGACGATATCCTCTGCGATTTGGGCTGTGGAGACGGCAGAATCCCCATCGCAGCTGCGATGAAATATGGCTGCCGAACCTTCGGCTATGATATCGACCCCGCCAAGGTGCGTGAGGCCATCCAGGGCGCCCGCACAAATAACGTTTCGCACCTCGTAACCATCCAGCAGAAAGATATTTACACCGTCGATCTCAGTCCAATCAGCGTCGTCGCGATCTACCTGTTGCCAACGATGAACGAAAAGCTAATCCCCCAGTTCGCACAACTCAAGCCTGGCTCCCGCATCGTCGCCCACAACTTCGCCATCCCAGGTATCAAACCCGATGCAACCGTCCACCTGACCTCCAGGGAAGATAAAACAGAGCACTCCATTTTCCTCTACACAACCCCTCTAAAAAAACTCCCCGCTACTGGAACCACGCAGTAACCCAAAAACTCCAGCCTATAGATTCGTACGCACGTACTCTACTGCGTTATTGAAGATCGTCATCCCGTCGCTGTCTACGTTCTGCTCCCGTGTCCAGCGAGGATGCTGCGTCGGCCTGATGAACCGTTCAGGGTGAGGCATCAAACCCATCACCCGCCCCGTTGTATCCGTCAGCCCTGCAATCGCCCCCATCGATCCGTTTGGATTAACAGGAAACTCCCCCTCTTGCCCGTTCTCGTCGACGTATTTGAACGCAACGTGCCCTTCGGATTTCAGCCTTTCCAGCGTCGCCTCGTCTTTGGTCACAATCTTACCCTCACCATGCGCTATCGGCAGGTAAATCCGCCTGCCCGCTTCGACAAAAACGCACCGCTGTGTCTGTGGCTCTAAGTAAACCCAGCGATCCTCGAATTTCCCACTGTCGTTATTTGTTATTGTAACATCCTGCCCATTACTATGCTCAGCTTGTACAGTCTCGGTACTCTCCGTAGCTATTTCTTCAATACCAGGCAGCACTCCCATCTTCACCAGCACTTGAAAGCCATTGCATATCCCAAGCACTAACTTACCGTCATCAATGAACCTCGTCACTGCATCCCTTAGATGGTGCACAACCTGGTTCGCCAATATCCTGCCCGCAGCGACGTCGTCGCCATAGCTGAACCCGCCCGGAAAGACGAGTATCTGATACCCATCCAGGAGCGATTTGTTCTCGATAAGCCTGTTGATATGCACCCGCTGTGCCTGCGCACCCGCCAGCTCCAGCGCGTACTCGGTCTCTCTGTCACAATTGATCCCCGCCGCTCGCAAAACTATCGCTCTAACGTCCGCCATCTGTTGCCTTCCAACCTCTGCATATTGATCCGAGGTTTATGGGTTTCCCAATTTCTGTTATTTGTTTTGAATTTCGTGCTTAAAGTTTCGTATTTGCTTTTCTACCAATCAAACGTCTTTTGCCACGCCTCTTTCAAAGATAAAATATCCGCATCGACAACCGCCGCACCGTCTTCCGACTTGATAACGAGCCTCTCGTCGCCGGTCACCTTACCCACCTGCCCGAAAGGCAGATTCAGCATCATTTTCGCAAACGCATCGAACCTGCCAGGCTCCACCTCCACTATGTATCGCGAATTAGATTCGCTGAACAACTGCGTATCGACCCGCACGCAATCCTTGCTTTTGGGCAATCCCCTTAAATCCGCCTCGATTCCAAGCCCGCCTGCAAAAGCCATCTCCGCCAGCGCCACCGCCAGGCCGCCTTCCGAACAATCGTGACAGCTTCGCACGAGCCCGGCCGCTATCGCCTCGGATATCCTGCCCGCAATCTTCGGCGCCATCCCAAGATCTACACGCGGCACATTCGCCCCAAGCTCCCCGCGCAGCTTGTAATAATGTGAGCCGCCCAATTCGTTGTTCGTCTGGCCTACTACGAACAGCAGATTACCAGCCTTTTTCGCGTCCATAGTCGCACACCTGGTGACATCATCCACAAGCGACATCGCGCTGATTAGAAGCGTCGCCGGAATGCTGATCGTCGTCCCGTCGTCGCACGCAAATTCGTTATTCAACGAATCCTTGCCCGATACGAACGGAGCACTATAAGCCATCGCCCCGTCGTAACACGCCTGCGCCGCTCGCACCAGAGACCCGAATGTCTCAGGCTTCGTGCAGTTGCCCCAGCAGAAATTATCCAGCAGCGTGATCCGATCCACCCTGCCTCCCACGCAAATCAAATTCCGAATCGCTTCGTCGATCCCCGCGAGAGCCATCCAGTATGGATCGATGTCGCCATACAGCGGATTCATCCCGCAACTGATCGCCACCCCACGCTGCGAATCCAGCTTGGGCTGTATGACCGCCGCGTCACTCGGCCCGTCATTACACACACCCGTAAGGGGCTTGATTACCGAACCGCCCTGCACCTCGTGATCGTATTGACGAATCACCCACTCCTTGCTCGCCACGTTGCACGACGACAAAATCCCCTTCAGCTCGTCGTTGTAGCTGTCTTTCTCACCCACGCTCGGCTCGCTTACACTCGGACAAACCCACACAGCTTCCCGCGAATACTTGGGCACACCATCGTGCAGAAACTCCATATCCAGCTCGCACACCTGTTGTCCCCTGTATCGCAGCCTAAGCTTCCTGTCGTCCGTGAACTTGCCTATCACTGTCGATTCGACATTCTCATCATCAAATATCTTCGTTATCGCTTCGAGCTTCTCAGGTTTGACTGCAATGACCATTCGCTCCTGGGCTTCACTGATCCATATCTCGGTGTAGTTCAATCCCGCATACTTCAGCGGCACCGTCTCCAGATCGACTACCGCCCCCAGCTTCTCCCCCATTTCACCGACTGCACTGCTCAGCCCGCCTGCGCCACAGTCCGTAATCGCCTCGTACAAGCCCTGCTCGTTCGCCTGCACGAGAACATCCAGCATCTTCTTTTCAGTGATCGCGTTGCCAATCTGCACTGCATGTGAAAACACCGTTTCGTGCTCGTGCGTCATCTGCCCGCTGGAGAACGTGGCGCCGTGAATCCCGTCTCGACCGGTCCTGCCGCCGACAACAACAATAAGATTCCCGCTATCCTGATGCTTGAAGCACTTGTTCTTGTCCATGATCCCGATGTTGCCACAATACACGAGCGGATTCGCCAGATACCTCTTGTCGAAGTAGATCGCGCCGTTGACCGTCGGAATCCCCATCCTGTTTCCATAATCGCGCACGCCCGAGACTACACCCTTCATGATCCTCCGCGGATGCAGTACTCCTTTGGGAACATCTTCCAGCTTCATATCGGGCTCGCCAAAGCAGAAAATATCCGTATTTGCAATTGGCCTTGCCCCCATCCCAGTTCCCATCGGGTCCCGAATCACGCCGCCTATACCGGTAGCCGCCCCGCCGTAAGGGTCGAGAGCCGAAGGATGATTATGCGTCTCAACTTTGAAACATATCGCAGAGTCATCGTCAAACTCTACTACTCCCGCATTGTCTGCAAAAACCGAAATGCACCAGTCCTTGTTCAAATCCTGCGTCGCCTTGAACACTGTTTCCTTCAGCAGATTATCGAAGTGCAATCGCTCCCCTTCGATCGACATATCAACCGAACTCTTAAGCGTCTTGTGAACACAGTGCTCGCTCCATGTCTGCGCTAGCGTTTCCAATTCTAAATCTGTCGGCTCCCTGCCCAGTTCCTGAAAATACCCCTGGATGGTCCGCATCTCCACCACGTTCAGGAAAAGATCCTTCTCTTTGCTCAGCGCCGCCAATTCATCATCATCAAGCTCGCGTATAGGCCAATGCACAAGCTCGAATTCATATGGCTTCAAATGAGGGCTCGGCGGTTCTTCCGCATCCCCAATCAGAACCATCTCGATGCAATCGTTGGACAGAATCTTCTTCGCTATCGTCTCAGTTTGAATTCGAGTTATCTCCCCCAACAGCAAATACTTCCGCGCGGTCCGTACGCTGCCGACATCTTTTCCCATATCCGCTATCGCCCCCACCACCGACTGCGCGACAGGATCGGTCACTCCGCTTTTCAGGTGCACCTCGATAATGGTGGCCTTAGCCAGCCCGGCCGGCGCCTTGCTTCGCCCTATGTAGTATTCCTCGCACACCGGATCGGAAAGTAATTCCGCCGCAACACGTTTGGCAAATCCCTGATCAAAATCCGCTTCGATCAGGAACACCTTCGCAGATTGCACCGCCTGCACTGTGCTTATCCCAAGTTCCCGGACGTCTTCCAATACGCCACCGCCATGCACATCCGAGAAACCACGCCGACTAAAAACCTCAAAACGCCATTGCCTCACAGCAAAACTTCCTTCCTTGTCACACTACAACAACAGTTCCTTCTTTTTCATCTTAAGGTTGATCAGCTTCCTCCGTTTTTCACGCGCCCCATCCAGCAGCTTTGTAATCTTCTCAGTATCCTCGGCCTTTACGGCCTGCCTGAGCTTCTCCAACTCCTGTATCATCCTGTCGATCGCCTTGGTGACATTACTCGAATTAGTCACCAGTATGTCCGCCCAAATATTCGACGGACCAGACGCCACACGGGATGTATCGATAAAACCCATGCCGGAAAACCTGAGATCATCACTGCTGTTTGCGTTTATCAGCGAGGCGGCCACTGCATGAGGTAAATGGCTAACATTTGCAAACACTGCATCGTGTTCTTCAGGTGTCATCCTCTTAATCACGCAACCCAACGCAGACCAAAATTCATCAAGCGTCCGAACCGCCTGCCTGTTCGCCTTGTCAGTAACTGTCAATATGCACATCGCCCGATAAAACAAATCGTCCCTCGCAAACTCGACGCCTCTTTGTTCCGAGCCTGCAATTGGATGCGATCCCACATAACGAACTTCTTTTGGCAGCTTCCTGGCCGCCCAGCGACCGGGCAGCACTTTCGTCGAGCCGACATCGGTCACAATGCACCCGCTCGGCAGAAACTCCGCGATCTCATCAAATATGCCTTCAAATGTCCGTATCGGAGTTGCGAGTATCACAAGGTCCGCCGATGAAACACTCTCTTTGATATCATCCACTACCTCGCCCGTAACCAGCAGTTCTCGCGCTTTGCGGCGAGTGCTCGCTCGATGTGAAAAACCAACAACCCTAACACCACTTAATGCGCGTAAAACCGCCAGCGCGATAGAACCGCCTAATAATCCCATTCCTATTATCGTTACTTGCCTTAAATCCTTCACAGGAAAGACCTTACAAGAATATCCACCACAAATTAATATGCTAAAAAGTACTTGAGAACATGATAGATGTCAATTTTTTTCTTTGATTTGCCATCCCAAAAGTGTTATCATCTTGGCTTTAGTGTAGTTCTACTGTGGATATTACAGTTGAGAATTGAAAACTTTGCTTCAAGAACGTATGCCCTCATCGATGGGCTGTTTTTTTGTCAAGAGCCTCGGCCATGGCCCAGTATAGGCTCAAGATGTACGGATGTTTGAATTGGCCCGTGTGGGCCCGCACTCCCAACCAAGTCAGGGGATGATAGCAAGCCGATTGATGGACTTCGAAATCCTGTCATGCTGAGAAGGCAGGTTTGGCTCGAATAAATAAAATGCCCGACAACGTCAATAACATCAGTAATGGCGATCACCTCGATTTCGAACAGAAGGTCGCCGATCTCGACCGTCAGATATGTGAGCTAAAAAAGCTCTCCCTGGCCAAGGGAATCGATTATTCGGCCGAGATCCGCAGGCTGCAGCGCGAGCAGATCGCCGAATTGAAGAAGATCTACTCCAATTTAACCGCCTGGCAAACCGTCCAGGTCGCACGACACCCCAAAAGACCCCTGCTCACCGACTATCTCAACCTCATTGTCAAGGATTTCAGGCAATTGCACGGGGATAGATGCTTCGGCGACGATCCCGCCATTATTACGGGCCTTGGTCATATTGGCCGAGAAAGAGTCCTCATTGTGGGTCAGAACAAGGGCAAGACCACCAAGGAAAAAATCGCCTGCAATTTCGGCTGCCCCAACCCTGAAGGATACCGAAAGGCCCTGGCAAAAATGAAGTTCGCCGAAAAGTTCGGCTTACCCATTGTAACGCTCATTGACACACCGGGCGCTTACCCTGGAATTGGAGCCGAAGAACGAGGCCAGGCACTGGCAATAGCCGTAAATCTCCAGAAAATGTCACGCCTCAAGGTGCCGATAGTCTGTATCGTCATCGGAGAAGGCGGCTCAGGCGGCGCCCTTGGGATTGGCGTCGGAGACAAACTCGCAATACTCGAATTCGCCTATTATTCCGTAATTTCCCCCGAAGGCTGTGCCGCGATCCTCTGGCGCGACGGCGCCCAGGCCCCACAGGCCGCTGAGGCCCTTAATCTAACCAGCAAGGACCTCGTCAGGCTTGGCCTCGTCGATGCAGTCATCCCCGAACCGCTCGGTGGCGCCCACCGAAGCCTCCACGACACCGTCTACAACGTCGAGCAGTACATCACCAAAACCCTAAGAGACCTCAAACGCACGAAAACTGAAAACCTGCTCGAAAACAGGTACAACAAGATATGTGCAATAGGCGCAAGCACCACCGAAAAGCTGCGAATAAGAACCCGACCCGCCGCTGAGAGAATAAGAGCCGCCGTTGCAGCCATCCCATCTAAAGCCAAAGAGGTAACCGCCGAGGTATAGCCCGAACGCCGCTTTGTATTACCAAGAATAGTTTTGGCAAATCTTACGATCTTCAGGATTACGAAAAACATCTTGGCGCTCCGCCCTGATTGCGGTATGCTATTGTGATTGATCTGTGATTGATCTGGAAGGTGATGAAAAGTGTTGAGCTTGACTCAAGCCCCCATAGGAAAGGAGAACAAAAATGACTAAGCAACTGCTGATTCTATCGCTCTTGACCCTCTTCGGTATATCGCTCGCGTTAACCGGCTGCTCCGAAGGAACGCAGCAACAGGCCGAAGTTGAAAACCTCAAGGCGGAACTCGAAACCATTAAAGCTGAAAGAGATAAGGTCGCCGACGAACGCGACCAGCTCCGCACACAGCTCGACGCTATCGCCGGCTCACGCGACAAGCTCCAGGTCCAGGTCCAGGACTTGACAACATCAGGGGACACGCTCCAGGGCCAGGTCCAAGACTTGACAACATCCCGCGACAGCCTCAAAAAGCAGGTCGAGTCACTCACCACATCTCGCGATGAGCTGCTCAAAGCTAAAGATGAAGCAACTGCGAAAGCACAGAATGCTCAGAGCCAGATAAATCAGCTCACAGAGAAGCTCGAAGCTGAAACACAGAAGGTCGCCGATCTCCAGACTCAGGCCAAACAGATGCAGGACGCTATCAAGAATCTTCAGAAATTCGTAGGCCCATGAGCCAGCCAAACCGCTGGGTAGCAGCTTCTTCCTGGGATATGCTATGCACCGCGCGTTTGTTTGACACAATACAGAGTGAGATTCAGAACCGCTGAAACACATGGGACTTGCGCCCACAGCTAAGAGCAATGTCTCTGCCGGGTTGTTTCTCTCGCTTGATGCATCCATCCGTGCGATTCGGCCGCAACGCATACAACTGCTGACAATCCGGCTCAAACAAGCACGACAGTCCCGTTCATCACAGCAGCACCTTCTGGTCTTTGCCGCACACACCGACTACCGTTATTGCCTGCAACCCTCAACTTGGCCCAACCAGATACCGGGACTCAAAAAAAGGGCAGGCATCCATGCCCACCCCATTGTTGTACCTCAAACTGCAACCAACGAACATAGGCCCGTCCGCCGTTTCTTAATCCTGATTCTTGATACACCCATCCCGCGTTAGCCACACAAAGCCCGTCAATACAACCGGCTCGCACAATCCGCCAAACGAAAACAGCTTATTGCCGCTTCATTTCTCTCGGATCTTTGCCTTCTTCAATTGCAGCGATTTTCTCAACCCTACGCTGGTGTCTGCCCCCACTAAAGCCCGTCTCCAGCCAGACCTCAATTATCTTGCGAAGAAGCACTTCCCCAATCTGATCCCCCGAAACACACAGCACATTCGCATTGTTATGATCGCGCGATATCCCCGCACTAAGCTCATCATGGCACAATGCCGCCCGCACATCATGCAGCTTGTTCGCCGCTATCGACATCCCGATCCCCGTAGCACACGCCAGAATCGCCCGATCCGCCTTCTTCTCCGAAACCAGTTTCGCTGCACTGTACGCATAATCGGGATAATCCGCCGGACTCCCGTCCGTCGTGCCGCAATCCACACACTCATGGCCCAGTTCTGCAATAGTGGCCTTAATCCACTCCTTGGCCTTAAAACCTCGATGGTCGCTTCCAAGCGCTACTATCATAATCCAAGCTCACTAACAATGTTCTTAATCGCTCGTTCAATCACGTCGGCACACCGACCATAAACCTCCTGTGGCTGACCGATCGGGTCGCCTACGCCTCCCTCCGCCAACAATCTGCATCTCTCAGCAGCCTCGGGGCACATAGCCGTCACATGCGCCAGATGATTTCGTTCCATCACAAAAACAAAATCGCTGCCCTTTATCAAATCGTAAGACAGCGCCCGGCTGCTATGAGCACCTATATCAACACCCCGGCCCGCACACGCAATCACCGATTCCTTGCTCGCAGCAAGGCCTTCGATGCCAAGTGTGCCCGCCGAGATAATCTTATACCCCATCGTCCCCAAACGGTCAACCGGACAATCCAGTTTTTGCGCCAAATATTTCTTGAACAGGCCCTCCGCCATCGGGCTCCGGCAGCTATTTCCCGTACAAACAAATAAAACACGAACCTGCCCAAGCTCCTCCACCTCAGCCCTGCTGTAAACTCCTTCCCGCAGTACCTCAACGAGCCCCTTACCTACTTTAACAACTGTACTACTCCGGCCATATGTGCATCGCCCACCGTCAATAACCATATCGATTTTCCCGTCGAGCTGCGACAGCACCCCTGTTGCGTCCACCGGAGCCTCCGCACCACTAACGTTCGCACTCGGCGCGACAACTGCTGCATTCACATCTTTCAGAAGCCTCGCCGCTATCGCATTACTGGGGCATCGAACGCCAATCGAGCAGTCGTTATACAGCCTCTCGAACTCCTCCTCGCCAATCCGCCCGCGCATCTGGTCTATGTCACCTGCATCCTGCTCGAAAACTATCGTTAGTGGCCCAGGCCAGCCCTTGTCGACCAGCTTGCTCGCCCGCAATCCCATCCGAGGCACATATTCCCCCACGTCGCCCTTATCGCCGATATGCAGCGTATAGTACTTGCCTTCAGGCCTGCCCTTTACTTCATCCAGCCGCTCAAGCGAAGCTTTACTGACCTTGCACGCAATCCCATAGACCGTCTCAGTAGGAAACGCAACCAGAGCCCCGCCCTCGATCAGCACCGCCGCTTCCTTGAGCGCAGCATCATCCAAATCTGATGTACTTGTTTTTATTACCTTAGTAGCCATACCCCCCACAGCATACCCGATTACCCCCAAAGTCGCAACCTCAACTCCTCCTACACACATAACGCCCGCCCGTAGTCATTGCGTGACCGCTCACGACCGTGGCAATCTCTTTGCAAAGTGTAGAGATATAGCCACAAGTAGCACCAATCAGCATCATTTGGGATTTCCCATTGTATATCCTTGCCTGGCTACGATGCTAAGCTTGATTTACACTTGAATATTAAGCCTGTTTCACAAGTTCGAGATTTTCAACTTCGTCTTGAAAACATTTCAGATATAATCATCACAAGAAAACAGGGCGTTTTCCAGAAACCTCTTATAAGTTGAGCCTGCCACAAACAAAATGGAGGGCTATTATACGGAGTAGAGTATGAGATACTATGTTTTGATTTTGGTATTCTTGACCTTCTGCCTGTTCACATTAGATGCGAATGCCCAAATCGTTGAACGGAATCGTCCTGATCAATGGAACAAACTGGCGCATGGTGGCCGGTTTATGGACCGATTCCTGCCAATGCACGTTCAGGGCGAGTTGACCAGTGAGACCTGGGGTGCTGATAATGTCAAGCCCCGTTACATAGATAATGGCATTGAGGACAGTGAGTGGTCGTACTGGGGAGGGAATGCCATATTGGGTGCTGACGGAAAGTATCATCTCTTCGTCTGCCGCTGGCGTGAGGATTCTCAAAGAGGACACCACGAATGGTCGCGTTCTATCGTGGTTCATGCAGTTGCTAACACCTCAACAGGTCCATACAAAGTAAAGAATACGATTGGACCGGGGCATAACCCGGAGGCATTCCAGCTCAAAGATGGCAGGTATGTCATATATGTTATAAACGGTTATTATATCACAGACAGCATGGAGGGCCCCTGGCGGCGTGAAAAGTTCGAATTCAATCGACGGGATAGACGCATTATTGAGGGCCTCTCAAATCTTTCCTTCGCCCAACGCGAGGACGGCTCTTATCTGATGGTGTGCCGTGGTGGAGGTATATGGTTTAGCGAAACCGGAATCTCTCCCTACAACCAGGTGACCGACAAACGAGTTTATCCACCGGTTGCGGGTAACTTTGAAGACCCTGTAGTCTGGCGTACGCCTATACAGTACCACATGATTGTTAATGATTGGCGTGGCCGCATTGCCTACTATTTGCGTTCGAAGGACGGAATCAACTGGAAGGTCGAGCCCGGTGAAGCCTACATGCCGGGTATCGCGAAATATGAAGATGGAACCGTAGTTGACTGGTTCAAGTACGAGCGGATTAAGGTATTGCAGGATAAAAACGGACGGGCAATGCAGGCGCATTTTGCTGTCATAGACGTGTTAAAAAACCGAGATAAAGGCAGTGACAACCACAGCTCCAAACATATTTGTATTCCTCTGACTATGGGCCGACTCCTGACCATACTCGACAAGGAACAGATCACTGCCGATACGAAAACCATCCGAGTCAAAATTGCCGCTGAGGATGGCTTTAATCCTCACACTAACATTGATATGGACTCGTTACGATTTGGCGCTTCCGAAGAGGTAAATTTCGGCAGAGGTGGCAAAGTGATCAAAACGGAACGATCGGGTGATGATTTGATTGTCACTTTTGACGGAGCCGGCAATGGTCTCACCGATAACAATTTCGCCGCCAAGCTGCTGGGGAAAAACTGTAGTGGAAAACTGATTTATGGTTATGCCCGCCTGCCATGGCTGAACTATTTAGAGCCCGCCCTGTCTCCCCTTGCACCAATAATTACCAAAAAAGACGATGGCTTCAATATAGCCGTTGAAGTCCAGAACTTTGGTCAGATCTCGTCGGAACCTGCGGATATCAAAATCATATATAGCGCAGATGATCGGATTACCAAAGTTGCTGCCGGGACGATTCCATCGCTAAAATCTTTTGAAAAGACGACTGTCGAGCTCAAATGCGGCAAAATATTCGAAGCGGGAATTGAATACACCCTTAAAGTGACAATCAATCCTGACGCTCAGCACCCTGTAACATTAGAGAGACGGGTAACTCCAGTGCCTTAAGCCGCAATTGTCAACCATCATTGCCATATGTCTTTAGAGACAATCTGGTCCTTAATCCAATAAAAAAAATACGATATCCGAAATACACCCTGAATTCCGCCCTGCAAATATATCCCCAATAAGCCTGCTTTGAACCACGATCGACAAGCCACCAATACAGGGCAAGATTACTTATTTATCGTTCTCGATTTCGAATTCGTTTTCTTCGCTGTAGCCAGTTATGATCCGCCACGTTCGCAACATTGCGTTGCCCAGCATACACAGGAAGACTGAAGCATAGAGAGCTAGGACTGTCGCTGAGAGCGTGTACGTCCACCACGATCCGTTCTTCGCCAGCGCCCTTTCGATACTGCCTTGCGCTCTGAGCATAGTGGCGAATATGA
>CAZYMD010000028.1:0-25796 GCA_964649005.1 uncultured Pirellulales bacterium
CGGACTTGCACGTGATATCGCCTACGGCCATTTTTTCGGCGCAAACAAGCTGCTCGACGCATGGATAATCGCCTTTAGAATCCCAAATCTCAGCAGGAGGCTCTTTGGCGAAGGCGCCGCCTCAGCCTCTTTCATACCGGTTTACAGCGAAGAGCTGCACAAAGATCGCAAGAGCGCCGCCCTGCTCGCAAACACTGTTGTAACAGCCCTATTCGTACTCCTGGCAGCGATAGTACTCGTTGGAGAGGCGGGCATCTGGCTATATTACGGACTATCCTCTTCGGCAGCCTCCGAGACACGTCTAATACTCTCGCTCAGTTCAATAATGCTGCCGTACATGCTGTTCGTGTGCATCGTAGCTATGCTCGGAGGTATCCTTAATGTTCACAGGCACTTCGCCGCTCCGGCCGCTGCGCCTATAGTCCTCAACATCTGCATCATTGGAACAATCCTCCTATCGGGCTGGGTATTTGGCCTGGCCGCCACCCAACAACTGTTCTGTGTCGCTGTCGCAGTCCTGATTGCAGGTATCGGCCAGTTGGCCATGCAGATCCCACCGCTCCGCAGCAACGGGGTCTCGATTAGACCGGCCTGGAACATCCATTCAGACTCGTTCAAGAAGATACTGCTGCTGATGGGGCCTATGATAATTGGCCTGACCGTAACCCAGATTAACACTCTGGCCGACGATCTTATCGCCTGGTGGCTCTCCGGCTCAGAGGAGAAAGGTCCGTTCTTCGAGCTGCTCGGCCATCAAATTAGATACCCCATGTGGCGAGGCTCCGTCTCACACCTCTATTATGCCCAACGCATCTATCAACTACCCTTAGGCATCCTCGGTATCTCACTGGCGACCGCCATTTTCCCTGTCATGAGCGAAAACGCCGCCAGAAAGGACCACGAAGCTTTGCGGAATACCATTTCGCACGGCATCCGAGGCACTGTATTCATCGCCATTCCCGCCACTGTCGGGTTGATAATAGTAGCACGGCCCCTGATACGTGCAGCGTTCCAGCATGGCAGATTCGCCGCGGCGGACACCGATATGGTCGTTCGTACGCTGAGTTTCTATGCGGTGGGCCTTTCGGGTTATTTCGCTCAGCAAGTCCTCGCCAGGGCGTTCTACGCCATTCAGGACTCGAAAACGCCCATGCGAAGTGCTTTGATAGCTGTTGCGTCTAATTTTCTGCTTAACCTGACTCTCATATGGTACCTCGATCGGGCTGGCCTGGCTTGCGCCACGGCAATCTGTTCCTACCTGCAGGTGCTCATATTAATTCTTGTACTACAGCGAAGACTTGGCAAGTCAATCCTGACCGGGCTATCGACTACTTTCACAAAGACCATTGTTGCGACAGCCTTGATGTGGCTGGCCGGTTTTCTGATATTGCGGCTGATGCAACCG
This sequence comes from uncultured Pirellulales bacterium, assembly GCA_964649005.1. Classification (GTDB taxonomy): domain Bacteria; phylum Planctomycetota; class Phycisphaerae; order Sedimentisphaerales; family Anaerobacaceae; genus CAZGMJ01. The sequence continues at coordinate 1,406 of CAZYMD010000028.1, forward strand.
TTGGCAATCAGTCGCGGCTTCGATGTTCTCAGACTCATCGCGGTCGTGCCGGCAGCCACCGGCGTCTACCTGCTCGCGGCCAAAATGTTGAATGTCGAAATGCTCGCCCTGCTAACCACTAAATCAGACAGCTAAACCGACTGAAAGACCTAACTTAGATACTTATCGCTAAAGGGACAAATGTCATTTGCCCGAAGTATATTAATGAACATAAGCTGGCAGCCCTGCGCCAAAATATAGCCGTGGCGAGGGTGCAGGGGATTAACATTCGTAAGGACATTCAAATTCCGGCTTATTTGTTGAACTTATGGTCATCTGAAGTGTCAAATGTATCCGAAGCCGCTCTGTAGCAGATATTTGAAGCGGTATCGGACCAGAATAGATCGCACCGGTATGGTAGAATATTTTGTTTAGACATACGGGAGAAACAAATGCGTGCAAGCAACTTGTTGCCAGTTTTCCTGATACTTGCAATCAATATATTATCGGTCTATGCTCAACCCATTGAGCCTAACGCAAGTGACGAGCTTTTAGCCGATATTGACCGAGCCGACCAGACCGAGCCGATCAACCCAGCCGTAGATCAGGATGGAAAGTCATCTCCATCCGTGGCCCGAAAGTTCTATGAACTGGCCCACGAACTGGCTAATTCTCCACAAGCTACGGATTCTGAGATATACCAAGGCATTGCTTTCGCAAAAGCAGCCCTGGAATTGGACAACTCCGCACGCTACGTTATGCCGTTACTGATCGACCTTATCTGCAGGGATACAGCAACAGACCACTCCAAGATCGTCTACAAGCTACTTGTCGACTACGTCGATGACTCGGCCGATCTTGAGATATGCTCGCAAGCTGCCGCTTACCTGATTGGTAAGCTCGACTCACGGGAGGAAAGAGAAAGACTGCTCGAAGAGCTCCTGGCCGATCTCGGCAACAAGAACGTAATCTTCGGATCGGAACTGGCAACTGTTCTTGGGGCACTCATGGCTGAAAAGTCAAATGTCGATGCTGCCGGATTCTATTTCGCACAGGCCTACAAGAATAATAAATACAATAAACTCGCCTTTGCCAGACTCGCTGAACTCTTCCCGGACAAGCTTGGCCCGGAACTCTACCTTGAACATCTTAGACTTTTAGTTCGGGAAGATCCCACGAATCTTACCTCAGCCATCGACCTGGCACAATATGCCGAAAGACTTGAACTCTACGATATCGCCACAGGCGCCTACCAGTATTGTGCAGATTTGTTTTCCTACCTCTTCCCTTCCGAGAAGCTGCCCGCCAGAATCTATCTTCCCTGGGCAATCAGTGCATACAACACAAAGAACAGCCAACACAATTGCCTTCAAATTGCACAATTGGTCCGTCAGACCGGTCGCTTCGACCTGATCCTTGAAGCTCTTGCGGGGAAAGTCGCAGCAAAAATAGGAGATGGCCAGCAGGCAACACAGATATTCCGCAATATTGAAGAAAAAATCCAACAGTTATCGGAGCAAGGGCCCGAAGTTGAATCAGATAAGCCATCCGGGCAACAGGTAACTGCCAAGCAGGCTGCATGGTTCTATAGTCTTGTACTCCCTGATCCGCAGAAAGCCGTCAATTGGGCCAATAAAGCCTATTCAACCGAGCAAAACTCACCTTCAGCTTCGGCCCTGCTGGCCTATGCACTCGTAATGGATGACAAAGCAAAATGGGCTCAACCCCTACTTGACAACTACCCCTCAAGCCAGATAGGTGAACTGACGCTGGCCCAGATACAACTCAAAAATGGAGAAACATCCCAGGCTCTTAATACACTAAATGCGGTCATCGCAAAAGATCCAGGCTCGCTGGCAGCCGAGTCCGCTAAGGTCCTGATGGATAAAAATGGCGGTCATTACATCCCCCCCGCCGATCCGGACGTTATCATGGATACCCTGGGCCGACTCTTTGGCCCAAGTTTCACTCCCACGCTAATGCCTCCTGAGAATATGCTGTCGGTCCAATTTAACGTTCGAGGTAATAAATTCCCGTACGGCTCTGATTTCGGTGCCGTAATCGCTATGGTCAACAACGGATCTGAACCTCTCGTTATCAGTGAAGATGGGCTGTTTAGAGGCAGCATTAGGATAGACGCCAAGGTCACAGGCGATCTCGAAGAAAATATCCCGAACCTTGTGTCAATAAATGCTCGGACCTCGTACCTCGTTCAGCCAGGCAAGAACGTACTCATTCCTGTGAAACTCATCACCGGCAGGCTAAGGCAAATCCTACTGGCCCATCCACAAGCCTCTATGGATATCGAGTTCACCCTCTATCTCGATCCAGTCGCCGATCCAGCAGGCAACGTAACAAATAGATTAATAAAACTCCCATCCGCCAAACTAATGGTCATGCGACCCGGTATCGAGCTATCAGGTAAGTATCTGCGGAACCGCTTCAACCTCATTTCGACAGGCTATAGCGGACAGAAGATAAAGACCGCACAGCTCTTCGTTGGACTATTGGCTGAGCAATACGCAATGTCCAACCGAAAACCACCGTACAAATTTATGTATGCCGATTGGATGCCTACGATGTTCAGAAACGCCCTGCTCCACGAATCGGGCTTGCTGCTAAATCCATCTAACGGCGAATGGATCGTCAAGGTGCATACAATGGCACAGATGACGCTTCTGCCCATGGACCACGCTCTGGTCAACGCTGTCTCAGAGAATCTCGTCAACTCCAACTGGCCCGTGCGTATGATGGCCTGCTACTTGCTCGCTAAAGCACGTACAGGGGATTTCACGAAAGTCCTCGAATGGGCAGCGCAGTACGATCCCAATGCACTTGTTCGAGACATGGCAGAGGCCCTCGTTCCAGGCAAATCAAAGCGAGCATCACTGTCCGAACAGCCTCTATCAGCATCGCCTGCGCAGGTTGCCATGCCTTGAGAATAAGATACGCTCCGCCGCCGGGGCATTTTTACAGGAATTCCCAAAATATTTGTATTGTAAAACGCACATAATGCGGTAACATTCCGTCTCTGTTTTTTAGCTTTGTAGTGTTTTTGAAAGGAATGTAGAGATGCCAGCTATTGTAGACGATCAGAAGTGCACCGGCTGCGAGACTTGTGTCGACGAATGCCCGAGTGAGGCTATCAGCATGTCTGGTGAAAAAGCCGTTGTCAATCCGGATGCGTGTGTTGACTGCGGTGTGTGTGTTGATGCTTGTCCGGAAGAAGCTATAAGCATGGAGTAATGCGAAGCAGATAACACGCAGCGAATAGACCGATAGTTCTAACTGCTGCCCGTTATAATTCGCTAATCTCAGGTTGGCCCCATCGTCTAGGCAGGCCCAGGACACCGGGTTTTCAACCCGGCAACAGGGGTTCGAATCCCCTTGGGGCTATTTCTTATGGTTTATTCTACTGATGTGCAGGTTACCAAATCCAGCTTGCATCTCTTGCAGAAGCAAACCTCTCGGATATAACATTTGTATCCGCCACAGCCTTATTCACATGAATAATGCCCACGTGCGATATTCAGGTGCGGGTCTGTTTTCTAAACCCTCATACCTGCTACGACCGCTTCGAACACCATTTTCCCGTTTATAACACCCTGTACCTTCGTCTCGACATGCGTCGTTCGCGTTTTGCGCACGTACTTGGTGATGCGTCCAAGCAGGTACAGCCGCTGTCCCGGCTCCACGGTGCTTCGAAACTTCGCCCCCTCAATGCCGGCAAAACCAACGAATCCTCCCTCCTTAAATACTTCCTTGATGAAGAAGCTGGACAACTGAGCACCTGCCTCGATCATTATCACAGCCGGCATTAGAGGCCGGTCCGGAATGTGCCCGCGAACCCAGAATTCCTCCTCAGTAACATCCTTGTACCCAAGTATCTCCCGCTTCTCCTTGTCGTACCAGATTATACCATCGAGATGTTGCATCTCGTACCGCTGAGGATTAACCTTCTCAACCGCGGTTCTGTTAAACAAGGGATCTTTTGACAAGTCAATCTGCGATAAATCAAACAACAGCGGTGGCGGCATTTCTCACCTCAACCTAAACCTTCTACGCTCGCATATCGATGCACGGCCACAACGCCTCCAGCGCATAACACATGATCCCTGCGCGTACGTAATGTTGACGAGCAATGTATGTAATACTAATCTGCTGACCTGATCTCAAGAATCCGGTTGCGGACGTTCTGAGCAGACTGTTTGATGTCCTGCATTTGCTTGCGGACTCTCGTACCTGCTGCCTTGTTGCCGCCTTCGGCCTTGTCAACGTCAGACTCTATTTCTGCTACCATGACTTTGAGTTCTTCATACTCTTGCATACAACTTGCCTCCACTCATATTAAGGAGTCAAAAATCCTACAGAAAGTAATGCTGTTGGACCGCTTTGTCAAAAAAAAACGGCTCTAATGCAAAAAAAAAGCTCATTCACTTAATGCCAAAGTTACCCAAAGCCCTTTACCCACCGCCTTGGCCTCGCCTCACCGAAGAACTGGTGTGGCTGCTATACCATGGAAATGGACGGCCAGATTGCCTGTTTGAGAGGCAAAGTTCCTAAAGGTGCCCTATCCATTGCCCGGAAGAACCTTATTTCCATATTCGAACCGTTTCCCAAACATGCGTTTAATTTCAAACTGAACGTAAATCCTTATAGAATATGGGCCTAAGGTTTTATAAAAGTGCGAAAGTCAACTCAGATACTTATGGCTTTAATAAAAGGCGTACATTAACCGTGCTATCGCCTGAGGTATTTTAGGCCGTCCGGCAGAGGAATGTTGTTCCCAAACTTATCCTCCCCATATCCACACTCCGCTAAAAGTCGGATATCAGCCAGAACTCGCTTGTCGCCAATGAACCTGGCGTTCAAATTCGCTTCAATATCAATCTTGCCCATAGCCAACAGCCTGGCCATCTCGTCCGTAACCCGTTGCAACAGTGAGCCTTCCTTACTGGCCGGCTCCGCAGGCATTTGCAGCGGCTGCTCATAAAGAATCAGCCTGCTGCGCCCAGCCATCGCCAGTATGACCTGCCGAACTACGCTCTGTATGTCCTCCAACCGGCAGGTATTGTCGACTATCTTGAGCTTTACAATCTCAGACGCCAGCCAGCGTCGTTTTTCTGCATTGATCTTCTCGTTTGCCCGGAACAGCTCCAGAGGCGACCTCGCATCGTACTTGTCCCCCCCCATCTCCATGTGCACATCACCGCCGTAATGAAGAACAAGCTTGGACACAAGTGTCGATGGCCGAACGTGAAATCCTCGATACCGAGGCACCGAAACCTCTATCTCCCCAACCTCCGAATATCGCTTTAGCATTTCCTGGCAAAGCTGCTCGGCACAACCGATATATAATCCGATATGAAGGATGGAATAGTTCATCAACCTCTCAAGCAACGCTTCCGAATCAACGAGTCGACCGTACGCAGCCCGCTTCTCACAAGATTCCTTACTAAGGTGTCGTTCATAGTAGTGTGCAAACAATGTAGCCGTGCTCAGAAGATGGAACACAACACTTATGTGACCCCGAAGAACCGGAAGATCGGAATCAACGTACTCGACCTCCGTTCCGGAAACATACGTGTCATAGAGAGACTGGAGATTGTGAAATCTCAGTTCCAGGCTTCGCAGTTTCTCTTCGGTCACTGAAGATGCAAGGTAAGATGGATACTCTCCCGGCTTGGCCCTCGCCGCCATCCTAACCCCCTCGCTCTCGGCCGCCAGATTCAGAAAAGCTGTCGCCAGCATAGTGACCATCTCGGAAGCCGTCCCCTTCTTCCTGGCACTGCAATCGTGTGGCAACCGACCCGGCGTAATCTGCTCGGTGTAGGACTGTTCACGAAAATTCTCCGAAGGCACAGGCAACCCGAGTTCCCTGGCCCGTCTGATCGTACGATCTGCTGTACACACGAGCACCTGTCCCGTAAAATCAAGCGACTCGTCCGTCGCCTTGACAAAGTCATGCTCTATCGAAAGCAAACAGTAAGCTGGAAGAGCATGCTGAATGTGCAGTAGTTCATAACTAACGTCCGAGAAAAGCTTCAATCCTGCTACCAAAGACCGGAATAAACACCACCGGCAATTGTTCCTGGCATCATATGTATCCAACAATTCCTCCATCTGGATGGATTGGGACAACAGTTCCCCCAGGAAAGGCCTTGTTAGGGCAGATCGATATGATTCACACTGGCACAGATAGTTAGCCAGACCAAGCAGAGTCTGTGCTCGCGTGGCTATGATATCTGTGAAATCCCTGTCTGATATGTGTGCCGGTTCCATCAAGTTTTCTCTGGCATCCAAAGCCCACTCCTCTTTGTCCTCCATAGAGGGCGATGAACTGATATTATCATGAATATGAATGCCTTTCCGATCTTCTTTGTGCAAGCAAACACCACCCCAAACGAGGACTGTGAACACCGATACCACCGCTGCCTGGCGGATACCTCAAGCCAGCGATGGTCTCTACTTCTTCAAACCTTTTTTCTTTTTCAGTGGTACAATCTCGGGCTCACTGAACCCTTGAGGGATCTTGAAATCGAATATTTTCTCGCCGATCCCTTTATTTATCTTCGGCTTTAGGAACTTCAACTCACATATGTCTTCCTCTGTTGAGACCGCCACGACCCTTAACGGCAGCCCAACTTTTTTGTCCACCCAGAAATCAATAGTCAGATAATCATCTTTATACGTTGAATTCGGCTTGACTATCAAGTGCAGTTGAACAAAATTCGCCGGATCACCCTTTTTTTGCTCGACCAGCTCAACTTCGAATTCCTTCTTGAGTTCCTCGGGCTTCATGAAACCAACCATTGGCAAGGTCTGATTCGCCGCCGTGAAAGCGTCCACTGGCTTATTCGCCTCAGTAACCTGGTACTTCGTGGGAGTTTTGGTCTGATAATCAAGCTCCGTAAGCCACACTCCATCGAATATATAGTGCACAGCATACTTTCGCTCCTTCTCATCATCCTGTTTCAACGTCTTGAAATTTATCCGCAACTTGGATACTTCCCCTATCTTAACGTAGTACAGGACGCCTTTTCTCAGCGACTCAGATTCCAAAAGAGGCTGGATGTACTTGTACTCGATCTGGCCTTCATAGCTTCGCATGCCGGAAGTGGTCTTGTGCAGTTGCTCTAAAACCTTGTCGACCTCATCGACTACAACCTCATTGGGCTCTTGCGCACAGACTGTGCCTGGTTTACAAACGCTATCTGTGGTCGGTTCAACCGCCTGGACGAATCCCGCCATCGTCAAAAACACCCAAAATGTTCCGAATATGATCCTTGTGTCCATGATTCAGTTTCCCGTTACTTAACTATACGTCCAAATTCAAATAGTGTTTTTACTTGTAAGATTCAACAATGTTGAGTATCTCCCCCACATTTTCAACACAAAAATCTGCATCTTCGGTGAAGTCTTGCGAGTGATGGCTGTTTTTCAACCAGACTGCGATTGCCCCGGCAGCTTTTGCACACTGAAGATCGAACAGATAATCTCCAACAACAATCGCTTCCGACGGTTTTACGCCAAACTGATTGCATAGGTGAACCACGCCAAATGAATCAGGCTTCACCGGCCCATCCTCCCTGCCCAATATAGCGTCAAATTCCAGATCATGCTTCCGGGCAACTGCAACAGCATTGTCTCGCTGGTTGCGAGTCAGGACACCCACTATAATTCCCGCCTTGCGCAGTGACTCAACCGCCTCTTTCACTCCGGAATTCAGTTTTGACCCTTCGATCGCCTTCTGCTCATGATAATGCAGTATTCGTTCCGCACGTTGCCTCTGTTGCTCTGTCATACCAAGCATTGTCTCGAGCAGAGGTCCCGAATCCCTGCCCACGCCGATCTCCTCTCGAATCGCATCGAAGTCGAAATATTGCTCGGTTATTGTCCCGTCAAGGTCGAATATTACAGCTTTTATTGACATAGCAACCAGATTCTTAAGTTACGCTTGAATTCTTAACTCACTACGTTCGTCTTAATGCGCCTACGGTCGATCCTGCATACACTATCGACTACTCTCGCTCAATACATTTTTAATATCACCTGCCAACCTTCTTGAGCAGTTCAACAAAATAACGGCTTGCCGGACTCAATATCTTGTCTTTACGCAGGATTATTCCCGTCGGCCTTGTGAAATGTTCGTTGGCAAACGGTATCGCAGCCAAAGTTCCGCTACCAACCTCCTGAAGTATAGCTGTCTGAGGAAGTATGCTTATTCCGGCACCTATCTCCACAGCCCGTTTGATGGTCTCGATATTGTCGAATTCCATTACCGTACGAACTGTAACACTATAACGCTGCAAAATAGAGTCGATCCAGGCCCGTGTCGGCACGCCGCTGTCGAACGCAATAAACCTTTCGAAGTGTAGCTTGTGGAGGTCTACTGCTGTTTCGTTCGATAGTGCATGTTTCGGACTGCAGGCAAGAACGAGCGGTTCATCGGTAAAATCGTATACCTCAAGCCTTCTGTCTTTCTTCGGAACCGCTACAAGACCGATATCCACCTCCCCGGCCAGAACAAGCTCATAGATCTTCACTGCACTGAAGTATTCGATATGCACGTTCACATCCGAGTGGCTCACCATGAACTTCTTGACGTAATCCGGAAGCGTATGCATCCCTATGCTGAAGATCGCCGCAATGTTGACTCTTGCCGTTTTCGATGAATTCAGCGAATTCAGCTCACTGAGCAACTGCTCATAACGCTCCTGTATGTCTTTAGAGGCCTGATAGACCAGGCGACCCGCCTTGGTCAGCTCGATCGGTCTCTTCTTGCGATTGATCAATTGGCATTTATATGACACCTCAAGTTGTGCAAGCTGCTGAGAAACAGCCGACTGGCTTAGAAAACATTTCTCTGCCGCCTTGGAGAAGCTTCGTGTGTCAGCCAAGTCGCAGAATGTCTTGAACGTCTCAAGATGCATTATAAGTAACCCTAATATTGTATATTACTGTATGGTCGGTTGTGCTGAAGTGCAGTGGCATGATAACATTGCTTGTTTGCTTTGCACTCAATCATCAGTAGCAATTATTTTAATTCATCGTGCCCAATTTAGAAAATAGTATTTGTATGATTGTTTTCGGAGACAAACCCAATGCCAGAAAATGATGTTACCCAAGCAGTGTATGAACAGGTAAAGCGGCGTAATGCCGGCGAAACCGAATTCCTTCAGGCCGTGAAAGAGGTCCTGGATTCACTCGGCCCCGTGTTGGCCAAACACCCTGAATACGTGGACGCCAAAATAGCTGAGAGAGTGGTCGAGCCTGAAAGGCAGATCATGTTCCGAGTGCCCTGGCAGGATGACAAGGGAAATATCCAAGTCAATCGTGGATTCAGGTTCGAATTCAACAGTGCACTCGGCCCCTATAAAGGCGGCCTGAGGTTCCATCCCACCGTCAATCAGAGCATTCTCAAGTTCCTGGGCTTCGAGCAGGTATTCAAAAACGCCCTGACGACTCTGCCTATGGGTGGAGGCAAAGGCGGCTCAGACTTCGATCCGAAGGGCAAGACCGACAGCGAAGTAATGAGATTCTGCCAGAGCTTCATGACAGAACTGCAAAGACACATAGGCGCCGATACCGACGTACCTGCCGGTGATATCGGTGTCGGCGGGCGAGAAATCGGCTTCATGTTCGGCCAGTACAAAAGGCTTCGAAATGAGTTCACAGGCGTTTTAACAGGAAAAGGGCTCAACTGGGGCGGCTCGCTTATACGTCCTGAAGCAACCGGTTATGGCTGCGTCTACTTCGCTCAGGAAATGCTCAAAACACGCGGCGAAACGCTCGAAGGCAAAGTTTGCACAGTCTCAGGATCGGGAAATGTAGCCCAATACACCGTCGAAAAGCTCAATCAACTCGGCGCCAAGGCCGTAAGTCTCTCCGACTCCAGCGGTTCGATCTACGATCCCGATGGCATCGACGCAGAGAAGCTCGCTTTTGTTCTCGAGCTTAAGAATGTTCGACGCGGAAGGATCAAGGAATACGCCGACAAGTTTGGCGTTGAATACCAGCAAGGCAAGCGTCCGTGGGCAGTCAAGTGTGATTGCGCATTTCCAAGCGCTACCCAGAACGAGATCGATGGCAACGATGCCAAGACCCTACTGGACAACGGCTGTTATGTCATTGGTGAAGGCGCAAATATGCCAAGTACACCTGAGGCAGTAGATCAATTCATCGACAAAAAGATCCTCTATGCTCCAGGTAAGGCTGCAAATGCCGGCGGCGTCGCAACTTCCGGCCTCGAAATGTCTCAGAACTCCATGAGACTATCCTGGACACGTGAAGAAGTCGACGAACGACTCCAAAACATCATGATCGCCATCCACAAGCAGTGTTACGATGCCGCTCAGGAATACGGCCAGCCTGGCAACCTCGTTATGGGCGCCAATATCGCCGGATTCGTCAAAGTGGCCGACGCTATGCTCGACCAGGGCCTCGTATAGGAGTTAGTATTCTTTACAACATAAAAAAGGGCGTTTCTCTTTGAGGATCGCCCTTTTTCTTTGTATTCTACACAACAATGGATAGTACATTCCGACAGAAGAAACCTATCCAGGGAGACAATGCAGATGATGCCATGGGCAAGTACAGGCCTCCAGGGCCTCGACGATATACTCTCAGGCCTACAAAAAGGCGATAACGTCGTATGGCAGGTAGACCACATAGACCATTTTCGTGGTTTCGTAGATTCGTATGTGACCAAAGCTATCCAGGACGGCAGAAAACTCGCTTACATGAGGTTTGCCACTCACGCACCACTCGTTCAGCCCGGACCGAATGTTACGATCTACAATCTGGACGCCGATAGTGGCTTCGAGACATTCTCCGCACAGATACACAACATTATCACTGAGGAAGGAAAAGAGGCCTACTACGTTTTCGATTGCCTTTCCGAGTTGCTCAACGCCTGGGCTACGGACCTGATGATAGGCAATTTCTTCCTGATCACATGCCCATATCTGTTCGAGCTCGATACCATCGCCTACTTCGCGCTGCTCCGCAACAACCATTCTTTCAAAACCATCGCCCGCATTCGCGAAACAACACAAATACTGCTCGATCTCTACAACTTCCAGGACAGCTTCTATGTTCACCCGCTAAAAGTGTGGAGACGCTATTCACCAACGATGTTCCTGCCCCACATTAAAAAACAGGATAGCTTCGTCCCCATTACCAACAGCATCGATGCAGCCACCTTGATCTCGTACATCTCAAGCAAGGGCCTTGAACCTGCTCAGAGAGTGCTCGATTTCTGGGATCGCCTGTTCCTTAAAGCAGAGGAACAGTCCAAAGATCCGGATGCAACCGCCGACGAGACAGAGAAAACGAATGAGCATCTCTGCAGAATGATGATAGGCCGGGAGAAGCGAATGCTCACGCTCGCAAAGGCCAATTTTTCTCTCCAGGACCTGCTTGACATCAGAAAACGCATGATCGGGACGGGATTCATCGGTGGCAAGGCCGTCGGAATGTTGCTCGCCAATAAAATCATCGTAAACAACGGCATGCAACAGCACCTTGAGCCGCACGATTCCTTCTACGTCGGTTCGGATGTTTTTTACACGTATCTTGTTGAAAACGGCTGGTGGAAGATGCGTATGGACCAGAAAACCTCCGATGGGTATTTCTCTGTCGCCTCCGAACTGAAGGAGAAATTCCTCACGGGCAAGTTCCCATACCAGATCAGGGAGCAGCTCCGTGAGATGATCGAGTACTTCGGACAATCACCTATAATCGTTCGCTCCAGCAGCCTTCTCGAAGATGCCTTTGGCAACGCCTTCGCCGGCAAATACGAGAGTTTCTTCTGCGTCAATCAGGGAAGCCCCGAAGAACGGTACGATCGATTCGAGGATGCAGTGCGAAAAGTCTACGCCAGCATGATGAGCGAAGACGCCCTCGCTTACAGGCTCCAGCGTGGTCTGGACCAGGAAGATGAGCAAATGGCCTTACTCGTCCAGCGCGTCTCAGGCTCCTACCGCAACGGCAGCTTCTTCCCAGACCTGGCCGGTGTCGGCTTCTCACAGAATGCCTTTGTCTGGAACTCAGAGATAGATCCTAAGGCGGGCATGATTCGACTCGTATTCGGCCTCGGCACGCGCGCCGTCAACAGAGTTGAGGATGACTATCCGCGTATCGTTGCGCTCGATGCCCCTCTCTTGCGCCCTATTGCGGGTAGTGATGACGTCCGCAAATTCTCACAGCATCGAGTCGACCTGCTCGACACACAGCAGAACGCCCTGACAACAGTGGATGTGCAGGAGGTGCTGACAAAAGAGCTTGGCGTCAATCTTGATATGATCGCCGTCCGCGACCATCAGTTGGCAAGACGCGCAAAGCAGGCAGGCGGCCAGACTCGCGAATACTGGCTGCTAACGTTCCAAAAACTGCTATCTGAGACGTCCTTCGTAGAAATCATGCGTAATATTCTCAAGACCCTCGAACGGAACTACGACTATCCCGTGGACATCGAATTCACCGCCAATTTCACCCGGGACAACAAAACCGTCGTCAATCTACTTCAATGCCGCCCGCTACAAACGAAAGGCCTCCAACCCAATGTAAAGCTGCCATCCAATCCCGATCCTGACAGCATCCTCTTTCAAACGGGCGGCTACTTCATGGGCGGCAGCATATCACAGTCCCTCAAGTACGTAATCTACGTCGATCCGGCGGCCTATATAGAGATGCCGATCCCTCAGAAATATGACATCGCACGCATCATCGGCAAGCTCAACAGGCAGATATGCGACAGAGAAACCAGCCCCGCTATCTTTCTGGGGCCGGGCCGGTGGGGCACTTCCACCCCCAGCCTCGGCGTCCCCGTCAGCTTCCATGAAATCAACAACGCCACCGTTCTGATAGAAATCGCCTACGAGGGCGGAAATCTTATGCCCGAACTGTCTTTCGGCACGCACTTCTTCCAGGACCTGGTCGAGAGTGACATATTCTATGTCGCACTCTTCCCGCAAAAACAAGATGTTACTTTCAACAGGGACAAACTTAAACAAATGCCCAATCTGCTGGTCGAGTTGCTGCCAGACTCTTCTAAATACACCGATATCATCCACGTATATAAGGCCGAAGACGACAGTCTCCGCATCATTGGCGATATGCTACAGCGCAAAGTCATCTGCTTCTTCCAATAACGCCCTTGTTTTTTTTCATTGTCTGATTGGTCGACTTACAATAAAATCCGATCCCATGCAGAAGGATCACGACATTAACAAGGTCATTCGCCAGCATGCGGAAACTGAACAGTTCTTCGCAGGCTTCACTCCTAAAGGCCATCCTCAAGCCCAAATAACTACCGACTCGACTGATAATGTGTCAAAAGCCTCAGACAGCCCGGCTTGTCTCGAAGAGATAGCCACCCAGGTTAGGCAATGCCAAAACTGCGACCTCGGCTCACTTCGGACAAACGCTGTCCCGGGTGAAGGCAATCCCAACGCTCGAATCATGTTCGTTGGCGAGGCCCCCGGCGCCGACGAAGACGCCCAAGGCAAACCATTTATAGGCAGGGCTGGAAAGCTATTGGACAGCATAATCGTCGCCATGGGCCTCAAACGCCAGGACATTTTCATAGGCAACATCCTCAAGTGCCGTCCACCAGGCAACCGCGACCCGCGCGCCGACGAGATTGTAAGCTGCCTACCGTACCTTCAGAGCCAGATCGAAGCGATAAAGCCCGAAATAATCATCGCTCTCGGTGCTCACGCCGCTAAGACTCTCCTCGACACAACCAAACCAATAGGCCAACTTCGAGGCCATTTCCACGAATACTACGCAGGCCTCGGACTGCCCCCCATCAAGCTAATGGCCACATACCACCCTGCATATCTCCTGCGAAACTACTCGCCCGACAATCGCAGACGCGTCTGGGAAGACATGAAAAAGGTCCTCGCCGAACTCGACCTGCCGGTACCGCAGCGTTAAGTTGACTGGCGTGAGTATTGCATCAGCCGGTGGTCGTTGTAGCAAGAAAAACCACTTTTATGCGCTCTAATTCGATTTTTTACTACAAATCAGCCAAAATTCCTGTAACGATTGGCCTCACTTTGCGTCTTATATTAGTGAACAAAAGTGTTATGGCCGCTGTAGAGACAGAGGAACCCTTACGGTTTACAAGGAGATTTTTTACACAAGCGGCAGTAATCGTATGATAATGGTGTTAATCCCTATATGGAGGAGGAGGATCCAGAGCGGCACTTAAAGCAACACACCCGTAGCGGTTTTTCGTATCCGCTCCGTGCGTAGCTCCATGCGCCAATCCGGCCCCTAATATCTGCGAGCCCAGACTCGCCGGAAAGGACAGAAAATGAGAAGGATGCTGCTACTGAGCTTGATTTTCGCTTTGTTTACGATTGCCGGGGCGTACGCCGATCCTACAACCCGCTATGTGCCTGACGATTATTGGGGCATTCAGCAGGCCATTCTCGATTCCAACGATGGCGATACCATCATTGTCAGCCCAGGGCTATACTTCGAACAGATCAACTTCGCAGGCAAGAACATCATCGTTACCAGTGAAGATCCCAACGATCCCGATACGGTCGCCGATACCATAATAAACGGTGATTTTGACGGTACTGTCGTAACCTTCGAAAACGGTGAGACTCATCAAGCAGTCCTCACAGGCTTCACCATCAGCGAAGGCTACGGCACCTACGATGAGAGGTTCGGCGACCAGGGGCTTATCTGGGGTGCCGGTATCTTCATCGCCGATTCATCTCCCACAATCAAAAACAACGTTATCTGCGAAAACTACGGTCCCGTAGAAATGGAAGATCCAGTCGTCATGTGCTACGGCGGCGGCCTTGCCTGCATAAACTCAAACGCTAAGATCATAAATAACACCTTCTATGATAACACCGCAGCCGCGGGCGGCGCCATAATGGTCTGGTCCGGCCCAACTGAACTACGCAGCAACCTGATATACAGGAACTCTGCGGCTATCGGAGGCGGCGTCGTGCTCCTCGGTGGCAGACTCATCAATTGCACTGTCGTCAATAACGATGCCGATATACTCGGTCCCTTTGGCGATGAGAGCATGGCGGGCAACGTCTATGCCGTAGGCCAGGGCGAAGACGACTGGAACAGGTGTGTGGTTCTAAACAACATAATCTCCAACGGTAAAAGCGGATACGGACTATTTATCGCAGGCGGTGGAACAGCAGAAATCGAGGTTGCATTTAACGACATCTGGGGCAATCTCCCCGCCGACGTCTATGGAGTCGATCCCAGGACTGGTGAAAGCTCGCCCGATGGACAGATCAACCTCGCCGGCTGGAACGGCAATATCTCCGAAGATCCCCTGTTCGTGGACTCCACCGACGACGAGTATCACCTTTTGCTGGATTCTCACTGCATCAACTCCGGCGACCCGCACCATGTACCCGTTTCAGGTGAAACCGACATGGACGGACAAGCCCGTATATACGCCGTAATCGTCGATATGGGAGCCGATGAATACGTAGGATACATTAAGCCGGTCGCCGATGCGGGCCCCGATATACACGTCGCCGCGCCGGAACCGATTACCCTCGATGGAACAGGCTCCTATTTCTATGACCCGTGTGAACTGACGTTCTATCTCTGGACACAGATCGAAGGCCCCGCACTCGATCCCAACGATCCGAACAGCACTGCCTTCTTCCAGGTAGAATTAAGCGATCCCTATGCCGCACAAACTACATTCATGCCGGGTCCCGATGGCTACTATCGCTTCGAACTCACTGTAAGTGATGATGAATATGACGGCCGCCCAGATCAGGTCCTTGTAATTGTGGGCAATCAGAAGCCCGTAGCCGATGCCGGAATGGACCAGGTCACGCAAGTGCCCACTTTCATCTTTCTGGACGCCACTGAATCATACGATCCAGACCCTACCGATGAATTGACATACCAATGGACACAAATCGAGGGCGCCGATGTTGTACTTATCGACGCAAATTCTGCGATGCCTCATTTTGAATGCACCGAAGGAGGTATCATTGTCTTCGAACTGATTGTCAACGATGGATTCGAGGACAGCCTACCGGCTACAGTGCGCATCACAACGGTAGCCGTAACTCTCAATCAGCAGGTGGTAGACGTAGGGATTGGCAACAGCGACCCTCATTTCTATCCGGGTATTTCCGGTTCCAGAGTTGTTTTCGCCACAGGCTCAAGCTGGCACGAAACATGGGACATTAAAGTCAAAGATCTAAACACGGAAGAGATCACCGTATTCTCCGGCGGTGGTATCGATACCCAGCCAAAGATCGATGGTGACATTGTAGTCTGGGCCGGCGGCTCAAACGGCTATGACTACTACATCTACAACAATATATTCGCCGCAAATATTGCTACCGGCAAACAGACCACACTCAGATGGACCAGCGGCGGCACAGCCTATGGCCGCCCTGCAGTATCAGGCAACAAAGTTGTCTGGCTCCGGTACCATGACATCAGTGAGATGGACTGGTACAATTCTCCATACGACATATGCGGCGCAGATATTTCCGATATCGGCAAGCCTGAATACTTCACCATCGCCGAAAACGTCGGAAGACACGCGCCCTATGATATCGATTCGTTCTACTACGATTATGACGATGTCATAGATATTTCGGGAGATACCGTCGTATGGGAAGCCGGAGGTGATATCTATGGCGCGGATATTTCAGACATGCAGAATATCAAGACCTTCACGATCTGTAGCGATCCCGCTCGCCAATATGATCCCGCCATATCGGGAAATATCGTGGTCTGGGCCGACGAACGTAACGATGGAGCAGATATCTACGGAGCCGATATAACCGACCGCCAGAATATCAGCGAGTTCCAAATTATTAAAACACCCGGAACACAATTGCAGCCCGACATCGACGGCTGCCTGATAACCTACATAAATGGAAGCATGTATGGCGGCAACATCAGTGTTTGCTGTATAACAAAGCAATCCGGAATTCTCAACGTCCAGCTTGAAGGCTACCCATACGGCCTCGGACCCGCCATTGATGGCGACACTATAGTTTATACCGCCGGCGCCTTCGACCAGGCTCAAGGGTTGTCTCTGGAGTTCGGATACTCCTCACCCGACGGCCCTATAGAGAACGTTTCAACAGGCGCCAGGTACGACTACATCCAGCACGCCATCTACGCCGCACAGGATAACGAGCATATTATCGTCAACGAGGGTATCCACGAAGAAAATCTAACTTTCAAGGATAAGAAAATTACTGTCAGTTCACGCAACCCGGAAGATCCCGATGTCGTCGCAGCTACCGTCATCAAAGGCGCCGGCAGCGTAGTAACCTTCTCGGGCGGGCAGGAACCCAACTGCCTTCTCACGGGCTTCACCATATCGGGTGGAAACGTAGGCATCTACTGTTTCGATGCTTCTCCCCGAATCGAGAACTGCCTGATAACGGGCAACAGCTCACACGGGATTGAGCTGAAAAAGGAAAGTGATCCCTTGATCGACCGCTGCCGCATCACCAACAATGGCGGGGCGGGAATTAAAATGGTTGTGCTCGTGAACGGCCGCGTTACGTATTTTAACCGCCCCACTGTCACTAACAGCATAATTGCATCCAACGCTCTCGACGGCGTATCAGGCGGCGGACCAACGCTTACAAACTGCACTATTACTGAAAATGGAGGCCGCGGCATACACGGCACAATGCGTGTGCCATGCAACGTCAGCAATTGCATTGTCTACTACAATGGCCAACAGCCTAACGCACCTCAGATAGTAAATAGCCAGGCGACTGTGACTTATTCCAATGTCCAGGGCTCATTCAATGGACAGGGCAATACTGATACCGAACCGCTCTTCCTATCACTCTCGCATTGGAATGACCCAGAAGATCCCAATGAACCACCCATCTGGATTCAGGGAGATTATAATTTGCTAAATGGTTCTCCATGTATCGATGCGGGTGATCCGAACTATCTTACTAAACCCGATGGCAAAGACCTCGCAGGCGACACCAGATTGGCTGGCCAGGCTGTTGATATTGGCGCCTATGAAACACAGCCCAATCGAAGCCGTATAGAAGTATCGCAGACAAAGTTTGCATTCGAAACTCCTGAAGGAGCAACAAGCATAGATGACCAGTTACTCCAGATATACAATACAGGAACAGGCACACTTAACTGGCAAATCGAATCCGACGGCGACTGGCTCGATGTGAATCCCACATCAGGCGTCTGTTCAGCTTCGAGTAATAACGTATGGATTATTGTTAAACCCCAAGCTCTGGCAGCGGGCGAGCACACCTGCTGGCTTACCATTTCCGATCCTGCCGCGGCAAATAGTCCAGTCAAAATAGAAGTGCAGTTGCTCGTTCACAAGAGCTGCTTCCCTGACACACCAGAATATGCACAACAACGCGCAGAATTTATGAAATACGTTGCGGCAGGCGCCGATCCGACCTGTTGGTGTACTCTACCTCATGGCAATCCTTACCAATGCGATGGAGACGCCGATGGGAAGATAAACGCTTTCTCAACACATCGTGTATACACAAACGACCTGGCAATCCTAATAAAGAATTGGCGAGCAAATATTGATTCAGCAAATCCGTGTGCCGATTTCGACCACAAAGCCCAGCGGTTTTCAGGCTTTCGAGTATTTGTAGGCGATCTGAATATACTGATCGCCAATTGGAAGAAAACCGACGAACAACTTCCGGGCAATTGTCCGAGAAAGGATGCCCCATAAAATATTGAAGACCAGCGTGCCGAGCTGCCTTACAACCTGAGCAATTATCCCTACACAGAGACCAGCGTGAGGGACCATCCCGGCCCCTGCTCGCTTAACTCCACATGCCATACACTCTCACCTCTGTCCACCTGCTCAGATGAGCGCTCGGCACAGTTTCTTTCGACCAACCGATCCGTCCTTTCA
The DNA here is from genome assembly GCA_964649005.1 of uncultured Pirellulales bacterium. Classification (GTDB taxonomy): domain Bacteria; phylum Planctomycetota; class Phycisphaerae; order Sedimentisphaerales; family Anaerobacaceae; genus CAZGMJ01. Next base: position 20,286 of record CAZYMD010000028.1, read on the forward strand.
GTACATCCGATATGAGTTTTCCAAATCTCATGCTCGATCCACATATCCACAACGCATATACTTCTTTGCGTTTCGTCATGTCACACACACTGAGTCCCATTCATCGCCTCTTGCCCTTGTAGGCATCAACGCTGAAATTTGACACTGCCCCGAAGATATCGTTTTACTAATGGTCGTCATCGGAATAAACCGAGTTGTACCGTATCACATGGTTGCCCTCACAAGTCCCCTTGCTTTTCACTAACTGCCTGGAGAATCCACCGGTTCGAAAACCTACCCTTCCCCCGCAAGCAGCTTCTCGAACTTCTCTAATTCCCCTGGTTTCATATGATAGCTGTGTTCGGCATCCGGATAGTTACTTCTCTTAACCTCATCGCAATAAGCCTGGAAAGCATCAACCATCTGCTTGCCCACAGTCGCATAACTCTTCGCAAATTTAGGCCCCCTTCCAATCATCGCTCCAAGGATATCAGTCGCTACGAGAATTTGCCCATCGCACCCCGATCCCGATCCACAGCTTATGACAGGCACCTCGCTGCGTTCTGTGATAATCTGGGCAACTTCAGCCGCGGTTCCCTCTACAAGCAACATACTCGCACCACCGGCCACCATCTGATCGGCAAGGCCGACAAGTTCCGCCGCCATCCCCGCCGTCGTGGCCTCAGCCTTGAATCGTCCCATCTTACCTATCCTCTGCGGCCTTATTCCGATATGAGCCATTACAGCGATACCTGCGTCGCTTACTGCTTTGACAACATCGAGCTGCGCACCCGTCACCTCGATCTTAACCATCTGCACACCCGCCTCGACGACAAACCTCCCGGCATTCCTTACTGCTTCGGGAATGCTAACCTGGTAAGATAGGAAAGGCATGTCCGCTACAAGGAAAACACCCGGTGCCCCACGTCGCACACCAGCCGTAATCGCCACCATGAAGTCCATCGTCGCAGGCAGCGTCGAGTCGTATCCCAATATGATCTGAGCCGCCGAGTCACCCACCAGAATCATCTTCACGTCCGTCTCAGAGACAAATCGAGCCGTAGTGTAGTCATAGCAACTGACTGCCGCTATCTTCTCTTTATTCCGCTTTGCTTCGGCAAGTTCTACGATTGTTGTTTTACTTTCCATAACTATTCTACCCCGTAGGAGAACCATAGGAACTAACAGCTACTCCGTTAATTATAAGAACAACAATATGTCATGATGCGTAGGTTATTATAAGGGTTTTCCACAATTAGATGTGGCTTTTGAGGAAAATCCAAAAGAAATATCGTTGAATTAGGAAAAGGAATCTTGATTCTGACTGAGGATTCTGTATTCTCATATTCGATTATTGGTTTTTTAGCTAAAGAAATTTCGACTTACGGTTCGATTAACTGTATATAAGTATCACCGACTGGTTCGGAGCAATTATTAGCTTTTCATCACCCTCCTCCGAAGCCAGATTCTGTAGCACTGGAATCTGGCTTTTTTTATCGGCTGCCACGTAATATAGGCAATCTACAAACAGCCCTCCATGCTAATATAGACGGTGTCGCATCCGGCATAATCGTTTTTCTATATATACACTCAACCGAAGACGCTATTTGTAATTCAGCTAATCCAGCATAGTGCGCCACTTAGCTTTTTATCAAGTTTTTTGAATTAATTCCTGTTGTTGCTTCGACCTATAGGTAAACAGTCACCTGAATAGTCAAAAGCCAATGGAGGTTCGTTGATGGCTGAAGCAGAAAACATTTTGTTGCATCGATTTGCGGCCACTGGAGATTCTGAAGCGTTTTCACAGATTGTTCGACAACACGCAGGATTGGTATATGGAGTGTGTCTTCGGATTCTTGAAGACAAGGATAAAGCAGCAGACGCTGTACAGGAGACGTTTATTCAACTGCTCAGCAATGCCGGGAACATTACCGGGTCTCTATCAGGCTGGTTGCACCGTGTGGCTACGCATCTGTCGATAGATCGGATTCGCAATGATGTTTCGCGTCGTAAGCGGGAAGTGCGATACGCTGCAGGCTATGCTCAAAAGGCCCGGCAGTGGAATGATCTGTCGGGGTATGTGGATGAGGAGATGGACACACTTGACGAACAAACACGAAACGTTCTTATTCGTCACTTCTTCGAGGGAAAGACGACAAGGAACATCGGCCAACACATGGGTATAAGCCAGCCAACGGTCTCTCGCCGGATTGAGTCGGGCGTCAGTCAACTGCGGGCCAGGCTACACAAGCGTGGAATCATTGCCAGTGTCACAGCACTCAGCAGTTTATTAATCCAAAATGCCGCAGAAGCCGCTCCACAGGTAGTCGTTAAAGAACTGGGGAAAATAGCGATTGTCGGAGGGCAAGCTGCGATAGCCACCGGGTCCACAACTGCAAGTACAGCGGCTGGAATCGCAACAGGAGGGGCGGTTTACAGCTTCAAGGCCAAAATCATCTCGCTGGCCGTAATAGCAGCCATTGGCACAGGGTCCGCACTGGTAGGTTACCGTGCAATACACTCGTCGGATTCCAACGGTGTTGCCGGCAATGCCGTTGGACAGAACCGCCCTCAAGGTGGCATGATGGCCGCCCCGAGCGTACCCCCAGCCTCGGAATTGCTGGCAAAATACACGCAGGCACTGGATTCGACGCAAAGCTTTGTCAGCACCTGGCAATGGTCCGGGATTGGAAGCTGTAACATACCAAGTTGGGGAATGAGGTATAACAATGAGAAGATGTACAATAAAGGCGAGCATCGTACGGACAGCAAGGGACGTTGTTATGAAAAAAGCTATAGATGGGGATACGTCGATGCACGTAATCACAGTGCTCCTGAAGATAATGCGATATATGTAATGGATATCATAGGGGACAAGTTTGTTTATCGTTATAACCGGCGATTGGGAACGGATTATAAGGGGCATCTTGAATATTTTAAGGAGGGTATGCAGGGGTGGAATATTCCTGATAGAAAATCCTGGGGCTATTTCGATAGAAATGACACCAACAATCTCTTTCTGGGATATATCCAGACCAAGGCACGTCTCGACAGGACTCTTAAAAAAGCCAGGCGAATATCCGTGCGTGAGAAGCCTGAGATGGTAAAGGGCTCTCTTTGTTATGTTGTCGAAGCAGACACCCAGTACGGACGGTTTACGGTCTGGCTGGACTCAGAGCATGGTTATCATCCGGCCAGAATAAAAGCAACTGTACGAGCAGGTGATGACATCGGAGATCCAGGCAGTCCGCATATTATAACAAAAAAGGAAGGGGTTACCAGGAGGTACACTCTGGATAACGTTCGTTTCGAAAAGGTTAACGACGTCTGGATTCCTATGGAAGCTGATAGGAAGCACCATATTGTTTTAGGTTCGCCAGAAAAGTTCTCATCTATTGAGTGTCATTTCAAGCGTACGAAGATTGTACTTAATCCGGATCATGATGCGTTGGGATCGTTTGCAGATCCAGTGAAGAATCCGAAATTGGATCCGGAGCTTCGTAACGAATCTGTTGTGTACTCAGGCGATGGAATTAAGCGAATGTGGCTTGACGGCAAAATCGTCCCCTCTAAATGATTACGGAACAACAACGTAAAAAACGACTTGAAAGGAGGCGAAAGCGTAATATGAAACCGCCCACATGGCAATAATGCAACATCACCACCAGGCAAACAATCGCAAAACCCACCATAGCCGTTCCCTGCCTGCCCCAAGCTGCGATCCAAGACATATCTTGAGTGCACCGCATTCAATAACGAAGGGTGTGTGGGCTCGGTTGAAATATTAAGAAATGAGTTCACCGCTCATAATGGCGAAAAATGGACGCTTTGCTTGGCATAATAACACGACAATTAGACGGTCAGAAGTAAACCAAGTAGTGCATCGCGTTCTGCGAAATCAGGCACGACCACCTGTGCCCCTGCCTTAATCAAGCGCGTTCTCTTTTCCAGCGATAGCCCGTGGCGACGGACTTCATCACTGGCGATTCCGATAGCCAGGCCATCTCTTTTCCTGGCTTCGCGGATTTCGACTGGGCCATCGCCAAAGACAGCCAATTCGGGGCCCTGGAGTTTATTCTCGCTCATGATTCTCTCGATCACCATCTTCTTGGAATACTTGGCTATGTCACCCAGCGCACCATAGATGCCGCCATCGAACAGATCTGCGTATCCCAGGGCGGTCGCTTCGTTGACCACATCCTGGTGGTCGGTGCCGCTGGCAAGATAGAGCTTGATGCCCCTGTCGCGCAGAGCAGCTAAAAAGTCGAGCGAGCCTTTGATCGTGTAGTCGTTGATATCGAGCAGACCCTTTTTGAACTTCTCGATCCGGCGGTTGACCATCTCCATCAGGGCATCGTTGTATATCTGCTTGTAGCCCCACTTGTCGAGGATATGGTCCATTGGAACGATCCCGAACTCGACAACCATCTCGACAAAGGCCTCCATCTGGAGGATGGTCTGTATGCCAGTGGACTGATCGATGTAGTCGAGAACACGATTGCGAGCTTTGTGGTACAACGTCTCCGGCGCGGATTCATACTGCTCGCCCAGGATTGCCTTAATCATAACAGGGGCCATAATCTGCTCCCAACCCTGTCGAAGCGTGCTAATGGTACCATCATGGTCGAAGACGGCGTGCTTGATTCGCCCTGTCGCAAGATTATCGCAGGACAGCTCGATCTCGGTGCCTTCCACATAGCATGCACTCCGGCGGTCCTCCGCCAGTTCCGGCTGGTAGATATAATCGGCGTCGCGACCTAGCGCGAGGATTTCGGGGCCCGAAGCGGTGCCGGTTGTGTAGAGCTTCTGGACGGTTACGGCCGCGGCGAAGTTGGCAAATTCGGCAGCTTCGGCCGGTGAGACGCCTGCCCCGAGGCACAGAGCCAATGCACTCGTAACGGTGTCGCCTGCCCCGACGGGATCGAGCTTTTTCATAAGCTGTACACCGGACGACTCATGGATACCCATCGAATCGACTGTAATTATCCCTCGCGGCCCTCGCGTCAGAAACACCGGCTTCTCGAACTGCTCGAACAGGTTCTTTGCGTATTGCTTCACGTCAGCCAGCGAAAGGACATCGCCCAGACCCGCTTCGACGCCGTTAAGCTGGGCGGCTTCGAGGTCGTTGGTTTTGCGGTAGATATGCTTGAATTTGTGGCCGAAGTGGCGGGTATCCAGCAGAATGACCTTATCGGAGAATTCCGCAAACAGCTCGTTGGCCCCGTCAATAAAGGATTCGTTGGCAATTGAGCCTGGGACCTGCTGATTGACAATCAGGGCGTCGGATGTTTCGAGAGCGTAACGCAGACCAGCCAGCAGGGCCTTGTCGGTAGCTTCTGAACGCTTGTTCAAAAAGCCGAAATCTACGCGGTTCTGCTCGGAGCCTTCGAGATAAGGCTTTGCAAAAGTAACGGTGTCGTAGTTCTCCTTCTGGATAACCAGATGAGCGATATCGACACCCAGAGCCTCCAACTGCCTGCGAAGCTCTCGCCCGAAAATGTCGTCACCGGTAACGCCGATGACCTGAATCGA
>CAZYMD010000028.1:25896-27301 GCA_964649005.1 uncultured Pirellulales bacterium
AACAGCGGAAAAGAGCGTTTCTGGTTGGCGCCGATATAGAGCCCTTCGCCCAAGAAGGCCTGTGGAATGCGCGTAACGACGCTTTTCTGATCGCGGTAATAATAGCACTGGGCGGATTCATCGGTCATCTGCTTAGGCTCGTGCACGCGTAAATCGAAGTCAGCCGTGAGGATTTCGTTCGGTACGGAACCCGTATTAGCAGCCATCGAAACGGCCTTTAGCAGCACTTCAGGACCTGTGACAGCAGAGCCTATATTGAGAACCACACCGCCACCGGTGAGTTTTGTAATCTGCTGCGTGTAGATGAGGAAGTCCCTGCCAGAACAGCCCCCTTTGGCACAGCCATTAAAAGACGGGTGCTGGTCGATAACATCGGTGCCGATGCCCGCATGGATAGTGCAGGGGACATCGTTGCGATAGCACGCAGCCAGGAAGCTGAGATCAGGGTGAGCAAAGTCACGCGGACTGTTGTCTTTGGCGACAATCTTCAGGACCTCGTCGCGGAAGGACTCATCGCAGATCATTTTGCCCAGAGCCTCACCAAACCCGAGGTTACGCTCATTTCCCAGCGACAGAGCTGCGTTGATATACGCAAACTCGTATGCCATACCGAAGCCACCCTTATCGAGGGCGTTGGGCACATTCTCACTGGTCTGGCCGATCAGCGCCAACTCGAAATCGTGGATGCTGGTCGCAGCGTTGCCTGCAACCAGAGTCACCATGTCCCGCTCGATCAGATCGACCAGCAACGGGCCAAGGCCATTCTTAATAAGGTGCGCACCGGTAAAGAGCACGACCGGCTTGCCTGCCTTGCGTGATTCTACAATGCCCGACGCGACTGTCTCGATGTCACGAACTACCTCATCAGGCAAAGTAAGGTCGAGCGAGGCCACATCTTCCGGATGCACCAGGTCATCGAGCGTCACCTTATTGCTACGGGTATTCAGCGGATACGTCCTGATCCTGCCCGCGTCGAAGATTTCGTATTTACCTTTATATTCCATGTGTGATATCGCAACTACAGCGTTTCAGACAGCTTTTCGAGGCGTTTGATGCACTCGATCATACAACGAATCGTGTGGTAGTTCACCTTCCACGAGTGGCTCATGTGCGTCCAGATGGGTTTGCCTTCGCGCGTCGTCAGGGGCCACCACTCCCCCACCGGATGGTTAATCATCTTATCGAACACGAAGCGATGAACGTTTTCGTATGCGTCCCAGTAGGGCTCGGTCCCAAAACGCAGGCACCCTTCGAGCATGCCAATCATAACCTCCGCCTGTTGCCAGAATTCTTTCTCCATATCGTACACACCACCTGAATGCGGGCCTTCGACGTAGACACCGCCATACTCTGGATCGATCCCGTTGACCCGGCCGTGGTCCATCGCCTTCTTTATGATCTCTTT
>CAZYMD010000028.1:27401-33140 GCA_964649005.1 uncultured Pirellulales bacterium
GTCTTCTGCGCGTACTCACTGCCGCGCTGGTCGCCCGTAGCCATGGTGTACTCGCTGAACGAGTACATGATGAAGCTCAGGCCATAGATGATTTTCTTATCGTTGGTGACGTTCCCCTTGCGGTCGGTAATCCAGTAGAAGCCGCCGTACTTGTCGTCCCAGAATTTATCGAGCAGGAAATCGACGCCGTGTTTTGCATACTCGCCGCAGCGACCCCCGCCATAGCCATTGCGATGGGCCGACGACATGACATAAACAGTTCGCGCCTGGGCCAGCATGGACTTTTCGTCCTCGCCGGAATCGTTGCCATTCTTATCGAAATGCGTAACAAAGCCCCCATGAGCATCGTCCTTGCACCGGTCGAGCCAGAAAGGCAGCAGTTCCTTATTGATATGATGTTTACACTCAGCCAAACAAGCCGATACTTTAGCCCCATCAAAAGCCATTGTGCATTCCTTTCCACGTTTTATCGTTTACCAGAAAGCCAGCAATGCCCCCAATTGCCACTTCCAGGCACTGCAGGAATATAATAGCACAGACGACCAGCGAGGACAATACAAAGGCATTTACACTCATAGCGAATGATATCGTATGTTTGCGGAAACAAATGAGCAGGCGAGAAAATTACATAGTCAGACAACCACACCATTAATAGAGGTGTCGTGTTAATCTACATCGGATGAACTATCAGAACAACTTAGCTCTTCGACTGGTCAAGGATGAGGTCTTTTACCTTCATGCTTGGCAGATTCAGTGCGCCGTATGCGGAAGCAGCGGCGCTTCGCAGTTTCGTATCGGTCTCGCCTGTGCCTATAAGGGCATAGATATCGTCAATCATCTGTTCGACGAGCATGTTGCCATTGAGCTTTGCTGATTCGGCCAGTGATTCGAAAGCCGATACTCTTACATCAAGACTATTGCTCTGGCTCAGCGCCATCGCCGCGATGGCTCGCTGGGCGTCCGGGCTGTTAAGGTACGCCAGAACCTGCCCGGCCAGAACCTGCATCTGCGGGCGGCTATCACCGGTAGCGCTTATAAGTGCGTTCCTGGCGAGTGACAGATCGATGACCCTGTTTCTGCTCTGCGCCAGTTTGAACATCACTCTTGCTGCGCGGAGAGCGTAAGTATCGGCCACTTGCGGACTCCAAAGGTCGGCGTCCTCGGGCGAGGCGACCTGAGGAGTCTGCCCGAGCGCCTCTGCCAGATTCCCCACCACGAGCTTATGCTCAGCAAATCGTTCCTTCGGACCGGCCGCGGCTATAGCAATAGCAGCACTATACCGCACAGCCCTATTCTTGAAAGAAAGCGCCTGGGCAAGTGGCTGAGCAGGGCCTACCGTGTAGAGCAACGATTTCTCACCCGCCGTTGTGGCCAATGCCTCAACAACTCCGAGGGCCACATACGCATTGTTGTCCTTGACAGCACGCGCGAGGGCCTCGTGCAGGTACTCGACGCCGGCTGTAGTGGCGTAGACCAGCGCATCGGCGTGAGTCGCACCGAAGTAGGAAGGCATCTCGACGCCTGCCGATTCAGCCTTGAAGAAGGAAGCAATCCAAAGCGCGATAGCGTTGCCGAGCGTCGGATCGGCCCGAAGCGCCCACTCACAGCACCGCATCGACATCAATTCGTAGAAGTAGCCCCTGTTAACCTGTTCGGCGACGAGCGTACCCGCCGTAGCATCCCAGAACCAGATATTGCCAAAGTCCGCGTCTTCCTTGGGAGTGAGAGACTCGGCGTGGTAGTAGTAGTTCTCAGCAAGTTGAAAAAATATCCGGGCTGAGGGAACCTTCGACGCCCCGGGATTAATTTTGTTTAAGCTCTCTTTCGCCAGGCCACGCAATTCAGCGGAACTGTCATTTTCAACAACGTATTGCAGGTACGGCAGCGACTGAGGATAGCCAATCGTACCCATCGCCTTGATAATCTCCGCTTTGATCGGTACATTATCGGTCTGAAGAGCAGCCGCCAGTGGTCTGACTGCGTCCTTGCCTATGAAGGACAGAGCCCTGATAATATTGGGGTGCTCGCTCTCGCGTGTCTCGTCGGCCAATGCATCGAGCATCAGCGGAATCGCGTATTCGCCCGCATTTTGGAGCCGCTTGACCGCCGTGAGCCAGCCACGCTCGTTGGCGCTGAGCCTTCGGACCTCGGCAGCGATGATTGCAGCATTCGAACGCTTTGTGAATTGGCCCTTCTCTATGATGGCAAGGATCTCACCCGTCAACTGAGCCAGCTCAGCATCCGGTGCAACCTCATTAACCTTCAGCATTATCTGGTAGCCCTGCTCGTTTGCCTTGGCCAGAGCAAGCAGCTTTACAGGATCGGGATTGCTCTGGAGCACGGCCTGGGCATACCCCTTGGCCAAATCGAATCTACCGATCTTGGTGTAATGCAAAAAATCGCCCCAGTTATCTTCGAGTTCGTCGGCCAGACCCATGCCAAGCAAGAGGAACGCAACAATTGCCAGGGTTGCTACTACAGTCTTTCCGTTAAGCATTGAAGAATCTCCAAAAAGGCGTCTGCCCGATCCAACAGGCCTGATTCGGCTGAAAAACCTATAAAGGCCGGCGTTCAACTACCCATACCTCCCAATCCTTACCCCGGTTCGGGGGAATCTGTACTATCCGTAGAGGGTAGAGAATCCACGATTCCTGCAGATATGCACCCTCAGAACACTTATACTATCGGAATTTAAGCCTTGTGTCAATAAAAAACCGCTCAGGTTACGCTTCACAAATCATAGTGATTGTGGGGTTTAGGGCTGTATGGGGTGATAATACCGGCCTGTACGACCCAGATCGAACCAGACCTGGACCGATATGTACGCACGTTACTGCCACTGTACGTACAGCGCAATGATAAAACAAACAAATACGAACAGTAAAAATAAAAGCGTAAGCAGAAAACTTTGAAGATTGACGCCGACTACAACAGCCGTGATCCCGGCAGCAACTGCGACCCCCACCCTGGACGCAACAGCAGCTACAAGGGCCGCAAGAACGCCGACATTGAGCGACGAGGCGGTTATGGCGCCTGTTGCAGAGGCGGTCTTGGCCGGAGCAGTAAGCAACCCAAACAGCCCAAGAGCAGTTATGAGCATCTCTTTGCCAAAACCTTTACGAGACAGCAGCTTCTGGAGCGATTTCTTCGCCCGGCAGAACACCACCCGCGCCCCAAGCTCCTTACAGCCCATCATCTCGGCGATATCATCGAACGATAGTTGCTCGAAACACCTCAAAACCAGGACGTTTCTGTAGTTCAGCCGCAGTTCGGTCATGGCCATGCACACAGTTTCAGACAGTTCTTCCTTCATAGCCCGACTAAGCCCATCGTCGCAGTCTTCATCCACGTAGTCTGCGAGATATTCCCGGCTAAGGACCGACATTTGAATTGTGTATTCCTTGGAGCGGTCCCTGTAATGATGCTGGACCTTGCCAAGCGCCGTGCGGAACAGCCAATGCCAGAATCGCTCGGGCCGTTTGAGGTCCTTCAACGATTCTATCATCTTCAAAAGGGTCTCCTGCAAAAGGTCTCTTGCCAAATCATCATTAAGAGTCAGCCGGTACAGGTATACGTACAGTCTCGGCTCGACCAGTTGCGCAAGGCTATCCATGCTCTTCTGATCGCCGAGCCGGGCTTTCTCTATCAACTCAACATGGCCGGCGCTCTCATTCATAAAGTGTTCTTATACTATTCTGTCCAAGAAACAGGAGAGTTGTTACACTTTTTAACGGTTTTTTACTACAATCAATATAGCAGGCTTCAGCGCCAAGTTCTCGGATATTTACCTGGGCACAAGCCGTACACGGAGATAATGTGAGATTTTTTTCAATTCAAGTGTAACGCTGCAACAGTTAATTGGACTGAAGTAATGTGCGAAGGGTAATTTGGGAAACGGCAGAAAGGACTCAATAGAGGACAACCGGATGAATATGGTTTGAGAAACTGGGAGAGTTCTTTAGCACGGTGCTTTGCCCGGCCATTCCAGGCAAGGCATCCAAGGAACCTCATAAGGATTAGTTTCGGTAACGCTCTTTGGCAGCCGCAGAGGCCGCCGAAAACTCGGGAGATGCGGAAAATGAGAAAGACAATATTTTTTCTAACTGTTATTGTCGCTATAACAATTTGCCCGTCCACAGTTATCACAGCCGATCAAAACACGCCACCATTAGGTTGCATCAAATGGGAATTTGAAACAGACGGTGCAGTAATTGGCTCTGTGACAATTGGCGTGCAGGACAGAGTGCACGTAGCCTGTGAGGATGGCAACCTCTATACTCTCGACGCTGATGGGGCTCTGCTGTGGACGTTCGACGCCAATACTCCACTGCTTAGTTCCCCGAGCCTTGGTCCTGACGGCAGCGTGTACGTCGGCGCCGAAGATGGCACAATGTTCGCCATCGATCAGAATGGCAATTTGCGCTTGACACATACAACAAATGGGCGAATCTACTCATCTCCCGAAATCTCAGACAACGGCGCTGTCTACGTTGCCTCGATGGATGGAACGCTCTACGCACTTGGTCCCAATGGCAGCGATCTATGGAACAATACGTTAAAAGGCGTAGGCAGAAATCCATCAGGCTCCATTCTGGCTTCACCGAATATAGGTAATGATGGAACTATCTATATCGGTGGATTGTATGATCCCAACCTGTACGCGCTGAATCCTGATGATGGCAGTGTTAAATGGATTTGCATTTTTGAAAATCTCATAGATCCTTGTGAGGAATGTGGCTGGCCTGTAACTTCTCCAGTCATCGCACCTGATGGTACGATCTACCAGACACTACTTCACGATTCGTACCTGTATGCAATCGATGCCAACGATGGTAATATCCTTTGGGCGACAAACCTTGCTGATCCATGCAGCGGATGGTTCGAGCCTAACTATGCCCAGGATTATTCACAGCCTGATAGCTGGTCCGAACCTGCAATAGGACCTGATGGAACGATTTATGTAAGCCTCGACGATCCATACCTGCGAGCGGTATCACCTGATGGAGAAATGCTTTGGGTCACGAAACTGGGAGTTGTCGGAGCATTCGTTCTGACCATCGATAGCGATGGCTTCATTTACGCCGCCAGCGATGATGGCGACCTGTGTGTTGTCAGCCCCGATGGCGTCGAAGTGTCTCGATTTGAAACGGACGGCTGGCCCGGCTATCCAGTGATCGCAGGACCGAACACAATCATCGTCAGTGACACAAGAGATTACTCGGTAATGATGCCCGATGCCCGCAATAAGGTTGTGGCCATAAGCACCGATAGTTGCGAGGATAAATCCTTTGCACTGCATTGGCCGGAAGACCTCGACGGTAGCGGAACCGTTGACTGGTCTGATATCGAGATGCTGGCTAATAATTGGCTTGGATGCACGACTTTCGTGTCGGATATGTACCAATTCCCGATCTGTGACTTTGCTGAGGAACGAGCTTATCCAACTGGCGATGTGAACAAAAATATGTCTGTAGATTTTGCTGATTGGGTGGTATTAGCTAAACGCTGGCTGGATGGATCGAAGTAGCAATAAAGAAAGCGAGGAATGACAATGTCAGTGAAGATGAAAACAAATAGAATGGATGTTTTAACTGTTACGATCTGCCTAACTTTTCTACCTGTAATGATTTCAGCTTCTGGGAGAAATGGACGCGAGCGCGCCAGGCGCATGGTCTGCCTGGCTAACCTGCAACAATTAACATCTGCATGGAATATGTATGCAGATGATAACGATGACAG
>CAZYMD010000029.1:0-15825 GCA_964649005.1 uncultured Pirellulales bacterium
AGGTGATACAGATGTTGTTTCTACCGCGCGAGGAAGGCCAGGGAATGGTTGAGTATGCTCTGATTCTTGTTTTGGTGTCTATTGTGGTCATCGTGATATTGACAGTGATGGGTCCTGCGATGCAGCTTGCTTTCGAGGCGTTGAAGTTTGCCAAGGCGGGAATTAAGCATGTGGTCCTGTTGACAGATGGTCAAACATCCGACAGGGACTATTGCGCCCAATTGGGATTGGAGATGGCGAAGAGCGATATCACGATTTCGACGGTCGGCGTGGGTGAGGGCGCCGATATCGAATTGCTGTCCAGTATCGCAATGGTGGCCAAGGGGAGGTTTCATCATGTTATCGATCCGAGCCGTATACCTGAGATTTTTGTTAAAGAGGCGCAGGTGGTGAGAAGGTCGATGATTATCGAAGAGACCTTCACGCCACAAATCTCGTATTCTCTGAGCGAGGTGTTGGGAGGGCTTTCCGCTGCGCTTCCCAATCTCGACGGCTATATCTTCACTGGACCAAAGGGAGGGCTAAACCAAGTAGTGCTTTCAAGCCACCAAAGCGATCCGATTCTGGCGACCTGTCAGGCGGGGCTGGGCAGATGTGTGGCATTTACCAGCTCGATTGACAGCCGATGGGCCGCGAACTGGCTGGGATGGGGCGGCTTTGCGCGGTTCTGGGAACAGACGATTCGCTGGGTGGCGAAACCTGGTCAGAGCAGCGAATGCGAAGTGTTTGCCGATATTCAGGGGCGTGATGTCACAATTAACGTCGAGGCTGTCGATGTGGAGGGTAAGTTCACATCGTTCGCGAGCATTGAGGGACAGGTGATATCTCCGGATGTATCCACCGAGCCGCTCCAACTGAACCAGACCGGGCCGGGACAGTATAAAGGGCGATTTCAGGGGACGGGTTCGGGCAGTTATATTGTTACGCTTCATACGAGAAAGCCCGGTGCAGATGCAAAAACAGAAGTCACTTATACGACTGTGACTATACCTTTTGCGCCTGAGTTTCAGGACCTGTCCGACAATGCAGGCCTTTTGGAGGAAGTGAGCAAAATCACAGGGGGGCGAATTCTGGTTTCCAATCCGAACGAGGCACATCTTTACGATCGTGCCGGATTGAAGTTTCCAGAGACGCAGTTGCCGCTGATTCGTCCGCTGATGTTCCTATGGCTGATGATGTTTTTACTGGATGTGGCGGTGCGAAGGGTTGTTGTGGACTTTAGGGCGATTGGACGGCGCATTGTGGGATTGGCAGGTTCGTTAAGAGGCCAGACCAAGAGCGACCAGACTTTGGAGCGTTTACAGGCCAGTCGGCGGAAGGTTCAGGAGAAACTCTCGGCGAGAAAAGCCGACATCACAGCTTCACGACGATACCGCCCCAAGGAAGAGTTTACAGGCGATCTTCCAATGGCTGACATGGAGCCGCCCAAGGAGCCGGTGCGGCCGGCAGAAAAAGAGAAAGCGGCGCCAGCCAGGATGTCAAGAGATCAGGAGCAGTCACATATCGACAGGCTGCTGAAAGCCAAACGCAAGGCTGCCGAGGGCGGCACAGGCGGCAAAGACCAGGGCAATGTGTAGGTTCTTAGGAGATAATCGAAATGGCAAAGAATGTTAGCGAAGTTGAAAAGCAGTGCAGGGACTTCCGCGAGATGTTCGACTCGCTGCGGAGAGAGATCGCAAAAGTCATTGTGGGCCACGATGACATCGTCGAGAATGTGCTGATATGTATTTTCTGCGGTGGCCATGTTCTGCTTGAAGGTGTGCCGGGCCTGGGTAAAACGCTGCTGGTTCGTACGCTGAGCGACGTTTTCTCGCTAGATTTTCGGCGCATCCAGTTTACGCCGGACCTTATGCCCGCCGACATTGTGGGAACCAACATAGTGATAGAAGACGCCGAGACACACCGGCGCGAATTTCAGTTCCAGCATGGTCCCATCTTCGGACAGATTATTTTAGCCGACGAGATCAACCGCGCCACACCAAAGACGCAATCAGCGATGCTCGAAGCGATGCAGGAACATTCCGTCACCAGCGGGGGCAAGGTGCGCATGCTGCCAAAACCATTTGTTGTGCTCGCTACACAGAATCCAATCGAGCAGGAAGGCACATACCCTTTGCCCGAGGCACAGTTGGACAGGTTTTTCTTCAAGCTACTGGTGCCTTATAGTAATCGAAGCGAGCTTAAAGGCATTATTGATCGAACTACTGCGGGACACGAGCCCAAGGCTAATTCAATCATTAACGCCGAACGTATTATCCAGGCCCAGGAGTTGGTTAGGCGCGTAGCAATTGCAGACCACGTCCAGGACTATGCGATCAGGCTGGCACTGGCCACGCATCCACAAGGGGAGTTTGCTGCTGATATCACGAACCGCTTCGTTCGCTTCGGCTCATCGCCTCGTGGCGTTCAGTCGCTGGTGCTCTCGGCTAAGGTCCGGGCGATGCTCGATGAACGTTACCATGTCAGTTTCAGTGACATCGAAGCCTCGGTTCTGCCTGCGTTGCGGCACCGTATATTGCTAAATTTCGAGGGTCAGGCTGAGGGCGTCACTTCCGATGAAGTGCTGGCGGAGGTACTGTCCAATACTTCCAAAGCCCTCGAAGCCAGGCTCGACGTTCCTTGAGAGGCGATTGAGCCTGCGAACAATATGAACCATTGCCAGACCGATTATTAAAATGAGTGCAATGAAAACAACAACCTCAAGCAAACGCCTGACCGATCTGCTGGACCCACAGTTTATGGCGAGGCTCGATTCGCTCGATATTCTGAGCCGTAAGATTCTGCAGGGCAAGCTTCAGGGCGAGAGGCGCTCGAAACGTCACGGCCAAAGCGTGGAGTTCGCAGATCACCGCCCGTATGTCGTGGGCGACGACCTGCGGTTTGTCGATTGGAACATATATGGGCGTTTGGAGCAGTTATTCCTGAAGCTGTTTATCGAGGAGCAGGACCTTACGGTTCATATCGTTGTCGATACTAGCGCTTCGATGAGCTTTGGAAAACCAGCCAAAGAGCTATTTATCAAGAAGCTCACTGCGGCTCTGGCGTACGTTAGTCTTGTCAACAACAATCGCGTCACGATCAGTCTTTTCGCTGAGGGAGTGAAGGCTCAGCTTGCCAACATGCGGGGACGCAACTACCTGCATCGAATGGCGGATCATTTACTGACCAGCGAGAGCGAAGGTTTGTCTTTGTTCGATGAGAGCTGCAAGCAGATAGTAGCCAGCCGTACCGGTACGGGAGTGATGATCGTACTTTCCGATTTTCTGTTCAAGGAAGGCTACGATTCCGGACTGCGACGCCTTATCAGCGGGCGATACGATCTTTACGTTATTCAGGTGTTGTGTCCACAGGAATTGTCACCCGATATTTCGGGCGATCTGAAGCTGGTTGATATCGAAGATATCGACGCGGCGGAGATAACCGTCAGTTCTGCGTTGTTAAAATATTATAAAAAGAACGTTGCTGCATATTGTAATGAGCTGAAGAGTTTTTGTGCTCGTCGTGGTGGTGTTTACGTATTAGCGAACTCCGCCGATTCGGTCGAGTCGCTTGTACTCAATTACCTGCGAAGGATCAGACTGCTTCGCTAAAAATATTCGGGGCTTGAAAATATGGAATGGTTGACTCCCATGACAGCTATATACGCCGGAGCGGTGGCTGTGCCGTCGCTGTTGGTGCTATATTTTCTCAAGCTCAAACGCCAGGAGAGGATGGTATCGAGCACTTTGCTTTGGAAGAGGGCGGTGCAGGATCTGCAAGTGAACGCGCCATTCCAGAAGCTTCGGCGCAATATCCTGCTCCTGCTTCAGTTGCTGGCGATTCTGGCGATGTTGCTGGCTCTGGCCGGACCGCTCATTTCGCGTATATCCGATGGGAGCGGGCGCTATGTCCTGCTGATCGACCGTTCGGCCAGCATGAGTGCTACAGATGTTTCGCCCAGCCGGCTCGAACATGCGAAAGAGCAGGCAAAAATATTCGTAAATTCCGTGCAGAACAAGAGCCTGTTCTCTTTCGGCGCCGATCCGAACCAGATTATGGTTATAGCTTTCGACAAACATTCCACGGTGATGTGCAACTTTACCGCAGATAAACGCCAGTTAATCGCAGCTATTGATGCGATATCGCCAGGTGACGGGGGATCGGCTTTGTCTGAAGCAATTGTTGTGGCTAAAGCCTTTGCAACTCCGGAAGACTCGACAGATAATACTTCTTTCGAGGACCTCGCACAACTCGTTCTATTCAGCGATGGCAGGATAGCCGATTTAGATAAGATTCTTATCGGGGCCGATGAACTCGATTATCACTGCATTGGTGAGTCCGGAGGGAATGTTGCCGTCACGGAGATGCAGGCGAGAAGATCCTATGAGAATCCGGAACAAGTCGAGGTCTTCGCTTCCATTGCCAACTATAGCCCTGATCCTGTTATCTGCGACGTGCAACTCAGTTTGAGCGGTAATGTTCAGGCCGTCAAATCGGTTACTATCCCGCCTCTGCAAACAACGGTCTCCGACGTGAATCAACCAGGAAAGATTGCTGTGAGCTTTTCTCTGTCACACTCTGATGCGGGCGTATTGGAAGTAAGACATCTGCACTCCGATTATTTATCCAGTGACGATGCGGCGTGGGCCGTTCTGGCGCCTCCGAAGAGGCTTTCTGTTTTGCTTGTCACCAACGGCAACAGCATCCTCGAATCAGCATTTCGCGCTTGTTCTTTATCGGAATTGAAGCTCGTCAGTCCGGCTGTGTTCGATTCCAACGAAAGCGATCTCGGCGACTGGCAGCCTTACGATATGATTGTTATCGACAATCATGTCCCGGCGAGACTGCCTCGGTCCCGGTATCTAATCTTCGGACGCCCGCCCAACGACATTGGCGTCACTGTTTCGGGTGAGCTTGAGGATCAGGTTATCGTTGACTGGAGAGCGAAACATACTGTGCTCAAACATGTGAACCTGATGAATCTGTTTGCGGCGAAATGCTTCAAGATGGATTTGCCTCGTGATGCGGAAGTGCTGGCAGAGTTCAACGAATCTCCCGCCATAGCGGTCATGCGCCGATCGGGCAGTGTCTTTCTCCTGACGGGCTTCGATGTTCTTCAAAGCAACTGGCCGTTCGAGCCTGGCTTTGTTTTGTTCTGTTATAATGCCGCAGAATTTCTTGGTATGCAAGCGGCCCAGAACGAGCAAAGGAGTCTTGAGGTGGACCAGCCTGTTGTATTGGATGGCCTCGATCCCGAGACTCTGGTAACCATAGACGGTCCGGCCCTTTCCGGCACAGAAATGAGCGCGGGACCGTCTGGTTCAATACGTTTCCCTGGGACCAGCAAGGTGGGTGTTTATAGCTTGGGTATTGTCGATCAAGCGCCGCGTTTCTTTGCAGTGAATCTGCTCGATTCCAAAGAGAGCGATATCGCGCCGGATCGTCGGATAAAGCTGTCTGGGCAGGTTGTGCAGGCGCAGCAGGATTCCTTGAGCAAGGCCAGTCTTCCACTTTGGCCTCTGCTGATATGTGTCGTATTGCTGCTGGCCTGCATCGAATGGCTGGTATATTGCCTTAAGGTGAGAATTTGAGATAGATCATTGTAGAAAGTGAGAGTTACAGATGTCACGTTGTTTGTTGATAGCGTTGCTGACGCTTGGCCTGGCTCAGGTGGGCATGGCTTCCTCCGAAGAAGATATCTTTAATGTCGATGTATCCTTCGGATGGGACCACTACTATCGCCCAATGGAATGGACGCCCGTAGTCATTGGTATCGACAGCACGCTCACAGAGCCGTTCGATGGTTCTGTTGTGATCTCGGCCCAGCAGGATGATCTCAATACGATGAATATCGCTCACGATTTCGTCCTTACGCCGAATATGAGACAAAACCTGCCTCTGGTGACCAAGTTTGCGTATGCTGCTACTGAATGTGACGTGAGAATCCTCGAAAAGAACCGGGGCCGGCCTGTCTGGAGGCATGAGTTTAATATGTGGGACTACACTCCTGCGGGCCGCACTCTAACTGCAGTTGAGGAGACGGAACTGCTCGTAGGGCTGATCGGTCGCAGGACATTCAGCATACAGAGGTTGCCCAAGCAGTCTGTTTGCCTTGCTCATCAGACAGCAAACCAGTCGTTTACTGGCAAGGTGTACATAGCGCAAAAGAGCATTAACACTGCTCCGTGGGATTGGACGGGATTTGCATCGCTCGACCTGCTTGTACTATACGATCCCGATTGGAACAGCTTCAGGCGTCCACAACTGACTGCAATCAGGCAATGGGTTTCCAATGGAGGCAAGTTGTTACTTGTGTTGGGAACGCATCCAGTGACGGCCGACAATCCACTCGCTGACATATTGCCCGCTGATATCGGTCAGGCAAGACAGATAACGATAGCCCCATCGACTCTCGAAGGGTGGGGGCTAAGCAATGAACAGCCTGAGACAGTAAATTATTGGCCTCTAAGACCAAAATCCGATGTGCATCTCTATCGAATGGAATCAGCAGATGTCAACGAATGTATATTTGCCGCAGCATATAGTGATTTTGGCCGTGTCGGCCTGCTGGCATTCGATCCATCTGGGTTGTCTGGAAGCCAACAGGATAAAGCTTCGCTATTCTGGATTGGCAGATTTGCTGCTGTGCTGGAGGATATTGAGTTAAAGACCGTTAGGGCGGTCGAGCTTGACGTTGATTCCGATAAACGTTCGCGAACGAATCGAGGTCGGGAGATTACCAACTCCCTTCCTGTAAAACGCACAATACGCTATACCCAGGATTCGGAGAAGCTGCTGGAAAAACGCAACATGAATAGCTACCGTCTTGGCGGCGCCTATTATGCAAGCAATGCTGTAATGAACTATCTTTACAAAGGCATTCGGCCTCTGAGCATCTGGTGGGTCATTCTCCTGCTGACGGCTCTCGCTGTTTTGCTGGGCCCGGTTGACTATATTGTGCTCAAACGAAAGGACCGCCTGCCTTTGACATGGCTGACCTGCACGTTCTGGATTGTTACGTTCACTATCGGCGCTTATTACGGCGTTCAAGCCCTGCGGGCGGGCGACATGGAACTGCGGGTTGTTTCCGTCCAGGACGCAATAGAAGACAGCAACTCGATCTGGTCCACTGATTACTGCGGCCTGTTTGCCCCTCGCAGTGCGGAATACCGGTTCAAAGATCTCGATGAGAACCAGTGGTGGTCCGGGATCGCACCTATGCAACAGAATCTTTGGTATCGTAGGCAAACAGGTAGCAACAGGATATATTGCAGGCAGCGCGACGGATTCAATTTACCTTATTCGTTGCCTGTTAATATCTGGACCATACAGTGTTTAATGAAGGAATCTCCAGGCCAGAAGCAGCTTTTCGAAGCTCGTGTGAGTAGGCAGGGCGATGAAGTCTCGTTGGATATCACCAATTTGTCTGATGCTCCCATCTCAGGCGGCTATGTCCTATTCGATGAGAATCGTGGAAGGGATTTCGGGGAAGTGCCGGCCAAGGGCAGCAGACAGTTCACCGGGCCTATACGCAGCCTCAGAGAATGGGCTGATGAAAACGTCAAACAATATAATTCCACAAGCGCAAATGCAACGTTTGACCATGAAAGCGCCTTCTTCGCCCAAAGTTCGCTCCAACGCACTGAGGCGATGAAGAGGTATTTAGCTAATGGAGCTGCCGTGGTCTGTGCCAGGTTTTCGGATGCCCCTCTCTCTTATGGTATCGACTCACGCTTGTGCGGCTACGATCACATACAACTTGCTCGACTTGTTGTCTTTCCAAAGCAGTCTAATAAGGAAATGAGAAATGATTGAGACTAAAAACCTCACCAAAGCATACGGTGACCTGTTCGCGGTCAGCAAGCTCGACCTTCGCATCAAAAGCGGAGACATCTTCGGCTTCATCGGTCCTAATGGAGCCGGTAAGACTACGACAATGCGCATTTTGGTCACTCTGCTCGAACCTACCGCTGGCAAGGCCTTCATAGACGGGCTGGATGTCTCTAAAAATGGAAAGAAGGTGCGCCGGTTGGTGGGGTATATGCCTGATTTCATGGGTGTATACGACGATTTGAAGGTCTTTGAGTATCTTGAGTTTTTCGCTGCCGCCTTCGGCATAGATCGCAAGAAACGCAAGTCCATTGTTGAGGGTGTACTCGAATTGACCGACCTTACTTCAAAGCAGGCGGCAACTGTAGACAGCCTTTCCCGCGGTATGCAGCAGCGTCTTGGGCTGGCGCGTGTCCTGATTCACGATCCCAAGGTATTGATCCTCGATGAGCCGGCCAGCGGGCTCGATCCTCGCGCACGCATTGAGATCAGGGAACTCCTGCGCGAGCTTAAGAAAATGGGCAAGACTATTATGATCTCAAGTCACATCCTCAGCGAGTTAGAGGAGATATGCGATCATATCGGCATTATCGAACACGGCAAGCTCATTTTCAGCGGCACTTTGGAGCAAGTCAATGCAAAACTCGGTCTTCAGAGCAAGGTTCGTGTTAAGGTGGCCTCCAATCAGGAAAAGGCAGTCGAATTGCTCAGCGCCTTGCCTATCATAAGCGATGTCAGGGTGGATGGACAGCAACTCTTAGTGACCTTCGAAGATGGCCAGCAGGCTGATGGAATTATCGCTCGGACTCTGGTCCACGGAAATCTCGATGTTATCTCCATCCAGCCTGAGAAACTCAAACTTGACGATGCATTTCTCCAGTTGACCAAGGGTATCGTTCACTAACAGACGCAGCATTGCACCTACCCAATGTTCAGGGAGAGGTTCATGATTGCAGCGGCAGACGACTTTTTAGGGCGGTTTTTTGATCCGTCTCGTCTGATAGGGCCGATCTTCGACAAGGAGCTGCGTGTGAGCAGGTTGCGGCGCAATCTATTCTGATAAAACTTTGTATATGACTAACAACTCAGTACAATTCTTGCGCAACATTCTATCTCTTAATTGGGTGTTTGGCCCAATTTTCAGTAAAGAGCTGCGAATATCCAGTCGGCATCGTACACACTACGCGTTGCGTTTTGCCCACCTGATAAGTCTCACGATCTTCATAGCAGTAGTTTGGCTCGGCGAGACCCAGAGCATCCGTTACATACAAGGCAACACTCTTTATATTGTCTCACGCATGGCCCAAGCGGGAAAAGTCATTACAGTATACATCGTATGGTTTCAGTTTTGCACCGTCCAACTCGTTGCGATTGCCTTGCTCAGCACTTCCATGAGCGATGAAATATACAACCGAACACTAAGCATCCTGATGACAACTCCAATTACCAGGGTCCAGATCATCTTTGGCAAACTTTTCAGCAGGTTGCTGCAGTTGATACTCATTCTTGCCCTCACCCTCCCATTGCTTGCAGTTGTTCGTGTCTTTGGCGGTGTACCCTGGACCTATTTGATATCGTGTTTCTGCATCACCCTTACTACTGTGATCTTTATTGGCTCAGTAACGATGTTTGTCTCCATGTTCTTTCGCCACGCCTACACGGTAATCATCGTAACACTCATAGCTCTCGGCGCTGTCTTCGGATTGTCATCGCTTCTTATAGCCATCCAGAGGGGCTGGGGGGGGGTATTCACAGGCCTTTTACACCTGAATCCATACATGATGCTTACTCTGGTAACAGAATCCATGTTGGATCCTCGCCGCGCTGCACAATTCGTAATATCATGGCCGATTCATTGTGCGACTATGGCAGCAGGATCATTAATAGTGCTAAGCATTTCAATGTTTATAGTCCGCCCAATTGCACTGATGCAGGCGTCCAGCCGAACCGGACTTTTTAAGAGGCTCTGGCGTCAGTCCGTAGCCAAAATAGATAAAAGATCATCTAACAAAACCTCTCGAATCAGACGGGTTAAAGGGCCGCCTGTAGTGTGGAAGGAACTCGTATCCAGAATATCAAGCAGGGAAAAACTCATTGCAGGAGTCATAATCGCAGCACAATTGGCAATGATAGTGGCCATCCATTTCTTCATCATCGTGGCAAGTATGGTTGGATATAACGAGGCTCACAAATGGTACGTCCTTATTTTTCTGGGCATTGGGATCATCTTCAGCGCCATCCTGCCTGCCACCTGCATAACCTCGGAGAAAGAATCCCAGTCATGGCCTTTACTTCTTTCCACGACGCTTGGGAACTGGCAGATCGTGCTTGGCAAGCTCTCAGGTGCGATGCGTCGTTGTCTGCCCGTCTGGATATTGCTCTTTGCCTACATTGTTCTGTTCTGGTATGCAAAGTGTCTTCACGGCATAGTTATTATTCATATCGCCATTATGGTGACAGGGGTTCTTGGTTTTCTTTTTGGAACAGGATTGTACTTCAGTTCTCGTTTTAGGCGCACAAGCGCCGCTGTCATCGCCAACCTTATTTTGATTGCGTGTCTCTGGTTGGTGATTCCAGTTTTTGCAAAACTAACGGGCAGTATTTTCGGGCGGACCTGGGAAGATATTTGTGAGGTTTATCAATATACTCCTCCTTTTACCCAGGCAAGTGTTGTTACCGACGCTGCTGCACAGATCAACTCGAATTGGCTGGACTATGATTGGCCTGGAGGGGACAGTCACGCCGGCAAAACCATTTGTATTCTGCTGATTACAATGGCAGCTAATATATTTCTTGGCTTTTTATTCACGTGTGCGGCTGCGCGACGGCTAAGACGAGGTATTTTTTAGCTAATGGACAGGGCGTTTATCACAACTATAGCAAACAAACTCGTTACGGGCTATTGGAGCCTCTTATCAATAGGTGGGCCGATTCTGGGTAAGGAATTACGAGTCTCCAGCAGGCATAAACGTTATTACTTCCTGAGATTCGCTTTTATTATGCTGCTTACGGCATCTCTGGGCGCAACATGGTATATGACAATTGCAGGCAAGGGTGTCGGTTCATCGGTGTTTCAGATGTCGCGGATGGCTGAGGTGGGCAAGCGTGTCACTGTCGCGATAGTCTGGTTCCAATTCATAGCGGTTCAAATAGCCGCTATTGTCATGTTGAGCACCGCTATCAGCGATGAAATCGACCGCAAGACGCTTGGGATTCTGATGACAACACCAATCAGCAGCAGCCAGATTGTTATCGGCAAGCTTTTAAGTAAATTACTTCAGGTTGTTCTACTGCTATGCGTTAGTCTGCCTCTGTTGTCGATTATTCGTGTTCTCGGAGGAGTGTCGTGGAATTTCGTCCTTTCGAGCTTTTTTGTAACTTTGACAGCTTCCGTATTCGCAGCTTCAATAAGTCTCTTTTTCTCAATCCATAGCCGACAGGCAAATGTTGTTATTCTCGACACAATCGTTGTGTGTTTCATTATCTATGTGTTGATTCCAGGTCTGCTGAAGTATTTACAGTCTCGATATGGTTTTTTTCCTGGCGGGATTGCACGGATATTTCCACTGCTGAGCCCGGTCAAGTTTATGGTTACAGGCACAAGGATGATGCTGAGTCCCTCAAGTGCGCCTGTGTTTCTCAACTGGCCCGTGCAATGTGCAACTATGCTGGTAGGCTCTGTTGCTTTCCTGGCGTTGGCCATACCGTCGGTAAGAACTCTTGCTTTACGTCAGGCAGTTGGCGAGCCCGGATTGCTTGAATCGGTGGGCAGGAAAAGATCCAAGAAGAAAAAGGCTGATTCATCTGTGAAATCCCAGCCAATCAGGCAGGTCAAGGGTTCGCCAATTATTTGGAAGGAAATAAGAAGGTCTATTGCTCCGAGGAGTCGTCTTAAGACATATATTGGTGTCACAGCGATCGCAGCGATAATTGTATCTGCATATGTAATCTTCATATATATGGATTGGATCGGCAGGACCTCGGCTCAAGTTGGCTTTGTCGTAGCATACATGTTGGTGGGATTGCTGCAAACCGCGACATTTTCAGCGACAAGCATCACATCCGAAAAGGAATCGCGAACCTGGCCCATCCTTCTAACAACGCCTCTGCACCAGACTAATATTGTGCTGGGAAAAATCATAGGCTCCTGCCTGCGTTCGTGGCCAATATGGATTTTACTGTTTGCCCATTTGTCCATTTTTGTTTTGATACGCTACGTTCACCTGTTCGCACTGCTGCTGATACCAATGTTGGTAGCTGCCTCAGCGATAATTGTATCGGCCGTAGGCGTTTTTCTAAGCTCATTGTTCAGACGCAACTCTGTTGCTGCAACAGTGCAAATGATTGTGTTTCTGGTGTTTTGCGTTCCCGTGTGTTGCCCGTTGCCAACCTATCTTATCAATCCGATTGTAATCGGTGGGATGATCATGTCATGTACTGGTGGCGTAACCCTCGCCAGAACACCTTTGCGCCATTTGCAAGTTAATCCCATTAGACCATCGGTAACTAACGATTTCGTCGGGCCTTTGCTTGCATTTATCGCCCTATTGACACTATACTTGCTTATAGCCTTTGTCTGCTTCGCACTGGCAAGCTCTAATGTGCGTCGCAAGATTTTCAGAACAAGATCAAGGTAATCCATGACTGGAGCAGTATACAGATTTGTAGGCCGTATTTTCAGGTCGCTCTGGGTAGCGGGGCCGATCTTCGATAAGGAGCTTCGCGTATCGAGCCGGCGACGCAGGAATTATGTCCTGCGGTTCGTCTATCTGGGCCTGCTCGTTATCTTTCTCTCTCTTGTCTGGCTTGGATTCGTCCATTCAGGAAGTTCAGGCCTGTACACGGCCTCTCGCATGGCCGAGGCCGGCAAATTTATAATTGCATACATCATATGGTTTCAGTTCTGTGCCGCCCAGGTTGTGGCCGTTATTATGTTGAGCACATCGATTAGTGATGAAATCTACAACCGCACTTTGGGTACGCTGATGACCACGCCGATAAACAGTTTCCAGATCGTTATGGGCAAGCTCTTCAGCAAGTTACTCCAGCTTATTCTTTTACTGGCGATCAGCCTGCCTTTGCTTGCAATGGTTCGTGTCTTCGGCGGTGTGCCTTGGGGCTATGTAATTTCCAGCCTCTGTATAACTTTGACGACTATATTGTTTGTTGGATCGCTCAGTCTGTTCTTTTCGATATTCAACAAGCGAGCGTATACCGCTATTATCACGACTTTTGTCTTGATAGTGGTACTCTTTGCCTTGGCGCCATATCTGGCCGCTTTTGGGTGCAAGGCGATTACCGGTCACTGGCCCAACCAAAAAATGACCGGTATTATTTTTTGCCCGAATCCCTATTTCGCGATGTTTGTGAAAACCATTAGCATGCTTGAACCTCGCTCGGTTGGCAACCTGCCATCTTCATTGTGGTATCTCCATTGTGTGATTGTTTTGGGCGCCTCTGCGATTGTCTTGTTCGTTTCGGTGATTTTCGTGCGTAAGGTTGCTCTGCGGCAGGCTACAGGGCAGACTATAGTATCGAGCGGAAGACGAAGCAGCAAAAAGATTGCCGCACAGTTGCAGAGTACCGGCCGCACTAAGATTGCTCGAATAAGGCGTGTCAAAGGCCCGCCTGTCGCCTGGAAGGAGCTTTGTGCGCCATTAGTTGGCAAGCACAAGCTGTTGACGTACCTTACTGTCTTCTTCGCGTTCGTGCTGCTCGTGGTCTCTTACGGCCTGTTCGCTGGGGAAGGGATGTTGGATGATAGGGAAACTCACATAATCTATGCGGTTATTTTCCTCGGTTTGGGGCTGCTACTCAGTGTTGTTGTGCCGGCTACCAGTATCTCCAGTGAAAAGGAAGCTCGCTCGTGGCCTTTGCTGCTCTCTACGACCCTGAGCAATTGGCAAATCATTTTAGGCAAGTTTCTCGGTGTCTTACGCCGATGCCTGCTGGGCTGGGTCCTTTTGCTTGGCCACATTGTTTTCTTCAGCATCACTGGCTTCATACATCCTGTTGGTTTGCTTCAGATCACTATTCTGATAATCTCGGTTTCGATTTTTCTCGCCTGTAGCGGTCTCTACTTCAGTTCTCTTTTCAAGCGCACCACCTCGGCTGTGATAATGAATCTCCTGTTAGCCGCCTCGCTGTGGATTATTTTACCCCTTTTTGCGAATATAGCCGCACAAATATCCAGGTTCGGTAGAGACACAGCGGGAACCTATGCTGATGCTAATCCGTTCATCCAGGCGGTGTGCATAATGGACGCCACTGCTCACGGGGGAAGCTTGTCCAAATATGACTGGATCGGGCTCAAGAGCGGGGATTCAGCTTTGGCCACAGTATGGATTCTGTTATGCATGTTGGCCTATTCGTTCGTGGGTTTTTGTTTTCTATGGCGTGCGAAATGCCGCATCAGGCGTGGCATTTTCTGACTATCCACAGGGATCGGTATATGGCCTGTATAAACTTGAATAAATCGACGAATACAATCTCGGAAGAGTAGTATGTGACCCCGCTAAGATTTATACCGAGTGCTGACTTTTGATTGATGCTTTCCTTGGAAGCATGTACAATCCCCGCAAAAAGCAGAAGAAAAACAATTATAGTTTTATCCCAAATTGGCTATGTTGAGGATACTGGGCAGTAAAAGCCACCTCGTTATTCGACTTCCTGCATGCCTTTGAGAACCATGGGGGATGCTATTCTGCACAGATCATCCGTCCAAAGAACCATTCATACAAATACGGGTCAGAGTAACCAGCAAAAGCCCCATGGGGTTCGGTTGGATATTCCGTATATCTTACTGATTCAACACCATTCCTGGTTAGTATTTTAGTCATTCGGACAACATCCACCCCATTGTGGTTTACCGTATCCTTGATCGTCGTCTCAATGGCAGAGGCATTGCTTGGATGGTTTTTAAGATTTGCATACACGTCCCGAGACACCTGCACTCGGGTCGCTGAATCAAGGAGCCCAATATGCATCCAAATGGCTGTTTTATTGACAGCCTTCTCAGCAAGAACACGTTCAGATTGTCCCGCGATTCTGTTTATCGCCGCAAAATATTTCCCTTTGCTAAGAAATCCTCTGACAAGTTTAAATGAACCTGAGCCACCAGCGGACCAGCCCGTCAAATAAATTCGATTTGTATCTATTCGAAAACCATGATCATTCATGCAGGTATCAATCAAATCAGATAAAACGACACCAGCGGACTCCGTTTTCTCCTTGTAGGTAAGATAGAAAGCTGGGTACCGTTTCCTGATTTCCGTTGTAAAGAACTCACTCGCTTCATTATGAACACCAAAGACGACCAGCGGGTACTTTCGGTCAGCATTGATTGACTTATTGTAACCCCATGGTGTATACCATGTCTTCTGGCCGATACACACTGAAGCAGGTTCGTCCCCAGCATCAAACGTTTCTATTGGATTGGATGAAACGTTACAGTGCTGATCTTTTACACCTACTGGTGCAGTAATAAAAAAACTCACTAATAAAAAAACCACTTTATTCATACATTACCCTTTCTCAAGGAGTTTTGATCCGGGATTTGCCATATCACATTATAATCGGTATTCCTGCACGCTGCACGATCAATCATACCACAATCGGGGCCTCGATTTCAACACGTCTGGCATCAATGCGGTTCACAAACGTCCCCAAAAGGCCCCGAAACAGGTTAATCCGCCAAAAATCCAATAATTTGATGCTTTTCTGACGCACCCCGACTGCTGATCTTCCCTCAGTCTTGCGGATTTTCACTATGCTGTCGGTTATCCTGCCGCCTCAAGTTCCGGGCTGGCTCTCAATTGCCTGATTCGTTCAAGAATTTCACGAAAGAGTGCCTTCGGCACAACTACTTCGGCCATCTGGAACACCACATACCGGGAATGCCTGACCACCTTGGCTCCGATCTTGATCAGCTTTTCACGTAGCGTTCTCAGCGACCACTTCTTCACTGATTTGGGCAGAGCCAGCCGCTTCAGGAAATTACCGAGATTGTAAACCAAG
>CAZYMD010000029.1:15925-33038 GCA_964649005.1 uncultured Pirellulales bacterium
AAGACGAACAAATGGATGGTAACAGGTGCATTCAAAATATCCGTTGTAAGCAGAGCCTTCTTGGTTACCGTACGTTGGGCTAACAGAACTGTCCATATCAAGGATAATTTGCTTGAGTGATTTTCGCTGGTGTACTCGATCAACCCATTCACCTACGAGTTTCATCAGTAGCTCGAGGTTCTTGGGCTGTGTCAGTATCTCTGTTTCGAATCTGCTCATGACACTGGTGGAAGCGGCCGAACGTTTCGCAGCTCTCCCTTCGGCAACATGCCGCATGGCCGGATCAAGGGCTAAACGTTCAGCATCATTGGTTTCTTCGTAACCAGCTAATCTGCGGTATATTGACTGTCTGAGCAAGGCAGTAAGACCGTGTTGCGTGTTCTTGCCCTTTCGAATGTCACGCAATGCTGAATGGATCATTGCAATCAGGCCAAGAGCCTCATCAAGCTCCCGGTAAGCAAGTAATCCGGCATTACTGGTGACCTTTGTACCATGAAATTCGAGCTTTAGTTTGCGGTCAAAATCGAGCCTTAGAGCATCCTTGTGTGCTTCACCCATAGGGTTCTTCCGTAACAGAGGGTCGAAACTGGCTTGAATGGTCTCCATAAGCTCTATGCTATCAATTCAAAGTCCATTTATCTCGCACTACTTGGGAAATCCGGGATAAAGTTACGAGATTGTCAAAGAAAACATATACCAGGAAACCGATATTAACATGTGCCACAATTCAGGCTTTCGATATGTACTGTTACCCTTTGAGATGAATTTCGGATGAGCTTGCAGATGGTTCATCAATCAGCTATAATCACCCTGCGTTGCCACTAAAAAGGGCAAATAGGCAGAAATAACCACAATGATCTGTGGAGAATTGAATGGAAGCGAATACTCCGAGAGTGTCAATCCAGCGAGGCGTCGACATGGCTTTTGTGACCCTCAACGATAAGGAAATCCTTGATGAGGCAGCCATTAAGGAACTCGAAAAATCCATAATGGTTCTTGTGGATGAAGCTGACCAGCGGAACATGCTGTTGGATTTTTCCAACGTTAAGTTCATGTCTTCCGCGTTCCTCGGTCTTCTTGTCAAAATACACAAGCATCTTCGTGAGAGGGGGGGCGAGCTTAAGATTCGCAATGTCGATCCGAAGATATTCAGAGTTTTCGAGATAACCCGGCTCAACAAGGTTTTCGATATAGCCTGATGGTATATCCACCTGTTAAGGATCGTACACCGGGTAAGTCAATGATTGTGACAGCAACAGATAGTGTTGTTATTGGAGGATTATTTGGCGATGTATAGGATAGGATTCAAAAATCGTTCAGCTCTTGTACTGATAGCATTGCTGTTCATCATGTCTGTGGCGTCGATAGCGGTTGCACAGGAGACTCCAGACTGGGAAAATCCCACGATGATAGGGCAGGGCAAGGAGCCGCCGCATGCGACTCTCATGCTCTACTCGAATGACAGTCAGGCTCTGCGCGCGGACCGCTATGCCTCCCCGTTTTGTAAATCTCTCAATGGCAAGTGGAAATTTAACTGGGTTCCCAAGCCCGCCGACAGGCCGGTCGATTTCTACAAGACAGATTTCGACGACAGCAAGTGGGACACAATCGGCGTTCCATCGAATTGGCAGTTGCAGGGCTACGGCCTTCCGATCTATGTGAACGTTCGCTATCCGTTCAGGGCCAATCCGCCTTTCATTCCGCACGATAACAATCCAGTAGGCTCGTATCGCCGCACCTTTACTATTCCCGGAGACTTCTCCGGCCGCCAAACCTTCATCCATTTTGACGGCGTCGAATCCGCATTCTATATATGGGTCAACGGGAAAAAAGTCGGTTACAGCCAGGAAAGCCGAACGCCAGCCGAATTCAATATCACCCCGTACTTGAAGGAAGGCGAGAACCAACTTGCCGTCGAGGTCTACCGCTGGTGTGATGGCTCCTACCTTGAAGACCAGGACTTCTGGCGTCTCAGCGGCATATTCAGAAATGTCTATCTTATGTCCACTCCGACTGTGCATATCAGGGACTTCTCGGTTAGCGCGTCGCTCGATGACAATTACAAAAACGGGACTCTTAAAATAACCTGCAAAATCAGTAACTATGGTGATACCGCGGTTTCCATCCCCGACGTCGAGGCGACTGTCTGGGACAAAACCACACAGGTAAAAACAACCGCCGCCCTCTCAGCCAAATCGAACGAAAAAATCCAGGCCGGCGCTGAAACAACTGTAACCATTGAAGGCGCAGTCACCAATCCCCTCAAATGGTCGGCTGAAAAACCGAACCTCTACACCGTTTTGCTCAAGGCTAAAAACTCCACAGGAAAAGCTATCGAAACCATCTCCTGCAAAACGGGCTTCCGCAAAGTTGAAATCAAGGACAGCCAACTCTGGGTCAACGGTGTCCCCGTCCTGCTCAAAGGCGCCAATCGCCACGAGCACGATCCCGACAAAGGCCACTACATCACCCGCGAATCCATGATGCAGGACATCCTCCTGATGAAACGCTTCAACCTCAACACCGTCCGCACGTGTCACTATCCCGATGATCCTCTCTGGTACGAACTTTGCGACGAGTACGGGCTCTATCTCGTAGACGAAGCCAACATCGAATCACACGGCATGGGCTACAATCTCAACCGAACACTTGGCAACAAACCAATCTGGGAAAAAGCCCACGTAGATCGTATGGTTCGTATGATGGAGCGTGACAAGAACCACCCATCTGTCATAATCTGGTCCATGGGCAACGAAGCAGGCAGCGGCTGTAACTTCGACGCAACCGCCAAAGCCGCCCGCCAGCTCGATTTGTCACGCCCGATCCACTACGAAAGATACAACGAGGTTGCCGACATCGACAGCGTCATGTACCCTCACGTAAACTCACTCATCAACCGGGGCAAAAACGATAACGGCAAGCCCTTCTTCATGTGCGAATACGCCCACGCAATGGGCAACGCCGTAGGCAACCTCCAGGAATACTGGGACGCAATCGAAACATACAAACCGCTGATCGGAGGCTGCATCTGGGACTGGGTCGACCAGGGTTTGCGGAAGACTGATCCGAACGGCCGCGAGTTCTGGGCCTATGGTGGCGATTACGGCCCTCCAGGCACTCCTTCGGATGGCAACTTCTGCATGAACGGACTCGTCCATCCGGACCGCCGCGTCCCCCCGAAACTTTGGGAAGTAAAAAAGGTCTACCAGTATGTCGCCTTCGAGCCCGAAAATCTTGCCTCAGGGAAAGTCAAAATCCGCAACAAGTACGATTTCACTAACCTAAGCGATTTCGAGCTTAAGTGGGTCCTGTCCGAGGATGGCAAAGTCATTCAATCGGGCTCTAAGCAAATGCCAAATATCAAGCCCGATGACAGCAAAATAATTGACCTGCCAGTTGAAAAACCCAAGCTGGCCCCCGGCGCCGAGTACTGGCTCCGCGTCAGTCTGCACCTCAAAAATAAAACCTCTTGGGCCGACGCAGGCCACGAAATCGCATGGCAGCAGTTCGCAATGCCATACAAAGCCCCGCCCGCTCCCGTAATGAAGCTCGCCGACATGACTCCAATCGAGCTGCATGAGGAAGGTGATATCGTTAGAGTCACAGGCCAAATGCTGAATCTGACCTTCAGCCAATCCGCAGGCTGCATCATGGATAATGGAAAGCCCGCTGGCCCCAGGCTCAACGTCGAACGAGGCTTCCTCGACAACGATGGCTGGCTCAGAAGAGCCTTCGACCAGGCTGGCCTCCGTGACCTCAAATACGAAACGACCGCCTTCGAAGCCAAGCAGATCAATCCGAAGGTAATCAGAATCACGATAACCACCCGCTGCATGGGCAGCCGAAACGCAGGCTTTAACCATACCTGCACCTACACCATCTTCGGCAGCACCTGCGTCGTTTTCAATAATCAAATCGATCTCATAGGCTCCGTCCCGAGCCTGCCAAGACTTGGCGTGAGTATAACGCTCCCCTCGGAATTCGAGCAACTCCGCTGGTATGGATGCGGACCACATGAAAACTACGTGGACCGAAAGACCAGCGCCGAGGTAGGCGAATATGAAAGCACCGTTACCGATCAGTACGAACCATACGCCTTCCCACAGGAAACAGGCAGCAAACAGGACGTCCGCTGGCTCGCTCTCTCAGGCGAATACACCAATGGCGTCTCAGTGCTCGCGATAGCCGAAGACACCATGGCCTTCTCCGCCCTGCACTACACTGCCCAGGACCTCAACGCCGCTCGTCATCTCAACGAGCTGACCCCGCGCCAGGAAGTCATCCTCTGCCTCGATGCTGCTCAGACCGGCCTTGGCAACGCCAGTTGCGGCCCGGGCCCGCTCGATAAGTACATTCTAAAGCCCGCGCCAACCAGCTTCACATATATCATGCGACCCTACATGCCGAGCATGGGCTCTATGGCCGAAGTTGCCCGTCAGATTCCACCACTGGTCTCTGCCCCGCAAATCATCCGTGACGCCGACGGCACCGTCACTATAACATGTACGACACCGAACTCGAAAATTTACTACACAACCGATGGCTCGGCGCCCACTGTCGAATCAACTGTCTATAGCAAACCAATCCCCCTTGTCGATGGCGGCTCAATAAAGGCAATCGCTCTCGGCGACGATATGCTCGACAGCCCCGTCGCCTTCGCCCAGTTTGGCCTGCTCGTATCAAAGGCCAAATGGAAAGTTATTCACGTCGACAGCTTCGAGCCGGGCGAGGGGTACGCCCGCCACGCCATCGACGGCGACCCGAGCACATTTTGGCATACAAGCTGGAGCGGCGCACATGATCCTCAGCCCCACGAAATTCAAATCGACCTGGGCATCAAGTTCGAAATGGCGGGCTTTACATGCCTGCCCCGGCAGAATCAGTCCAACGGCCGCATCAGGGAGTACGAATTCTACGTCAGTAACGATCCGAAAAACTGGGGCGATCCCATCTCGAAGGGCAGATTCCGCAACACTACGGCCCTACAGAAAGTTGAGTTCGAAAAACCGCTCGTTGGTCGCTATATCCGCCTACTCTCCCGCTCGGAAGCAAGCGGAGGCTACTACACTTCCCTTGCAGAACTGGACATTATCGCAACCAAACGATTGCAGGATTAAGCAGGGCATTGAGATCCCGACAGCGAATAGTTGGCCATTAGACAGACGCAGACTGAGAGGGCTCTCACAGCACTCAGGTTTTTCCTTTAGCCTGATTGGCGACTGCCTGCGCGGCCTTGGCTATTTTGTCGGGGTCGCCGAGGTAGTAATGCTTTATAGGTTTGAGGGAATCGTCGAATTCGTATACGAGCGGGATACCTGTTGGGATATTCAGGTTGGGGATGTCTTCATCGCTAACTTTATCAACGTATTTGACCAGTGCTCGCAGACTATTGCCATGAGCGCAGATGAGTATTTGTTTGCCTTGCTTGATCTGTGGAACGATTGTCTCGTGCCAATAGGGCATGAAGCGGGCTACTGTGTCTTTTAGGCACTCAGTCAGCGGCAGGTCCTTGCTGCTGAGATCGTGGTATTTGGCTTCGTGGCCCGGATATCTTGGATCGCTCTTCTCCAGGATCGGTGGGGGTACATCGTAGCTTCTTCTCCAGATATGGACCTGCTCGTCGCCGAACTTCTGTGACATCTCGGCTTTGTTCAGGCCCTGCAAAGCGCCGTAGTGTCGTTCGTTCAATCGCCACGAGTTGATCACAGGTAACCACATAAGGTCCATTTCATCGAGCACTATCCATAGCGTTCTGACCGCTCTTTTCAGGACGGATGTGAAGGTGAGATCGAATGTAAAACCCTCTTTCTTGAGTATCTGGCCGGCTTCCTTCGCCTCGATGAGGCCTTTCTCGCTAAGATCGACGTCGGTCCAGCCAGTGAAGCGATTTTCTTTGTTCCAGGTGCTTTCGCCATGTCTGAGGAGTACTAAGCGTATCATGGTTTTGGACCTTCCAATTGTCAGTGTTAGATCAAATTCTGGCACGACTGCGCATTGGCTCCGATCAGTTTGAGAAATCTCTGCCGAACCAGCTTCTCTATTTGAGCGATCTCCAGTTTGGTTCCTTTCTTCAGTGGAATCTGACCGCCGGCCATTGAGGCATGCCCGCCGCCCGTTCCTCTTCTTGCGACGACCGACTGCATGATCTTTTCCGCTGTTTTCTCAGTCTGCGATGTTCTCATGGACAGCAGCATTTTTTGCTCGTAGCGGCCGTAGCAGAGCGTCCAGTTGGCGGTATCATCTCTCAGTAGCAAATCCGCCACTTCGCCGACCATGTCAGGTATGGCCACTTCATCCAGAGAGGTGATTATGCAGGTATCATAGACCCTAGCATTTTGCAGGGCCTGGCCGAGCAGGCGATAGTATTCCCGCTGGACTCGGCCTCTCTGGATTTCGCTGAGCATTCGCTTGTTGGCGAGCGGATAGAGCTGTCCGATAGCGTCCATGTCCGCCTTGGTGGCTTCACGCCCAAGATCCTGCGTATCGGATCGAATCGCGTAGAGCAGGGCGGTGGCAAGTGGAGCATCAGGCACAATGGATGCCTGCGAGAGGTACTCGTAGAGGATTGTCGAGCTGGCCCCGTATTGCCTGCGAATGTCCGTTATTTTTGCCTGTCGTGTTTTCTGGCGGAATGGGTGGTGGTCTATGACAATATCCGGCGTGCGGTCGGGGGGGAAGGAATTGTTTCCGGTGTCAGGTTGTGTATCAACTATGGCCGTAAGATCGAATTTGCCAAAATCAAGCTCGTTGCAAGGGCGGAGGTTCAGATTGAGATAGCGGACGAGGGCGCGATTTTCGGCTCGGCCGACAGTACCACCGTGTGCGATTGAGCACTGAACGCTTGAAATTGTGTTGACGAGCTTGCGCAGTGCTACAGCCGCCGCTATTGCATCGGGGTCCGGGTGGTCCTGCATGACGATCAGCAGTGTGGCCCTGCCCTTAAGCAGCTCTTCGATTCTCTTCAATCTGTCTTGTGTTTTCTGATTTGGGGTCATTACGACTCCGATTTGTAAAACGACCGTCAATCGCTCAAAAAGCCGATCCCGACATCAATAAAAGGTTACCTGTTGAGGCGATTTTCCGCAAGCGCGATATTAGCCAAACATTTCGTAGTGAAAGGTTGACGGGCGGCGCACCAACGAAGTATCATAGAATTTTGACGAAAGAAAATGCTATCACTTTGGCTTGAAAGGAGTACAAGTATGTGTGGCGAAGCGAGTACGAAATGCTGTGGTGTGGATAAACTGTGTGCGTTAACGTGTTGTCCGTGCAATCTCGATCTTGATAAGATCAAGCCGCTTGTGAACGAGCCCAAGTACATCTGCAAGCAATGCGGACGGGTGGCCAACGATGGGAAGAATCTTTGTCAGCCCGTGGCTCTGAGTTGACGAGACGTATGCCTCCATATACTGCTTTGTGTAAGTTATTGATCGAACGGTCGGCAACGAACGACCTGTTTGTGGGGTTTGTTTTCGTTTCCGCTGGCTATGGTTAAAGAGCAGACAGAGTATGGAAAGTGGCTATGCTTTCGCTGAATCGCAGGATGTTTGTTAAAGGTACGATAGGAGTTGCCGCCTGGCCTGCGTTGGGTGGGCAAATGCTGAACCGTGAGATAGTTCACGATGGAAAGGAGAATGATATGCCTGAGTTCGGAAGTCCTTTTTCCGGGATGAAAGCTGATCGCAAGGTAACCAAGCCGGAATTAGTCAGGGCGATACGCTTTATGGTTGCGGCCGAATACGAAGCGGTCCAGCTATACATGCAGTTGGCCGAATCAACCGATGACAAGCTGGCCAAAGATGTTCTGGTCGATATTGCGGACGAGGAGCGTGTACACGCCGGCGAGTTCCTGAGGCTGCTCAAACACCTTGCGCCTGATGAGGAGAAATTCTACAAAGAAGGCGCCGAGGAAGTCGACGAGATGATTGAGAAGCTGGGTGGCGGGTAACGTACCGATACTCTTCCAGGTACTCCATAGGTAATGGGCGAGTTTAGCCTGAATATAGCCCCAAATGGCTTTTGCGGGGAATCCGCGTTTTATACTATGAGATGGACGAAGATCATTTGCGAATTGCTGTTGCTTTCCCTCGTTGCGGTTAGTGCCTCGTTTGCCAATACGAGAGCGCCCATCTTCGTTGATACGAAATTTACGCAGGGCTTCATGCTCAGCTATCCTGATTCATCCAGAGGAAGATCGGTCGAAGCTGTTCTTAACTTTGGCCTGCGCGACCGTAAGCCTTGCTGGCGGTTGTGCCAGTGGGGGACGAAGTACACGCTTGCCGCTGTTCGTTGCATTCGCAGCGATGATGGATGCTTCATATATGAAAACAAGGGTAAGAAGGTTGTAGTAGGCAAGACTGGCTCTGAGACTGGCGATCTTGTTCTGGAAGTGCGCGGTGGGGCGGAATACGGAGTCGTGGCCAGGAAATATGGCGAGAGCTGGCCTCATTTGCTGATCGAGCAGGATGCTGTTAACGTGCATCGCCTGGACGAATTGGATAGTATCTGGTTCGAAATCGGCGTGCGATTGCTGCACTGCAAGAAACGCATGACGGATGTCGAATACGATCCGGGGCTGCACGCCGCCCAGTTCCAGATGTTCTTCATCGTCAAGAATATCAATCCGGACTCCGACGAGCGGGGAAGCTTCTACTGGTTTGGAGTGCCATTCTTCGACAACAGGCATAAAATTCCACCTGCGTTCATGGCCAAAGATATAGGCAAGGCAGATGCCACGGGCAAGTTTATTTATACCGTTGCAGGCGAGACTCTTGGCGTGATGGACCTGCGGGCCGGCAAGTGGGTTAATATACAGGTGGACCTGCTGGGATACGTGAAGAGCGGCGTGCAAGAAGCTGTCAAACGGGGATATCTCAAAAGCCTCGATCTTCACGATTATGCCGTGGTCAATATGAACTTGGGTTGGGAGATACCGGGAACATTTGGCGCCGCGGCTCAGATACGAGGACTAAATATCTTTGCAGTGACAAGGGATGACCTTGAAGATGCTGCTGCGACAGGAGGCTGAAATGAAATACGTGGTATCGATAGCGTGCCTTCTTTTGTCTCAGGTGGCGCTTGCTCAACAGCGGGTTGTGCTTAATTGCGATTTTGATAAAAATCTCGCTGCGTGCAGTGACGAAGGAAAGCTTGTTGCCGGCTTTGGGGGCGGTCGCTCGCTGTTGATCGAGCGATCAGAGCCTGGTTCATATACAAGGCGGTTCCCGATTGCCGCCGATCTTTTCGATGGTCGCCTGGCGACGTTGCGGGCGGTAGTGAAAGCCGAGGATGTATCGCAGCCGCCCAATTCATGGAACGGTATCAAGGTGATGCTCGTGCTTGAGATGGCAGGCGGCGCCAGGCAATATCCGCAGATACAGATGTCCGCCGGCACGTTTGACTGGAAGCCGATGGCTCAGACGATACGTCTGCCCAAGGATATCGTAAAGGCTACTCTCATTGTGGGCCTTGAGGAGGTCAGCGGCCGGGCATGGTTCGACAATCTTCAGGTTATCGTTGGCCGGCCCGCTATAAAAGGGCGGCGCAGCGAAACAAAATTCACAGGTCACAAACTTCCGCGATTACGAGGTGTCATGTATGGTCCGGTCTTTCGCGAGAACGATATCGTGGACCTCGCCACCAAATGGAACGCCAACCAGATTCGCTGGCAGCTAAACTGGACGCCGATGAAGCAGGCTGAAAAGTGGGCCATGGACCTCGATGCGTATGACCGCTGGCTGGATGAGGCGTTGAATGAATGTGACAAGGCGCTGGCTTCGTGTGAGAAGCATGGGATAAAAGTGCTCGTCGATTTGCATACTCCACCCGGCGGCAGGGCGGCGGGCGGTGTCTGTCGTATGTTTCAGGAGAAGCGTTATCAGGACAAGCTGATTGAAGTCTGGGACAAAATCGCAAGACGATACAAGGGACGAGAGGTTGTCTATGCCTACGATCTGCTCAATGAGGCGGTCGAGGGAGTAGTTGCGGATGGTTTATTGAATTGGAGAGACTTGGGAACGAAAGCGGCCAAGGCCATACGCAAGGTGGATTCGGGCAAACCTGTGGTATTCGAGCCCAGCCCCTGGGGAAGCGCCGATGGTTTCGATGCTTTAGCGCCCTTGGATTTGGACCGCGTTATTTACAGTTTTCATATGTATCAGCCGCACCAGTTCACGCACCAGGGAGTGTATAATGACAAGACCGGCCTCTCCTATCCAGGGCTGATTGACGGCGAGATGTGGGATAAAGAGCGACTGCGAGAGGCGATGCTGCCTGCGATTGAGTTCCAGCAGGCATTTAACGTGCAGATTTATGTAGGCGAGTTCAGTGTGATTCGCTGGGTGCCGGGTGATAGCGGCTACATGTATCTACGCGATGTAACCGATATGTTCGAGCAATATGGCTGGGACTGGTCGTATCACGCCTTTCGTGAGTGGGATGGCTGGAGCGTTGAGCATGGGCCGGACAGAAACGATCGCAAACCAGCGGCGACGCCAACCAGACGAATGCAGTTGCTTTTGGACTGGTTCGCTGGAAATCAACATCCATGACAGGGCAACCAGGTGGATCTCTCGCTACACCTCTTTATTATCTGCCTGTTTCTTCATCAGATCAGATAGCCGGAGCGGACGATAGTATCATAGACTCCGTGGCGTTGAAGGATATAATCTCGTATATAGCAGGTGTATATGAATAGAAGTCTCTGCAGTTTCTGGAAAGGGATGAACCATGATATGTTGGAACAGAGTTTTATGGACTGTCACGATCATTCTGGCCCTTGCCTTTTTGGCAATAGCGCAGGAGCGTTCAGGAGTGCAACTTCAGTCGGACGGGCAAGCGGAAGGGGATGAGACACAGAAGAAGCTCGAAGAAGATATAATCAAGACCGATACAGGCGATCTGAAGATAACCTTCATCGGACATGGGACACTCATGCTCAAGTATCGAGACAAGGTTGTGCACGTCGATCCCTGGAGCAATCTTGCCGATTACTCCATTATGCCCAAAGCCAACCTCATCCTGATCACACATGAGCACCGCGACCATCTTGACGCCAAAGCTATCGACACGATCCGGACGGATGATACGGCTATAGTGCTGACCAAACAATGTGCCGAGACCATCGCGGGAGGCATCGTCATGAAAAATGGTGACGTGAAGACCGTGGGCGATTTCAAGATAGAGGCTGTGCCAGCGTACAACATTGTGCACAAGCGTCCGAATGGTGAGGCTTTCCATCCAAAAGGCAGGGGCAACGGATACATAGTGACTTTCGGTAAAACGCGAGTCTATATCGCGGGTGATACGGAAGACACGCCGGAGATGAAGGAACTAAAGAAGATCGATATCGCATTTTTGCCGATGAACCTGCCATACACGATGAGCCCTGAAATGGTGGCCAATGCAGCCAGGGCATTCAAGCCAAAGATACTGTATCCGTACCACTATAGTCAGACTGATCCGAAGGAGCTGGTGAAACTTCTGAAGGATTCGGAGAAGATTGAGGTTCGCATCCGCAAGATGAAATAACAGCTATCTGAAGCAAACAGAACACAGCGAATAATCTTTGTCCGCTTCGGACCTGATGGGTACTCTGGCCCAAAATGGTGCGGTCGATAAGGTAAGAGGTTTTCGGCTACGATAAACGACAGGGGGCCTGCGCCTGTTTGATACGCTCATCGCGGATTGGCATCGACTTGATATAAGAGTCCTTGAGCTTCTAATTCCTTCTTGATGGATGGCGTCCCCACTCATGTGATCTATCAGAGTCGTAATCGGGATTGGGTGTTGGCATCTTTGCGCCGACGGATTTACGCCAGGCTGCAAGATTTTCCTGTAGTTGAGCTGCTTTGTCCGGCATTTGCGCTGCGAGGTTGTTCTGCTCGCCAATGTCATTTTTTAGATCGTACAGTTCGAGTTTGCCATCTTCATAGAATTCAATCAGCTTGTAGCGGCCCTGGCGAATGGCACCGGCGGGGTCTGAGTGGTGGTAGTGTGGATAGTGCCAATAGATAGCCTCGCGCTTCAACTTTCCCTTTCTTGTTAGCAGAGGGAGAATGCTCTCGCCATCCAATGCCTGGCCAGGCTCTGCTTTCGCATCGGTGATTTCCAAAAGGGTTGGATAAAAATCAACGCTGGTGACAATCTCATGGCATATTGTTCCAGGGTTGACTACCCCATGCCAGCGAACGATCAGCGGCTCGCGAACGCCACCTTCGTAAAGCGTACCCTTTTCCGCCCTAAGCGGGGCATTACTGGCAACGGCGCCCATGTCCCCTCCATAGCCTCCATAAGGCTTGTAGAGTCCTCCATTGTCTGAGTAGAAGATAACAATTGTGCGATCTGTGAGCTGCAAATCGTCGAGAGCCTTCATGATTTTACCTGTGCTGTTGTCCAGGTGCTCGATCATCGCTGCATACACAGGATTATTGACGCCGGTGGGGGGCTTGGTTTTTTTGCGATATTTTTCGACCAGATCATCCGGCGCTTCGAGGGGAATGTGTACTGTATGGTGTGAGAGGAAGAGGAAGAATTTGTTGTCCCTATTATCTTCTATGAATTTAACAGCTTGTTCGGTGAAGCCCGCCACCTGTTTGTCTTTTTGGTTCTTGACTCCATAGGTGACTGTATCGAATCCCTGATTTTCAGGCAGGTATGGCTTTCCGCCCAGATGCCACTTTCCTATGTATCCATTCGTATAGCCTCGCTCCTTCAACGCCTCTGCAATAGTGACGGTTTCCAACGGCATTTGGAGGCGATTGTCGGGGACTGTAAGATTCTCAAAGGGGCGCCAGTGGCCGGGAATGAAATCTGTGATTCCTATCCTCGCGGGATATTGGCCCGCCATGATACTTGCGCGAGTGGGCGAGCAAACGGGACACGCTGCGTAAGCATCGGTGAAACGCATACCCTGCCTGGCAAGTCTGTCGATATTGGGCGTTTCGTGGAATTTGTTCCCGTAGCAGGGCAGGTCGGCCCAGCCCATATCGTCAATCAGAATGAACACAATGTTTGTGTTTTCCAGAGCATGGCTCTCCAATTGTTTGGCTATGCTATTACAACCAGTGATTGCAAGCGTGCCAAGGCCGCTTCCGACAACTCTGATAAAATCACGACGATTCATATATCAAGCCCTCTCAGACAATGCATTATATCCGGTGTCGATTACCATAACCATATATACAACTATGTATTTATCGTTGTCTCTTCTTGGGCGAGAACAACTGATACTCTGAAATGGTCGGCCCTTCGGTCGCCTCGGTGATGTTCAGCCTGACATTTCGAGCCGTAATCGGTTTGAAGCTTGCAGAAAAGCTCTCACCTATCTTCGTCCCTGTAAAGAACGTAATCCACTGACCGTCCTTCTCATATTGCAGTTCGAACTTGCGCACCCGATCATACTCTTCGCTGATCTTCACACGGTTAAATGTCACATTCTTGCCGAGGTCCACTTCGAGCCAGGCCGTCTTGACTCCATAGTCAGTCGCCCATCGAGTGGAATCATCGTCATCAACCGCCATTGCCGCAGAGTGGTGCGTGTCTTCCATATATACATTGGAAACCGTGGCCTTCTTCCCCGCCGTGAGAGAATCCGATGGCAGCGAGCAGGGCGAAATTTCACTTGCCGCTCCCATCACTCTCAACGCGACAATCGTATCGATATCGCTCCGATCCGCTTCGGGGACTGATATCTCAATGCCTTCATCACTCTGATCCACTGTAACCGTGCCCCCCGTCAGCACCTGGCTCTCAGTGATCGCCTTTGGTATTGGCGGAAGTCTCAAGCTCTCGCCGGACCAGTTCAGAATATGCACATAAATAACGTTGCCGGAGTGTGTGCTTGCGCCCCACGGTCCTGGCTTGAAAGGCCCACCGCGTGTACCGTAGATGCTTTTACCGTACTTTGTCAGCCATTGCCCCATATCCTGAAGTCTTTCGACCTGTCTTGGTTCGATCCGCCCATCGGGCATCGGGCCAACATTGAACAGGAAGTTGCCATCTCCACCGGTAACACGCACCAGCGTTTGAATGCACTGCTTGAGCGACTTCATATTGTCGTTTGGCTTCCACGCCCATTGTTGACAGATGGTCATACAGGTCTCCCATGGCCTATCGTTCTGGAATTTCCCGATTCTCTGCTCAGGCGTATCGTGATCCGCAGGCAATCCAGCACGATTATTGATAA
This sequence comes from uncultured Pirellulales bacterium, assembly GCA_964649005.1. Taxonomy (GTDB): domain Bacteria; phylum Planctomycetota; class Phycisphaerae; order Sedimentisphaerales; family Anaerobacaceae; genus CAZGMJ01. The sequence goes on from CAZYMD010000029.1 coordinate 30,111, forward strand.
TCACATGTGGCTGTAGCTCGCGAATCATTTTCAGCAGGTTCTCCGCGTCCCAGTCCTTGGCCGTTCCGCCTAAACCATCGAACCAGATGATATCGACTTTGCCATAATTGGTGCAAAGCTCGCGCACCTGGCCGTGCATGTATTCAACATACTTTGCGTGGGTCTCGGTTCGGTAATCCGGATGGCGCCAATCGGGCGGCGAGTAATAAAAACCAAGCTTCATACGGGTTCTGTGGCACGCATCGGCGATCTCCTTAACTACATCCCGTTCGAACGGCGAGTTGGTGATCTTGTAATCCGTCAGCTTACTATCGAACATGGAGAATCCATCGTGGTGTTTGGTGGTGAAGACAAGATATTTCATACCTGCGTCTTTCGCGAGCTGCACCCATTCATCCGCGTTGAACTTGACCGGATTGAAACTTTTATACAGGTTGTCGTATTCCTCGACGGGAACATCGCCTTTCCCGCCTGTGCCTCGTCGCTCGGCCCCACGCGACCAGCCGATCTCCGTGCCCTTAAGACTCACCGGCCCCCAGTGAATAAACAATCCGAATCGCATCTGCCGCCAATTCGCTACATCTCGCTCATCGGCCTTCAGAAAATTCTTCTCTGCTTCCGCCTGCTCAGCCGCAAGACTGTGCATATTAAATCCGAAGGCTATTAAGACGCTGATAATCAGAACTGTTCGATAGGGTATGCGTGCGTGCAGCATGTATTAATCCTTTCCAAAGGGTAATATTTATATGCGTCAATATAACAGAATGAGTGTGTATGGAACAGAGGTCAAATCATTAGATTTGTAAATAGCTTCGCTCATCAATATCCCATAAATGCCGCCAAACGCCAGCGAATGGCGATCTGCTTGCGAGTATTGCTGTAGGTCAGTACAATGCCTAATGCATACTGGTCAGTGTGACCTGATAATGTACTAAAAGTTCTTAAAGATTGACGGATATGCAAATGGAGCTGAAAAAATATATTTCTGTCATATTGCTGTTGCTTCTGTTTCTCGTATCTCTGACCCTGGGGCAGGGCGGAGAGGCTGGTGCTGTATGGATTTGGTCTGACAACGGTGAGCCTTCGCCCAGAAACCGCTTCACGTACTTTCGTAAGGTGGTAAACTTGTCCCGGCTGCCTGATGATGGGACGCTTCGTTTCGCTGCCGACAGCAACGCGCGGGTATGGATCAATGGGCATATCGTTCGGCGCAAGGTCTCACGATATCACGAGGAAAAGGTTCGCTGTGAAGTTGTCAACGCTGGGCCATATTTGCGGGTTGGCGAGAATGTCTTTGTGGTGCTGCATCATAATTGGGGCAATATCACAACGTTTCAAAGGACCGGCAACAAGCACGCCGGGCTGTATCTCGACAGTTCCTGGTTGAAGACAGACACGAATTGGCGATGGATGCGCGCTCCGGGATACGCCGAGCATGACAAACAGGTTGTCGGGGTCATCAAGGACGAGCGCATTCGCTATCCGCAGATAATCGATGGGCGTCGCAGTCTTGGGGATGATGTCCATCAGCCTGGGTTTGATGACGTTGATTGGCCTGGGGCTGTGAAAGTTGTTGATGGCCCGTGGTTAGGTAAGCCTGCTGATGTGGAGACATTGGGCCAGCGGGAGTATGCCGTCAGACCTGCCTGCGTTCTTGCCGCTGGCGAGGTTCGGTGCGATGAGCCTGTTTCGGATGATCCTTTGTCGATGGCACGAGCGATTCGCTTGTCGAAGTGCATGCCTGAGACTGAGGCTCAGGAACAGGCGGGCAAGCTGATATATGGCGAGCCTGTTGTCATAGAGGGCAGGGCGGGGCAGACTCGGTACGTTACCTTTGATTTCCATCGGCCGGTTCATGGGTATCCATTCTTGCGATTGGCGAAAGGGACTGCTGAATCAGTCAAGATCGATTTGGGATATGCTGAGATATATCGTTCTCTTTACAGCGGCGCCGAGCACGTGAAATTGGATGGCTGGCTCAACCCGGAGGGTGTTGTCGGGCCGGGCTATGCGGACCGTTATATAACCCGCAATGGGGACCAAGCTGTAGAATTGCCCGATGAGAGGACGGCTCGCTGGCTGACTCTGCACATCCACTTTCCTGAGGATGGTCGGGTCGTGATCGAGGACGTGGGGATTATCAAATCGCAGTATCCGATCGACTTGAAGGGGAGTTTCTCTTGTGGGGATGAGCGTGTGGATCAGATTGTCAAATTGTGCCTGATTCACGCTGAGGTCACGATGAGCGATTCTTATGTTGACACACCAGGCAGGGAGGATGGCCAGTGGATCGAGGATGCGCGGCCGCGTGCGCTTCTGGCGGCCCGATGGTTTGGCGATACGAAGCTGCGAGAGTTTCTGATTCGCACACACGCAGAGGGCCAGGGGGCTGATGGCAATCTGCATCCTTTCGCACCGAGCAATTATCCCGCTTACCCGGCTGGCTATGACTGGTCCGTGCAGTGGGTGGCTTTTCTTTACGATGATTACTACTGGACCGGGCGGACGGAGCTGATTCAACAGTACTGGGATAACCTGAGCCGTTATTGGAAGGCAGTGCTTTCGCTGGTTGACGATGAGGGGCTTTGGCGAACGAATCATATTTTTGCAGACATTCGCGTGGGGATTAAGCCGAGCAAGAAGCACCAGTCGAGTGGGATTGTCACTCCCTGGATTATCGAACGGCTCGGTTGGTCGGTAGAGATGGCGCGAGCTTTCGGAAAAGATGAACAGGCAAAACAGTGGCTTCAGATGGCGGATAAGATGACCGGGGCTTTTCGCAAGTATCATATTGTGCCTGCAAAGGGTGAGATGCCCGCTCACGTGGCGGATTTATATGATTCCAAGGCGCCGGACGGGCCGCGTGGTTACAGCCAGGCTGGGCAAACGGTGGCGGTTTATAGTGAGCTTTTGACGCGTGATGAGAGC
>CAZYMD010000030.1:0-24814 GCA_964649005.1 uncultured Pirellulales bacterium
GACACACAAAGCGTTCTATACTCGATACAGGTGAATTGTCGGTCTGATTGGAATGTCGCCGGCGATTGAGGGAAACAAAGGTTGGAATACCGGATGCGAGGCGACCATAGCCATTGCACCATAACGAGACAACGAACTTTCGCGTGTATTTTCTCGGACAATTAACGACTATATGATTGTTGAAACTCAAGAAGCGCCAGCGTATTATTAAACCCGCCGGCTTCGAGAACGTTCGCGTCCTGGAGGGAGGAATAACAATGTGGCCATACGAAAAACTACAGTGATCTGAAGGACAGAGACAGAATCGCAGTATCCAGTACAAGAGGCGGGTGGAAAGTCTGTTCTGCCGGGACGAAAATAAAAAAAATGCAAGGTTGCTCAATGTGGGAAAGATACGCGCTATCTATTGGATCAATACCTGAAAAATATGACAGCAGCTACTATTCGCCTTTGAAAATCTCTTCCCAAAAAATAACCACTGCAATCACCTGAATCACTACGATAATCCAGAAGACAATCTGAAACTTGAGCTTCTTGGTTTTGTGCCTGAAGACCATCTGCCCAACAAGAGCGCCAGGTGAGCCGCCTAAAAGGGCCAGTCCGTGCAACATGACCTCAGGCACTCGCAACGAGCTGGACAGCGACTGCCTCTTGTCGTATCCATATAGCAGGAACATCACAACGCAGGCGGAACCCAAATAAGCATACGCAATGTGAATATCCATCTGCAAGAGGAAGAGCGTCGCAGCCGCGACCGTAAACGGCACAACAATTGAGAAATATACTATGGGCGAAATCCTTCGCATATCCTTCCTTTCATCATCGAAAGACGAGAGCCGCGCATCCCGATGCCAGAGTCTGTATAACGTCGTCGTTTTTGCCTGGCAAGAACAATCTCGTAAAGACCATGAATCCGGAAGAAAGTCCTATAAACAATAAACATCTGTGAAAATTCGCAAGAAACGATAAGATTATGCTCCCTGGACCAGTTGGTATCACATGCTGTCTTACTACTCTTCAAAACTCATAGAAAGCGCTGGATTCCTATTCATCGGATATTCACTAAAGAAACAGTACGCTTCGCGTCCCTCTCGGAATCCCCCCGCCAGAATCGCATATTTAGGGAGTGTTCGAGGTTAAATCAACTATAGGGGCAGTTAGAGCCCTAAGGTTGCAGGAAAATTGTAAGCCTTCTGCAATTCGGGTCGGAATCAGCAGAATCAACCAAATAACCTATATGAACCACTATTTCCGGCCTCTTCAGGGCTATAGGCCAAGGTTGCATGGGGCGCTAGACAACTTTTTTCTATTTCTTTCGTTGAATTTGGGAAACGATTAGGGGAGTTTTGTCGTCTTTATTATTAGTTGCCACGCTATAAGAGTGCTGGCGGTATAGACATATGGGCGTAAGCCTGGTCTGTGTTATTGATAACCTCGAACCAGAGAGAGCAGTCTCGAATGATATTGCAGAGCGTGTTTTTTAGGACTTCTGTGCAATGCTTAATGCTGCTGATATCACGCTAAACTCTTGAAATAACAAGAATTATCGCTATAATTGTATATTGGAAGCAATAACATAGAACAAACTAAATGGAAGATGCTTTTATGTCATCATCATTGGAGAAAGGGATAGATGATCATGGAGAATCAACTGCGTTATCGTTGTGTTCTGTCGGTAGTTAGCTGTTTGATCGCCCTGTTCGCCGTACAACCTTGTATGGCTCTGGTAATAAGCGAGGTGATGTATAACCCGGCTGGGGGAGGCTCGGATCTCGAGTTTATCGAACTGTATAACGACCGGGCCGTGTTCGAAGACGTTGGCGGATACTCGTTCACAAACGGCATTGACTACACTTTCCCGCAGGGAACGATCATTGGAGCCAAAAAGTACGTCGTAGTAGCGCGCGATCCCGCAGCAGTGGAGGCTGCATATGGCATCAGCGGGGTGTATGGTCCATGGTCCGGCAAGCTCGACAATGGAGGCGAGCGAGTGGATTTCTCCAACTTCAGCGGGGAAATTCTTATCTCTATCCGATACAACGACCGCCATCCCTGGCCGGTCTCAGCAGATGGAGCGGGACACTCACTGATTCTCATCAAGCTGGCCGGCGATCCGGAAGAGGCTTCAACATGGGCGGCGAGCACCTTTATAGGCGGCACGCCTGGAGCGGCCGATGCAGTTCAGGGCCAATCTGAAGATCCCACGCTGGTTACTCTTGTGGATGTGGGCCAGCCCGGACGCTACTTCAAAGGGACTCAAGAACCTTCGCCAGATCAGCAAGAACAAGCTACGACAGCCTGGACGGAAATCGGATTCAACGATAATCCACAAACGACTGACTGGATAGACGGTCCCACTGGGTATGGATTCAGTAACGAGGCGGATGAGCTTCAGTGGATCAGGACCGAACTAAATGACATGAGGAGCAACTACGTTTCCGTGTATGCGAGGATACCGTTCACGCTGACCGCCGAGCAGATCAGCTCCTTTTCCCAGTTGGTAGCCGAGATTCACTACGACGATGCGTGCGTGTTATACCTCAACGGCGTGCGAGTAGCGGACGCTGGAATATTGTCTGGCGACCCGCCTGCATTTGACAGGAGAGCAAGCTCCGGCTCGGACCCGCCAGCAGTAAATGTGGACCTTACCGACCGCATCGGTTTGCTCGTTGCAGGCACGAATATACTCGCCATCCAGGCGCATAATTCCACACCCACCAGCTCGGACTGCATGGGTAGCCCGATTCTGCGCGGGGTAGAAACACAATCCGCCAGCAGCGTGGCGCCTGACGCGCGACTCCTAATCAACGAAGTGCTGGCAAATAGTGACGCCGCACCTGGTGTCGACTGGATCGAGATTTACAATCCAGGGCCCGTTGCAGTTGATCTGAGCACGGCGTATCTCAGCGACGACAGTGACGACCTGCTCAAGTTCAAGATTCCAAATGGCGTGACTCTGCAGCCCGGCCAGTTCTGGTCCGTGCGTCAGGGAACACCGCCGGACGGATTTACATTCGGTCTGGATTTCTCGGGTGAATCGATCTATGTAACCGCGGCCACGAACGATCCCGTACCCGTACCGGTCCGTGTAATGGACGCTGTGCACTACGGGGATGCCGAGCCGGACGTCACTTTGGGTCGGTTCCCGGATGGGTCCAGCTCGTTCGAAATTCTCAGCTCAGCCACTTTCAATGCCGCAAACGCCCAACCATGGGCATGCGATATAGTGATCAATGAGATTATGTACCACCACGCAACGAGCGATGAACGCTATGAGTACATCGAGCTTTATAACCGAGGAAATAGCACGATTTCGCTGGAGGGCTGGGCCTTCACCGACGGACTCGACTACGTTTTCGGCTCAGGCGTGCAGTTGGCGCCTGATTCATATCTCGTGGTGGCCGAGGATCCGAACACTCTGGCGAGCACATACGGAAATCTAACCATTGGAGTAAATCTGTTTGGGCCATACACAGGCGGGCTGGATAACCACAAAGAGCGCATCCGATTGTCGTATCCGCTTGTGCAGATTAATCCGGATACGAGCCAGCCCGAAACGTATATGGTGACGGCGGACGAGGTGACCTACTATGATGGGGGCAGATGGCCCCAGTGGGCCGACGGGCAGGGTGCGAGCATGGAGCTGCGCGATCCGCGAAGCAACAACAACGCACCGGACGCCTGGGCCGACAGCGATGAGAGTTCCAAGACTACGTGGACAAAATTCTCGTTCACCATCACCAGCGGCGCCTATTCACAATACACACACGATACGGTCACAATCTTCGATATGCTGCTGCTTAACAGGGGCGAGGTGCTTCTGGACGATCTGGAATGCACGATCAACGGATCGAACAGGCTGAGCAACAGCGGCTTCGAGAGTGGCGAGTCCGACTGGCGAATCCTCGGTAATCACGTTCAATCGTTTGTGAGCACAGAAGACAAGCACTCCGGATCGCGATCATTGCACCTGATCTCCACGGGCCACGGCGATCCCGGGGCAAATCGCATCAACCAGTCGATCTCAGGCATCAACACAAACACTGTGACATTCAGTGGCTGGGCCAGGTGGCTGCGAGGAACCAAGTTCCTTCTGATGCGCACCAGCCGTGAGCAATCGCCGGTACAGCCCCCGCGGCCATCATATGCGTTTCAACTTGATATGCCATTGAATCTGGGTACGCCGGCAGCGCAGAATACAGCGTTAATCTCCAATCGCGGACCCGACATTCTCAATGTGGTGCATAAGCCCGTTCTGCCCGGAAACAACGAGCCGATCGTCGTGACCGCCCTGGTGAGCGACAACGACAACGTGGGATCAGCCAGACTTTATTATCGATCCGAAGGCTCCGGCTCGTTTGCGAGCACGATAATGGTGGATAACGGATCGGGCGACGATACAGTAGCCGGGGACGGTATCTATACAGGCACAATCCCCGGCGCTTCGACCCGCACGATGCGGGCTTTCTACATTGAAGCATCCGATGGCTCGGTATCAGCGAGGTTCCCTACCATGCTGCCGGCATCGGCTGATGTGCCGCAGAGAACGTGTATGGTTCGCGTGGGTGACACAACGCAGAGCACACCGTTCGCCACCTACCGCGTCTGGATGTCCGATGACGTAGTAAACACAATTAGGTCTCGGCCCAATCTCTCCAACGAGCTTATGGACTGTACCTTCGTCTACAGAGACACCGAGGTTTTCTACAACACAGGAGTACGCTTCCGTGGAAGCCCGTTTTTGCGAGGCGGATTCGGCCGCGATCCCAGATCGCGTTATGCGTACCGGCTCAACTTCAATCCGGAGCAGAAGTACCGCAATAGGGAAGAAATTAACATGGACAACACCGAGGACAGCGGTCGAGGCCCTCTTCAGGAACGCGCATCATACTGGTTCTACAAGTACATGGGTTTGCAATACTCAAATCAGGAATACGTACGGCTGATCCTCAACGGAAACAGCTATACGAACTATGAAGATGTCCAGAAAGTCGACGGCGACTATATCGATGCGTGGTTCCCCAATGATACGGACGGCTACATCCACAAGGTGGACGACTATTTTGAGTACTCATCCGATGGCACAAGCCATCGCAATCTTGATGAGGGCCTGAAATCCGATGCCCAGCACCCCCCGATTAAGGAAACGTATCGATGGGGATTTGAGAAACGTTCGCACCGCGAGAACGATGAATGGGTTCACATGATCGATTTTGCCAAGGCAATGAACACGTCCGCAAGCGGTGCCGGATATGAGCAGTCAGTAGAGTCAGTTATTCATCCGGACCACTTCGCACGGATTCTGGCGATTCGCCATGCTGTCGGTGACTGGGATAGCTACGGCTATACTCGAGGTAAGAACAACATGTTTTACTACGCGATTTCAGAGGGCAAGTGGTACCTGTTGCCCTGGGATATCGACTTTACTCTGGGTTCAGGCGATTCGGCTTACACGAACCTGTTCTCCGTAGACGCCGGCGAGTTCCCTGAAGTGGACCGGTTCCTGAGCTACCCCAAGTATCAACGGATGTATCTGACGGCATTTGCTGAGTTGGTGAACGGCCCATGGCGGACGTCGTACGGAACGAACGATCCACCCACCGATTTCGATAAGTTTCTGGACGATGCGGCCAACGCCCTGTCAGCCGACGGTGGCAACACGAGCCGGCGGAACAGCATCAAATCGTTCGTCCGCGACCGCGGCAATTACATCCTCACACAGATTCCTTCGCAGGTATTCGAGATCACCACCAGCGGCGGCGAGGATTTTTGTACTTCACGTGAAACGATCACGATCATGGGTATCGCGCCGCTATTCGTAGCGGATATTTCAGTCAACGGCGATGCACTGCCAACGGTAGTATCCGAAACCAGCGCCTTCCAGGTTGATGTCCCAATCGAATTAGGCGCTAACTTTCTCGCTCTTCAGGGGCTCGACAGGCTGGGCAATCCCGTGTCCGATGCAACAGACTCGATAACGGTAACCCGCGTGCCGGCTGTTGTGATCGACTCTGTTTCGCCGAACGTTGTATGCAACAATGGCGTTGCGCAGTTCACAATAAGCGGAAGTGGTTTTACACCAGGTTCACAAACCTCGGTATCGCTGAGCAGCATTTCAGACGAGATCGGTTTTGACACACTCTACGTCCAGAGCGGAGAGGCATTCGACAGAATCGAAGCTGCGACCTTACTTCTGGACGATCCGGAGAGCGGTCTGCGTGATCCGCTGTATACGGTTCACCAGTGGATCAATCTTTACAATACCGGTGGACACGGTGAATTCACAGACAACGAGGAAATCTTCACACCGCCTTTCCATAGGGCCGCAGACAATTTTGCGGTGCGATTCACAGGATATATATCGGTCCCGTCGCCGGGAGTACGATACTTCGGCGTCAGCAGCGATGAAGGATTCAGTCTGTGGATCGATGGGCAAGTCGTTGGAGAATATGCCGAACCACGCTTTGCAGCGACAACCGATGTCACACAGAATAGAACGGATGGCACAATGTCATACGACTTCCCAACCGCTGGGATTTACTACATGGTCCTGGATTATTTTGAGAATACCGGCAGCGAGGAAATTGAATTCTTCCAGACCGATTCCACTGGCGGCGACCGGCATTTGATCAATGTCGATTCTGAAATAGTTGTGTTCCGCAGCAGCTCGGCAACCATCAATGCCACCGACGTTACGGTCCTGGACGAAAACACAGTCACATGCCAGGCCGACCTGAACGACGCCGAGCCAGGTACCTGGGGTATGGTAGTGACGCCAGAGTGCGGCGATCCTGCGAGATATGTCTCCGATACCGGGTTGCAGGTGATAGCCTGCGGGGCGGATTTCAGCGGCGATTCCAAGGTCAACTTCCTTGATTGGGCGATGCTGGCTGACATGTGGCTCGAGCTTTGCTCACAGCCCGACTGGTGCAACGGAATCGACCTGAATCAAAACGGAAGTGTCGATATTGCCGACGTGGAGGCCTTCGCAGAAAGCTGGCTTTCAGGCGGGCAATAATCCGGATAGCGTAATACTATAGCTTAAAAATCCCGATCAAGCGTTAAGCTGACGGAAAAAAGATCATCTCAAACAGTTCGGCGGTTGAATAATCGCACGACGCCGATGATGTAGGTGGACCCCAGAGACTGTTCGGCAAAACACAACACAAATCGATAGAGGCAAAGGCGTAAAAAATGCCGCCTGGGCCCTTAAAAAGGCCATATGGCAATCACATAGCACAGCTTCGGCAACGTTCTCTACATCCCTCCGGCCTTATCTGCACCCGCAATCAGCCGGAAAATTGGATTAGATATGGCCCAACATCCGTCCTCTTTTTTTCAATTTGCATGGGCGCGGCGACTTTCAAGAGTTAGAATTACTACACCAGATCGGCTATGGTCCGTTTCTTGAGGAACGGGGAAAATTTCAAGCCGGGAGAGGTGGGCTGTTGCCAACAAATAAACGGCTATGGTGAACACAAGTCACTAAATGAATTAGGAGATTGCAATGTTGAAGAAGAACTCCAAACTCACACGCCGAGCGTTCCTAAAGCACGCATCGGTGTTAGCGGCTGTACCGTATATAGTCCCGGCCTCAGCGATGGGGCGGGACGGTGCCGTGCCGCCCAGTGAACGCATTGTAATGGGAGGCATCGGTATCGGCGGCCGCGGCACCGGCGACCTGAACTGGATGCTACCGAATAAAGACGTGCAATTCGTGGCGGTCTGCGACGCCAGGAAAGAGCGAAGGGACGCAGTCAAGAAAATGGTGGACGACCGTTACCGCAATAAGGACTGCGCTACGTACAGCAACATCCGCGAGTTTTTAGCTGCGCGTACGGATATCGATGGAGTCCTTATCGCCACGGGCGACCGCTGGCATTCACTGGCCTCTATAATGGCAATGCGGGCAGGCAAAGATGTCTATTCCGAGAAGCCCTCGTCGATGACTATCGCTGAAGGCCAGGCTGTTGTAGCGACCGCAAAACGCTACAGGCGGATATACCAAACAGGCACACAACGACTCAGCGAGGGTAACTTCACTTTCTGCAACGAGATGTTGCGTCTCGGGCGGCTTGGCCAGGTGCATACCGTCAGGGCTCATATCGCTCCCTGGGATGCGGCGGAATTGAGACACGACTGGCTGCCGGCTGAGCCCCTGCCGCCAAAGGATGTAGTGGACTGGGACGAATGGCTGGGACCATGTCCCTGGAGACCATACAATTCCGCATATGTCAGCGGCGGCTGGCGAGGCTTCTACGATTTCCACACGAGCTGCATTGGAGAATGGGGAGCCCACACCTTCGCCCAGTGCCAGGTTGGAATTGGGGCAGCGGATACTTCGGCTATCGAGTATCAGTACGTAAACAACAAAACCGGCGACAAGATGGTCACGCGCTTTGCCAATGGCATAAGGATGATTCTTGAACTCGACAAAAACAACACATACTGGCGCAAGGGTGGCTCCTGTGGCGTCCGCTATGAAGGAACCGAGGGGTGGGTGGCCGCCGGCGACGGCTATCCCCAGCCGGATGTTTCCAACCCCGCCATGCTGGGCGACTTCGATAAGCTGGTTAAAGATTACATGGCCCGGACTCAGCGTCCGATGAACCATATGCGTAACCTGCTCGACTGCATCAAATCGCGACATCAGACCGTGGCTAATCCGGAAATGATGCACCGATCCATGTCCACGGTCCATGCAGCAAATATCTGCATGTGGCTCAAACGCAGCCTGCGTTACGATCCCGTCAAAGAGGAATTCATCGACGATCCAGAAGCAAACAGGTTCCGTTCGCGTGCGATGCGTGAGCCTTGGATCATATGAGAAACCACTTCAATCCGGAAGGAAACATAACCATGTCAAAGTCAAAAATTATACTCACGCTGGTCGTTCTATTAGTATCGGCATGGACGATACAGTCCTTCGGTCAGACAGTTATACCAGCAACCCAAGAAGGAGTTACAAACCTGATCACCGTGCTCAAGTCCCAGGCCCCGACCAAGCAGAAAGCGGATGCGTGCCGTTTGCTGGCTGTAATCGGAACCAAAGATGCCGTAGAGCCGCTCGCGGCGCTGCTCGGCGACAGTCAGCTCTCACATATGGCCCGCTACGCTCTGGAACCGATTGCGGACCCATCCGTCGATGTCGCCCTGCGCAACGCCCTCAAGCGGCTCAGAGGGTTGCCGCTTGTCGGTGTGATTGGCAGTATAGGCGTGCGGCGCGATGTTGAGGCTGCCGAATCGTTGACGCTATTGCTGCATGACCCGGATGCTCAAGTGGCGCAGGCTGCCGCCAGAGCACTGGGGAAGATCGGTAACTCCGAGGCGGCGACCGCGCTTCAAAACGCCCTGGCAAACGCACCAGCCGCTAACCAACTGGACCTTTGTGAGGGCTTGTTCCGCACCGCCGAAGCACTCACCGTCGCTGGCCAACGTGATGAAGCCATCGCAATATACGACAATTTGCTCGGCCTCCAGGCGCCTCATCAGGTACGGGGCGGTGCTCTAAGAGGCGCGATTTTAACCCGTGGAGATGCCGGATTGTCCCTTATGAGCCTGAATTTACGCAGCAACGACTACATTCTATTCTCCGCGGCCTTGCAGGCGGCTCTGGAAATCCCCGGACTCGAGGCTACCATTGCCCTTGCCGCTGAATTGAGGCAGTTGCCGGCGGAAAAACAGGTCCTCGTAATCCAAGTGCTCGGTAAGCGGGCAGACCCGGCTGCTTTGCCGACACTGTTCGATCTGGCTAAAAACGCTAATGAATCCGTGAGTCTGGCTGCAATCCGAGTGCTGCCAGCGTTTGGTGATGAATCGGCAGTGCCCGTGTTAGCTGAACTGTTGGCCAGCAGAAACCGTCAGATTGCACAAGCAGCTCAGGAAAGTCTTGCTGTCTTGCCTGGCGAGAAAAGTGACGCGGCCGTGATCGAGTTACTAAACGGCAGCAACGCGAACTTGCGGATAACCGCGATCGAGCTTGTTGAACGACGGCGTATTTCGACGGCAATGCCGGCACTGTTTGAAACATCGAATGATCCAAATCCAAGAGTCCGCGCTGCCGCAATCAAAAAAATTGGGGAACTGGGTGGGAATACCGAATTGCCGGCTCTGCTCGATCTGCTGATGAATCTGAGAACAGCACAGGACCACGAAATGGCCAGACAATCCATTGCCAAGATTTGCAGCAAGAGCCCGAACAAGCAGTTCTGTACAGCGAATCTTATGGCCAGTCTGCTCAAGGCGCAACCTGCGCAGAAGATAGTACTGCTTCGTGTTCTTAGCGGGATTGGCGGGAAAGACTCGTTGTCAGCGGTGCGAGAAGCGATCGGGGACACCAATCCAGGGGTTCATTCCGCAGCCATCCGAGCCCTCGGCTCATGGCAGACAGCAGATGTAGCTCCCGAATTGCTCAGTCTGGCCACCACGGCTAAAAATACAAATGACAGGATTCTCTGCCTGCAAGGTTATCTCAGGTTGGCGGCCCGCCCGGACCTGCCTGAGGACCAGCGATTATCGATGTGTCGCCAGGCTGTTGTTATGTCCAACCGTAGCAACGAAAAGAAACTGCTTCTGGCTGCATTGGGCAGCCTTGGCTCACTTGATGCGTTCCTGATAATCGCACCTTATTTGGATGACCGGTCCATACGGGAGGAAGCCGCAACCGCCGCCATCGGTATAGCAGCCAAGCTCCTTCAGGGCGAAAATGCCTCAACTATGGCGCCAAAGCTAATCGCACCGATGGAGAAAATCACGGAAACTGCGGACGGCAGACTTGCCAAACAAGCCGAAGCGATGCTGCGATTGGCCAAGAGCAAGGTAGGCGGCAGTTAGTTGACTCCGGACAGGAGAAAAGAGATTTAGGACGGGAGTAATTGGCCGGGTGACGGTCATGAGTAATCGCTTACAACCGGAAGCAGCCCGCCTTGAACACAGAAAAAGGTCACGATCAAGCATCGAGACCAAAATGAGGCCCATATGCACGGTCAGGTAGTGTCAACTGTATGTGACAAGCATGAATAACTCTCGACAGGATAGAGAACACTATATTTTCTGGTAAATCGGCATATCCGCTTTTTTAAGTTCGATTGGCGGTCTTTTATAGGGTTTTTATTCGTATGAACTCAATATTTTTTGTTTTTCTTGATTCTTTTCTGTTTCAATCTGGTATATTACAAAACCGTGGGTAGTTTCTTTCGTCTCTCAAGAGCATGCCCCAAACGAATTTACAATGAGAGGCAATGTTCAGGTGGCCTGTAAAGGTCAAGGAGAAGTACAAGTGAGCACAGGTACGGTAAAGTGGTTCAATTCAACAAAAGGTTTTGGCTTTATTTCCCCGGACGACGGTGGCGATGATCTGTTTGTCCATCACTCGGAAATCAAGACAAATGGGTACGCTTCGCTTGAGGAAGGCCAGAAGGTGGAGTTCGAGGTTGGACAGGGCAGAAAAGGCCCGTGCGCGACCAACGTAATTCCGGGCTAAGCAAACAACGAAGTTTGAAAACCGACGGGCTCTGTAGATCGCAGGGCTTGTTGCGTTACCAAGAGTTGAGCATAAGTAGAGAAGGCAAGCAAGGCACTCAAGCAATCGCACCGTAGCGGTTAGACTGCTTGGGAATGGTGATTGGGCTCTTTTATTCAGGTTGACCCAGAGAAACAGGAGCCAAATCCCAGAGCAGGATGCAGTCAGGCCAATTGGAAGGCCCCATGCCAGAGGTTCTCTGCTGAGGAGAGTAACCGGGTTTTCTTCGGGCAGCACTGATTTTCTGTCTGCTTTTTAGGCGGAGTCTGCCTTCGTCAGGACACTTCTTGTCACCAATAAGACGATAACGCGCCTTCTGGCGTGCAGAGAGCTGTCCCCCTTACTGAGACATGGCAAGCTTACATCGCCTGTGGGGCTGCAATTTCTCAACAGCAGCGGCTAACGAACCTTCGGTTACGTCTCGCACCTATTCAGGATAGTTGGATAGATAGAGGTTCCGTGAGTCTCTAATCGGCTGTCTTTGTGAATGCGTCAAGATATTGTCCTTACGCACACTACCCGACAGGATTGAGACTCACAGATCAATCCTCATCATTTACTGGCATTCAAACCCGCTTGAACAGCAGCCATATCAGCCAACTTTCAAGCGTTATGAAGTACGGAGTTACATTCTACGGCGCGGCGGACAATCCATTGTTGAGCCAGCCGGCACACATCGCGGCCAAATCTTCGAAATCTATAGTGCAATCTCCGTTGATATCCCCTCGCATATCCAGGTTCCCTGAGTTGAAGCATCGAGCCGGACAGACTCGAATATCATCGATATACAAGAAATCTCGGTCTTCAGCCGGCTGGCAGGAGTTGGCTCCACTGCCGGTTCCAAGCGAGAGCTTGTAGATCGCCGCCAGATTCACGCCGGCATCGGCGAACTGCTGCAGGTCGATACTCCACTCAATCCACGATTCGGATTGACATGCGTGCAGGTACGGATGCTCGACCTTACACTTGTGACCCAGCGTATCTTCCACTTCGACGTACAGCGGTTGCTCGTAGTTGTTGTCCTCACCCCGGAAGGTGATGGACAGAGCCTTGTATGATCCGGCCCAGTTCTGGACCGTGGCGAACGTCTTGGTTGCAACGGTAAAGAATGGCTCGGCCTGGTTCTGATACTCGTACGTCATGGCCTTGACGCCCGAATGAACCTTGTCTGCATCAATTCCGAGGAAGACGTAGTGCCATGGTACGCCGATATTGTGCGGCCATGCGGCCTCGATCTCAAGATTGTTCTGATAGGACTCAAAACTTTCTACTACGGTGCATGGAGCGGTCGTAAACGTCCATACGTGTCCGGTGACAGTTCCGCCGGGACCCGTCTGATCCACGCGCCACTGATAACTCTGGTCCAACTCCAATGGCCCCGGATTGAATGTCGTGCCGGTAGGCCCCGGTGTAACAAGCTCCATTTCACCGGCCTTGCCGAACATTAACTGCCGGCCAGTCGCAAAATTGGCTTCTTTCCAGCTAAGCGTCGCGGTATTCGAAACGCCTGTTGCACCATTTGCAGGACCTGGATTCACAGCAGCCGGACCGTCTGATACCGAGAACACGTCGTCAAAAGTGGCATGGTACCCGACAACGTCTGTATTCTCGTTCTGCCCGAAGACACCGCTAAGCCCTGATGCGAAAACCGCATCATTAACACCCGTATCCTCCCATGGATCATTGGCGTTCGTATCCACAAGCGTCGGGGTTCTGGCAACCAACGGCCCACCTTTATACTCATATAAGCTGCCGGTGACATAGACGGGATCCGAACCGACAACGTCCAACTCAGCATAGTAACTGCGATTGTGGCCGAGACCCGGAACGGCCACGCCGATACCCTTATCCATGATGTTCTGCATCATGACGATCTTTTCCAGGTCCATACTCAGATTTGCCGGCCCGTTATCCCAATTGACATGCAAGATATAGGAGGCGGTTGCAACCAGACCGGGGGCTCCGGTTACCGAGCCGTCTGCATCAACGAAATAGGCCGTCCTTGCCGCTACACCGCAATAGTTGTAGGACGCGTCACCGATAACATTCACGATAGCTCCGATGCGCACGTCGGTAAAATCTTCGGCCGAACCGAAGCCCATACCAAATGCCGAACCGTAGCTGCCTGCGCCGGTGTCATACATCGTAGTTTCGTCCATACTGACATACTTGTTGCCGCCAGGAGCGGTTTGGACCGTAGTCGTGAACGTGCCTGTCACATATGGATAGGCTCCCCACGTCCAGTTCAGGTCCGGCTGGGCGCCATCGAAACTCTCAAACCAGTTGGCCTCGGCCGATCCGAACATCAGGCCGGCCAATCCCAATACTACAATAACTAACATTACTTTTCTGTTACACATAGTTTCCTCCCTTAAATTATTGAAATCTTCCGGCCGGGTTGCCTTAACTCGGCAGCCAGACCAAACTAAACTTGAAACACAGAAACAAGTCATAAACGACTTCACAGCTATCAAGAAGAAGCCTACCGGCTATTCGGAAAACCGCCCCGTATAAAATCGGCAGCGTTCCGAACAGAGAACTATCCCTGCTATGGCGCCGGGGACAGGCCTTCGTTAAGCCAACCACCACAAATCAAAACAAAATCCCTGAAATCAACCACACAGTCACCGTTGATATCTCCACGCAGGTTTAGGTTCCCTAAGTTGAAACACCGAGCGGGACAAAGACGAATATCATCAATATACAAATAATCCCGGTCATCGCCGCCCTGGCCGGAGTTGACACCACTACCGGTCCCGATAGATATCTTGTAGACTGCCTCAAGATTCACACCCGCATCGGTGAACTGCTGCGTGTCGATACTCCATTCAATCCACGTTTCGGACTGACATGCGTGCAAGTACGGATGCTCCACCTTACCCTTGTGGCCCAGTGTATCTTCCAGTTCCACATATAGCGGTTGCTCGTGGTTTTCGTGCTCGCCTCGGAAGGTCAAAGACAAAGCTTTGAATGGGCCGGTCCAGTTTTGCGTCCGGGCTAAAGTCCTGGTCGCAACAGTAAAAAACGGCTCTGCCTGGTTCTGATACTCATACGTCATGGCATTGACGCCTGAATGGACCTTATCCGCATCGATTCCCAGAAAGACATATTTCCAATCACCGGAAATATTGTGCGGCCACATACTTTGAATATCAAGATTACCAAGGTAAGACTCAAAATCTTCGACCATCTGACAATCACAGGTTGTGAAAGTCCAGCTACGTCCTTGCACAACACCCCCAGGCCCCACCTGGTCGACTCGCCACTGGTATGTCCTGCCAAACTCAAGGATACCGGGATCGAAAGCACTGCCCGCAGGCCCCGGAGAGACCTTCTGCATGGTGCCTTCAACGCCGAACCACAGCTCGCAAGATGTGGCGAACTGAGCTTCGATCCAGTCGAGAACAGTACTCACAGGAACGCCAACATCGCCGTCGGCTGGGCTTGGATTCACCGCCGCCGCACCAACGGATGATGACACGCTGTCAAAAGTGACATGGTAGCCCGGATGGGTGGGGTCCTGATTCGTGGCAAAAACAGCGCCCTTGCCGGATGAAAACACAGCATCGTGCACCCCGGCATCCTCCCAGGGATCGTTGCCGTTGGTGTCGATCAGCGTAGGCGTCATTGCAACGAGCGGGCCGCCTTTGTACTGGTACAGACTGGCGGTTATATAGGCCGGGTTGGAACCGACAACGTCCAGCTCAGCGTAGTAGCTGTGGTTGTGACCTATGCCAGGCACCGGTTCCTCGTGATAGGTTTTCATGATGACGGATTCTTGATTGTTGACGACTTTGAGAATCTCGATTTTTAAGTTGGCAGGACCATTTTGCAGGTGTATCAGCATGGCATAAGCATTTGCAAGAATGCCAGGCGCACCACTGAGGGATCCATCTGGATCAACAACATAGCTCGCACGCGCCCCGAGACCGCAGTAGTTCCCCGATACATCGCCTACAACATTGATGACTGCTCCGACACGCATGTCGGTAAAATCCTCGTCCGAACCGAAACCTATACCGAATGCCGAGCCAAAACTGCCTGCGCCGGTATTGAACGCAGTTGTTTCATCCATGCTAAGATACTTGTTACCCCCAGGTTCGGTCTTGATGGTCTGGGTGAATGTCCCCGTTAATGCGGGATAAGAACCGAAAGTCCACACAAAAACCGGCTGGGCGCCATCGAAAGTCTCAAGCCAGTCGGCTCTTGCTGATCCGAGCGTGACAACAATTGCTACGCTTACTACTAAGAACAACGCAGATTTACTGATTCGGCCAAGCATGATTTTTCCCCTTCAATATCGAGAGCCTACGATCCGAGTTGCCAACGGGTGAACAGCCGTAGCTAAAAAAAGATAACAGAACCACGTAAATGACTGGTACACCCTGCAATATCGGCACAGAAATGCCCTTGAATCCGAATCCACCTCCTTCCTACGATGGCCACATCCATCATGGCCGAAACGCAGCGCATACCGTAGGCGCCCGATACAGGACACCGACAGGAAATATGCGCGTACAGGGGCCTTTCTGAATACTACGCCACGAAAGAATGGACACCATAATTACTCCTCCCAATACAGAAGGCCATATGCCGCGACAGGACACAATACCTTCAGATCATACCATCCAATGCTATTATCTTAGCAAATTATGGGACCGCTGTCCAGCGATTCTTTTCAAATCATGGTTTGTCTTGTGATAATCTCACACAAAGACCTGGCTGAACCGCCTGGGGGCGTTTACAAGCACCTTAATCGCCTAAATACTGTTTGCGAGTCTCTTAAAAACAGAGCTTCAATTGCATATGGGTAAGCCAGTCACGAAGCAGCCCAGGATTGACATATCCGGCCTTTTGGGCTAATATCCCTGCCCATGCACACGAGTAAGTCCACAACAATTATCCTTGGTATTGAGAGCAGTTGCGACGAGACCGCCGCGGCCATTGTGGTTGACGGCAGAACGGTCAAATCTTCCGTGGTCGCTTCACAGACGAAGCTGCACGAAAAATACGGGGGTGTAGTTCCGGAAATCGCCTCTCGAGCGCACATTGATAACATTTACCCTGTTATTTCCGAAGCAATGAAGCAGGCCAATGTTACCAGTAACGACATTGACGCGGTTGCCGTAGCAAATCAGCCCGGACTTACGATTGCACTGGTGGTCGGAGTCACAGCAGCCAAGACGCTCAGTTTCGTCTGGGAAAAGCCGCTAATTGCGATAAATCACCTGCACGCACATTTGCAGTCGGCCATGCTCACAGAAGAGAAACTCGAACTGCCCGCTGTTGCATTGATCGTATCAGGAGGCCACACGTCACTTTATGAGTGTGAATCCCCATTGGAACTACGCATCCTGGGGCGAACGATCGACGATGCCGCCGGGGAAGCGTTTGACAAGGTGGCTACGATTCTAAGGCTGCCCTACCCAGGCGGTCCGAGCATCCAAAAAGCAGCAGAACAGGGCAATCCGAAAGCAATCCGTTTTCCACGCACCATGTTGGGACCCAATTCGCTCGATTTCTCATTTAGCGGCATTAAAACAGCCGTTCTGTACCATTGCCAGGGCCAGGATATGAAAGGCGAAAACCGTGTTGACTCGATGAGCGAGCGGGAGATTGCAGATATCGCGGCGTCATTTCAGGAGGCCGTGGTCGATGTTCTTGTCAAAAAGACTCAACGAGCGGTTCGGAATGTGAGGGCACAAACGGTATTGCTTGGCGGAGGCGTCGCGGCCAACAGCCTGTTGCGAGAGAGAATGAAGAAGATGTGCAAATCGGCCAGACCCCCAAAGAAGCTGCTGGTGGCGCCCAAACAGTATTGCACGGATAACGCCGTTATGGTAGCCTCTCTGGCGTATTTCAAGTACAAGGCTGGCTTATTTGCCGACTTGGCACTGGAAGCGAAAGCAACCGGTTGAATAACCCGCTGCCAGGAATAATATAATAAAGCAGCGTAGAATCGGACAGAAAGGAAGGTAGCGTATCCAGCAAGAGCAAATTGAGAAGCTGTTGAAGCAAGTCAAAACCGGCGAGGTGGAAATCGAGCGGGCTGTTGAAACTCTTCGGCACATGCCTTTCGAGGATCTTGGTTTTGCGTGTATCGACCATCACCGCCAGATCAGACGAGGCTTTCCTGAAGTCATTTACTGCCCGGGCAAGACTACTGAGCAGATCATAAGGATATTCGAGAGCCTGGCGGCCAAAGGCAACAACGTTCTGGCCACGAGAGCGAAACCGGAAGTTTTTCAGGCATTAGCCGATACCGGCAAGTTCCCAAAAGCTCGTTACGAAGAACTCGCTCGCGCTATCACACTCGAACAGAAAGATCCACCTGCATCGAAAACCGTCCTGCCCATAGTGACGGCAGGCACCGCCGATTTGCCCGTAGCGACCGAAGCCAAGGTCACCGCCGAGATCATGGGCCAGCGAACCGAATTGATCTGCGACGTGGGCGTTGCGGGTCTGCACAGGCTTTTCAAGCACCTGCCCAAGCTGCAGAAGGCTAATATCGTCATCGTTGTTGCAGGAATGGAGGGGGCATTAGCGAGCGTGATGGGTGGGCTGGTAAGCTGCCCTGTAATAGCAGTCCCAACCAGTGTCGGCTATGGCTCCAGTTTCGAGGGACTCTCCGCCCTGCTCACCATGCTAAACAGTTGTGCATCAGGCGTCACAGCAGTCAATATCGACAACGGTTTCTCAGCCGCGGTTACTGCTACTCTAATTAACAGGAAAATCGAAGCGGGGGTTTGTAATGGAGGTGATTAAATCACCACCGAAATTGCCAGCGAGGCAGATAGACGCACACAAAGGCGACTTTGGCAAAGTCTGCATAATTGCCGGCAGCTTCGGAATGAGCGGCGCTGCGGCCCTGGCCGGGAAGGCTGCGCTGCGAGCCGGGGCGGGCCTGGTGAGGGTGGCGACACCGAGGAGCATCCTACCGATAGTCGCGTCAATAGAGCCTTCGTTCACTACGATAGGGCTTCCAGAGGACAGCAAGGGCAGGATATCGGCAAAGGCGATCAACGAAATCCTCGATGCGGCCGCTGAAAATGATGTAATAGCTTTTGGACCTGGCATCGGCGTCAGCGCCGAAATACGCTCGGTCCTGGACAAGCTCATACAACAAAAAAAACTGCGCCTTATTCTCGATGCCGATGGCCTCAACAACCTCTCAATGCTCAAAGGCTGGCCAGCTATAGTTAAGGCTGATATCGTCGTTACTCCCCACCCAGGCGAGATGAAAAGGCTCTGGACATCCGTCTTCAGGCAACCGATTCCCACAGATCGCCAACAGCAGGCGGAGCGTCTGGCTTCAGAGACAGCAGTCGTAGTCGTGCTCAAGGGAGCAGGCACCATAGTTACAGATGGACACAAGGTCTACACCAACCAGACAGGCAATCCCGGAATGGCAACCGCAGGCTCTGGCGATGTTCTGACCGGAGTAATAACAGCACTCGCGGGCCAGGGTATGAATAGCTTCGATGCCGCAGCTTTGGGCGTATACCTCCACGGTCTTGCAGGTGACATCGGCGCAAAGAAAATCGGGCAGGTAAGTCTTATTGCAACAGATATAGTTAACGCTCTTTCGCAAGCGTTTCAGCGAATGTAAAAAAGGTTTTTGAAAGGCAGTAAATGGGTTGTGAAACACACGAGTTCTTTACAAAGTTCAAAAAAGACATAACCAGGATGAAGCAGCAGATGCCCGAAATGCTGGGCGGCTTTGCCACGCTGTTCGGTAAAATTATGACCGACGGCGCCATAACTCTTCGTGAGAAGGAGCTGATTGCGTTAGGCATAGCAGTGGCGGCGCAGTGTACGCACTGCATCAAACTCCACGTTCAAAAGTGCCTCGATGCAGGTGCGACAAGGGCACAAATTCTTGAGGCCGCTTCAGTAGCGGTAGTGATGGGTGGTGGTCCTGCTTATACCCACATTCCTATAGTAATGGATACCCTGGATGCGTTAGAGGCACAGTAAGCTCATCTGACAGAGCAGGAATTCGTGGTTCTCGCCCAACTTCCTATTGTATGAACAAGTGTCGTAGAAAAAGATGCGGCGCAGGCAAATAGAATACCCAGCCTGTTTTGGATACGTGATTTGACTATCCTGATAACGCCGGCGTAGGAATCGCACACAAGAATCGTAGATAGATAAGGAGAACACACATGTCTCTGAAAATGACCTGTGCAGCAACAGGCATGGTATTGGTCTGTGCGCTGGTTACACTTGGCGGTACACAGCAGAAGCAGCCGAAAGGTTTCGAACGCGGCACACTTTGGAAGGCGTTGCAAAACGTCGAACGAGAACGCCCCAAACCTCTGCCACAGCATCCTGGCAACATCTATCTTGAAGGAGAGGATGTCCTGCTCAAAATGCCGGATGATCTTTCCTCAGATGCAACAAGCTGGAAAGTGTTGGACGATCGAGGCAAGAAACTTGCGGCCGGATCGCTGGCCAAGGCCGACCAGAGCAATGAAAAGACCGTCAACTTGGGCCGTATCGGCGTCGGCTGGTACCGAATCGAGTTTCTCAACAAAGATGGCAACGTCGTAAGCTGGACCAGCTCTGCGGTCCTGGCCCCCCTGCTCGCTCCTGTATCGCAAGATTCGCCCATTTGTATCGATACGGCGGTCTCATGGTTCTCACATGGCGACCAGGCAAAGCAGGAGCAGTTCGCGAACCTGGCCGCACTGGCCGGAATCAACTGGATTCGCGACCGCATTAGAATGAGCGAAATACATCCTACGGCCGAAACATTCGCCGAGAACACCACGTATGACACCGCGGCAGAGGCGGCCAAGCGCAACGGCCTGAAAATCCTCCAGGTATTTCACGATACACCCGCCTGGGCCACGAATGAGAAACTCGATGGCCCCCGCGCAGGAGGCCGTTTCCCACGCGACTTGCGCGTAGTGTACAACTACTGTCGCGAGCTGTCCAAACGGTTCGAAGGTACAGTCCAGGCATGGGAGCCCTGGAACGAAGCAAATATCGAAAACTTTGGTAGCCATACGACCGACGAGATGTGCGCCTTTCAAAAAGCCGCATACCTCGGCTTCAAAACAGGCTCACCCGACGTCACCGTAGGCTGGAACGCATACGCCGCAACCCCGATGCGCATGCACACCCAGGGAATCATCGAAAACGAAACATGGTCCTACTTCGACACCTACAACATCCACACATACGACTGGCCCCATTCATATTTACAGCTCTGGGCTCCCGCCAGAGAGGCCGCATGCGGCAGGCCCATGTGGATAACCGAGGCGGACAGAGGCATGAAGCGCGCAACCGATGCCCCCTGGTTCGATCTGACAAGGGAAGGTGAGCTTCGCAAAGCCGAGCTGATGCCCCAATCGTACGCATGTAGTCTCTTTGCCGGCGCCCAGCGGCACTTCCACTTCATCCTCGGCCACTACACAGAAGAAAGCAACAAGGTCCAATTCGGACTTCTGAGGCTGGACCTGACCCCCCGACCCGCCTATGTCGCTCTGGCTGCGACAGGAAGGCTCCTCGCCGGCGCACGATGCTTGGGACGATGGCGCCCCGAAGACTCACCCGAAACAAACATATACGCTTTTCGCGCCAAGCCGGATGGCCTCGAACGGGACGTTCTTGTGGCATGGTCGGAAAAAGATGTGGACTGGCCCCAGCGAGGCAAGACAAAAGCCAACTGGGAACCCCCCGCTGGATTGCAAGTCCATGGCGTCTACGACTATCTGGGAAGGTGGCTGGGCCGTAAGGTCCCGGCCCAGCTTACCCCACAACCGATCTTCGTTCTTCTCAAGCCGGGTCAGGCGAATCAACTGTCCCTCGAAAAACCCGAAACCCACAAATTCAGACAACCAGCTGTCTCGCCAATAGTCCTCCAGTTGCAAATGACCGCTTCATCCTCAGTAAAGGTCCACGAAAGCCCCTGGTCGCATGGATTCGTGCACACCGCCGATCCGAACAAACCACAGCAACTAACCGTCTGGGCCTACAACTTCAGCAACGAAACCAAAACAGGCCAAATCAACGTAGATGCCCTACCCCAAGGCTGTGACATCACCCCAAAACAATGGAACGTCACTATACCTCCGATGGACCGTACATCCATGCAAATGACCCTTTCCAAACCAATCATCTTAAAAGCCCCGACAACAGAAAACTGGTTCCGCCTAAAAGGCCGGTTTAACCAAGCAGCCCCCCCAGTACTCGCCTTCCAAATCTACAGCAAAACCGCCATCACTCAAAACAACTAATACGATTTCTAATAAATTCTCGCGCTGCTATTATTGTCACTTCGACCGAGTCCCGGCGCACCGGGAAGTGGAGAAGTCCCGCAACGCTATACGTAATGGTCTAATCAAACGCTCGTTCCTATAGCAATTAAGAAATATTTGATGCACGAGATTTCTTATAATTCGTATAAGAGCAACATCCGCTATACCACACGATACATTCGACAATCGCCCTTGACCCGTCACTAAATGCAAGGTAGGATCGTGTTCAAAGATTGCGAACTCTATGCAGATTACGTATGAGGCCTTGCACAGCGAGCCGGAATATATCGACAGGGCTTTATAAAGGCAAAAGTGTGTAAACCGCTTTTATGCGGATCGGTCTATTTGTTTTTCTACATTATAAGGGAGCGAACAAATGGCGGCAGTACCCCAGAGAGCACGAGTCCTAATGAGTCCCGGAAAAGTCATGGCGCTTGCTACGGCGTCAGCCGATGGCGAGCCTAACGTAGCCCCAATGCAGCAATGCTGGTGGTGCGATGAGGATACGATGGTCATCGGCGACCTTTTCATGAAGAAAACCAAAGCCAACATCCAGGAGAACGGACGCGCATCCTTTACAGTGTGGCAGGAAGACCCTCGCGAAGGCTATAAGTATAACGGCGCCGCCCAATACCTGACCAGCGGCCCCCAGTACGACCTCGCCAATAACGAAATGAAGAAAAAGATGCCCGACAAAAACTTCAAAGGCGTTGTCGTCATCAAGGTGGAAAAAGTATTCGACATCAAGTCCGGCCAAACCGCGGGACAATTGATAACAGAATAACACCACCGCATAATTATGATGGGGCGCAAATATGAAAAATCGCAAACATTCAGACCGTAACAATCAATCCATCTCGCGACGCACCTTCCTCCGAAGCCTTGCCGCGGGCGCAACATTCACCATCGTCCCACGATCCGTCCTTGGCGGAAAAGGCGTCATCGCACCCAGCGAGAAAACAACCCTCGCCCTGATCGGCATGGGAGGCCAGGGCCACGTAAACCTCTTCAACTTCCTCCAGATCGATGAAGTCCAGATACTCGCCGTCTGCGACCCGAACCGCGAAGGCGGAGGCTACATCTCATGGGACTGGATGCAGGGCAAAGAGCAAAAACTTGGCGGTCGCGAACCCGCCCGAAAGCTCGTCGATGAGCACTACGCCGTAAAGAAAAACACTGCTGAGTACAAAGCCTGCAAAGCCTACGCCGACTATCGCGAGCTGCTCGACCGTGAGGACGTGGACGGTGTCATGGTCGCCACCCCCGACCACTTGCACGCCGTAGTGACAATGGCTGCCATAAAGCGCCGCAAGCACGTCTATTGCGAAAAACCCCTCACCTACAGCGTCTACGAAGCCAGACAAATCACCGAAGCCGCCCGCCGGGCAGGCGTCGCCACCCAGCTCGGAAATCATGGCCAGGCCGAAGAGAGCGCACGCCTCGTCCAGGAGTTCATATTGGACGGCGCGATCGGCCATGTAAAAGAAGTCCACATCAACCGTGGTAAGGTCTTCTGGGATCCCCCCACCCTTGGACACCGTCCCCCCGACACACCGCCTGTCCCCGAAGGCCTGGCCTGGGACCTCTGGCTGGGCCCCGCCCCCGAGCGTCCGTACCATCCCGCATACCACCCCTGGCGTTGGCGCGACTGGCGTGATTTCGGCACAGGCCCTCTTGGCGACATGGGCTGCCACATCCTCTCAACGGTCTTCAAAGCCTTAAAGCTAAAACACCCAACCAGCGTCGAGATCGTCTGCAAGGAAATAGATCCCGAAATTCACCCGCGTCAGTTCAAGGCAACCTTCGAATTTCCCGCACGAGGCGAGATGCCACCCGTCACTATAAGGTGGTTCGACGATGGCTACGAACCGCCAAGACCCGAAGGTCTCGAGCCGGGCCGCCGAGTTTCATCCCCGATTTACATAGGCGAAAAAGCCGTCTTAATGGATTATCTCCTGATCCCCGAAACCAAAAGAAAATCCTACGGCTCTCCGCCCAAGCGCCTCCCCCGCTCCCCAGGCCACTATCAGGAATGGATCAACGCCTGCCGAGGAGGTGAGCCCGCTGGTTCCGATTTCGTCCAACACGCAGGCCTGCTCACAGAAACACCACTGCTCGGAAACATCGCAATGCGCTTCGACAAAAAACTCATCTGGAACGGCCCCGAACTAACCTTCACAAACGAACCGGCCGCAAACAATTACCTCAACCGCCAATATCGAAAACCATGGACACTCTAAATACCGATCCAATTCGACAACTTCGGAACACCACGCAATGCGACCCTATCGCTGCAAGGTCCATAGTCCCAACGCGATTGCAATCTCAATATGCACTGTCATCTCATCCCACCATCCTCTGTCATCTCGACTGGAGGCCGAAGGCCGTAATGGAGAGATATCCCCTGCGAATTAAATACATAGCAGCGATTCCATCCCGATGTTATCCTGAACGCCGTTCTATTGCTATTGAATAAAACGAGGTCCCAACGAGCCGGATATGTAATTACCTTTTTACAACTAAAACTAACCGTTTTATAGCTGAAATACTAACGTAACTGTTAATTTAATCATGTCTCTGTAATAATAAAATCAGCCATCCCGACTCGTCAGGATACCACAATTATGCATTTTTAGTTTTATTTTTTACATTTCCAAACTGATCATTGGCCAGTTTGAGTTATAAGGGTATAAAAATATGAAACGCCCCTTCTTCGGCCCAATGCTGTTCCTTGGCCTCGCAATGCTATTCTTAGGTATTTTTGGCATACTGAGGAACAACCACGAAATCGAAGCACATCAATCCGCCCTGCAAAAATTCATCAGCCAATACCAAAAAAACACCGACGCCAATGCCATATACAACAAGGCATTAGCCATTCACAAACAACTCTTCCTCCTGCAAAACGAATTCGGCGTCTTCCCAGCCTACGCCGTCACCATGGGAATACTCTTCACAATCTGGGCCTTCGACCGCAGAAATATGTTCAAAATATACACCGAACTAAAAAACCAGATCAATAACCAGA